>NZ_JBIEOE010000003.1:0-456383 GCF_043498045.1 Sphingomonas sp. S6
AAGATGACCCGCAATCCGATCCCATTGCTCGTCCGTCAGCGTTCGTCTGCTCAAGGCTTGGCTCCTTCACCAGCCTTGAATCAGATCGGTCTTCCAAATGGAATCCGCTAAATGCAGACACTGCCTAGAGCCTGCCTTTCTGAATCTCCAAAATTCAAAGAAAATTATTTCGCGGGGTTAGAGGGTTCAATGAGAGGTTAAGAAGTTAGGGGTGCCGCTGTAACTGCTCAAGTCAGCGACTTTCCACGATTCGCTTTCGAAGGTGCGTTCCCGGAGTATCGTTGCGGCGTTCCTGAAGGATCGATGCTCGCGTTCCCGATGTATCGCCTCGCCGTTCCGGGAGTGTCGATTAGCGTTCCCGGAGTATCGATGATCGACGGACGGGTGGAAAATGAGCACTCTCATTGAATCAGTTTGCGATGGCGTTGCGCCGGCGACGTTCAAATTGTCCGAATCTGCGGTGCGCCACGAGGCCGTAGGAAGGATCTGTCACTCGCCACGCGATACATCCGGAACGCCATCGTCCTTGCGGATAATCTCGATGCCCGTGGAACGCGGCTTTTGCGGGACCAGTCTGCTGCAATGGACGTCGACCTCTTGCCGCTCTTCGGATCCCTCCACGACGCGGCAACAGCTCTCGCTCACCAGGGTCGGTTCGGCGCCCTGCAAATCCAGGCTGTAGCGGAAACCACCGTACATTTCGGACTCCGGGAACTATCGATCACCGAAGGTCTCTAGCATGGGTGCCAGTCGTAGCAGGCGGAGTCCGCTTTTCGCCTCCAGATCGCCGACGCGGCCACGGATGACGGCGTGAAAGTTCGCGCAGGCTCCGCCAAGCGCCCCG
Source organism: Sphingomonas sp. S6 (assembly GCF_043498045.1). Lineage (NCBI taxonomy): Bacteria > Pseudomonadati > Pseudomonadota > Alphaproteobacteria > Sphingomonadales > Sphingomonadaceae > Sphingomonas > Sphingomonas sp. S6. The sequence goes on from NZ_JBIEOE010000003.1 coordinate 845, forward strand.
CGTGATCAGAGCCATCGCCACGGATGACGGTCCACCGCCATGCGCCACCTGATGCAGCGGCGCGAAGCCGGATGTGCTACCCGGCCGCGTAGTGTTGGCGAGCGCGGGCATTGCCCGGACCTTTTCAACAATCGTCGTCCAGTTGTAGCTCCGTGCCGCGTCTGCCAAAGGATCGCGTTGCTGCTCGATGTTCGGACACAGAACCCCGCGCTGGCGACGCCGTCCTATTCGGTGGCCACGAATCGCAGGTGATCTCTCTACCGCAGCGTATGCCGATTCTTAGCATCAAAGCGCCGCACGTAGCCGATGAAGGCGTTCTGATAGCTCACCGGGGTCCGGCCTGCGTCCGCCTCTATCCAGGTGCGGAAGTCAGCGTGGAGTGTCTGATAGTCCCAGCCGGGGCATTCGGCGCGCAGCGTTGCCAGAGTCGCGTCGGTGATCTCGCCGAAGGTGGCGCGGCCCGACAGGCTCTTCACGCTGCGGCGGATCAGGGCGGCGGCATCGACGCCGGGCTCGGCCGTCGGCTCAAGAGCGGGATCGGGCTTCGGGGCGGGGGAGGGTGCCTTGCCAGTCTTCGCTGCCTTCGCTGACGGCGCCGCCTTCGTCTCGCCTTCGCTTCGCCGGCGCATCCGCAACGCGGGTTCGCGCTTGCCATCGGGCTGCTCTATCGTCAGCGCATAGCCGGGCAGTTCGTCGCGCTCGGCGATCTTGGCGATCTCGAACTTGAAGCGGCGATACTGGCCCTCGGCGCCCGACTTCTCGAACAGCGTCGGCATTGAGATGGCGAAGCCCGCCTCGCCGGCGCCGCCCGCATGCTTGCGCGCGACCTTGTACAGCCAGCGCTCGCGCCCGCCGGTGATGTCGAAATAGGCGCGGTCGATCGACAGCACGCCGCCGGTCATCATCACGCCTTCCCAGAACCAGTTCGACAATTCGATTGTCATGCCACGCGAGCGCTCGGTCTTCTCGTCCACCAGCTGCGTCCAGCCGTCGAGCCAGCTGAACGTCGCCTCGCGGCGGTTCTCGGCACGGATATTTGTCTTGACCGTGGTCGACACCAGCCGGTCGAGCGCCTGGCCGAGCAGCTCATAGGCGCGACCCGTCGGCTGCCGCCCAATCGCGCGCAGCAGGTCGTAGGGCATCAGGTGGAGCTTGCGCGGCACGTCGTTAACGCCGCGGCGCGCCATGTCGGCGAGCATCGAGGCACAGTAGATCAGGATGTCCGCGTCCCAGATCGTCGCCATGCCGTAGTCGGGATTGGCCGAGACGTGGACCCACAGCTTGCCGTCCGGTGATCGGTAGTCGATCGGCTTCACACGCTTCGACTTTGCGAGGCTGAAGAAAGGCCGCTCCATCATTTCGCGCTGGTCGCGCAGCGGCAAGTCGGCAAGATAGGGGAGGAACAGCTCGAACTGCTCGGACACGGCCTCCCGGCGCGCGCGGGTCATGCGATGTTTCCCCGGGGAAACATCGACCAGCGGTTTACAAAACCGATGCTCCGCCCCTGCATGTTTCCCCGGGGAAACATCAGCGCTGGAGTCCTTTCCCGGTCGCCTCGAGGTGGGCCAGTGCATCGCGCAAGGCGGTCATCAACTCGTCCGTGTCTGCGCCAGAGCCCGCGTGGAGGCGGATCGTCACGCCTTGCCGGTTAGCCGACTGTACCGTCAGTGCGGTGCGCCCGTACTTGGTGGCGTAGCGGTACGGCTCCGGCCTTTCGTCACCGGACAACGCCTTTGGCGCGTCGAGCAGCCGCCGCAGCACGTCCGTGGCGGGGGAGGGGGGGGCGCCCGCCTCGCGACGTGCCGCCTGTTCCTTGGCGACCTGCCGCGCCATGGCGGTGATCGCCTTGGCCATGTCCTTGTCGTCTAGCGCCTGGGCCAGTGTATAGGCCGGCTTCAGCTGCACGTCGCCCGGCGAGGCGAAGGCGGCAATCACCGCGTCAGGGATCGTGGCGACCTTCAGCATCTTGGACAGCCAGCCCTTGGACAGCTTCAGCCGTTCGGCCATCCGCGTCTGGTGGTTGCCGTAATGCGCCTTCAGCGCGTCGAGATAGTTGCGGGCCCGCTCCAGGTCGGACACGTCGGCCCGCGCGCGGTTTTCCAGATCCGCCAGCCGGAAAGCCGCCTCATCATCCAGCTGCGCGACCTGCGCCACGAACTGCATGTCGGGATAGCTGTGCGAACGCAGCCAGCTGATCGACCAATGCCGCCGCGTGCCGGCGATCACCTCGAAATCGTGATCCGGATCGCCGTCGACGCGCCGCACCACCGCCGGCACCTTCTGTCCGCCCTCGGCGACGATCGAGTCGATCAGCTCGCGGCAATTCTCCTCCGAGAGGTGCGCGTAAGTGCGAGCGTTGCCCGGCCAGATGCGCACGCGCGCGGGATCGAGCAGCAGTTGGGTGACCTGCCGCACCTCGCCGCTCGCCACACGCGCCAGCGCGGACTCGCGACCGAGCAGCGTGGTCGTGCGCGCGCGTTCCGGGGGAGCCTCGCGCGCCGGGGCAGGGAAGGGGGCATTGCCTTGTTCGGACGCGTCATCTGCGAGCAGCGCCGCCAGATAGTCCGATTGCTTACGCGCCATGCCGCACCTCCCGTGCAGAACGTAAGTAGAACATGGCGTTGTAGGAAAGGTCAGGCCGCGGCATGGATCACCGCCTCCTCGCTGGCCGGTTCGACACGCCCCCAGCTTTGGCGCACGAGCTGCTCCACCTGCCGCAGCGCCTCGTCCAGATTGGCGCGGCTGCGCTTGTGCGTCTTGGGCGTGCCGATCGGCTTTTCCAGCTCGTAGACGGTCATCATCCGCATCGCCGCATGGCTGATCTCGGCCGATTCGAGGATCGGCACCGGGAGCAGGGCAGGGCCGAAGCTCTGCTCCATGATCGCGCGCACCATTGCGTGGCTGGGATCGTTGCCATCGAACTTGGAGCAGATCAGCCGGACGAACTGGTAGTCGACCTCGATGCCGGCGCCCGTCAGCTGGTGCAGCACCTGATCCATCATCGACAGGAATTGCACGGTGGAGCAGAAATCCGGCGTGGTGGCCGCCAGCGGCACCAGCAGCGCGTTCGCCGCCTGCATCACTGCGAGGCTAATCGTGCCGAGGGCAGGGGGCGGATCGAGCAGAACGATGTCATAGTCGCGCGCGAGGTCGGACAAACCGCGCTTCAGCTTGCGAAACCGCGCCGCCAGCACTGATCCGCCATCGCTGCCCGCTGCCGCCAGCTCATATTCAACGTCGAACAGTTCGAGATTGGACGGGATCAGGTCCACGTTCGGCCACGGCGTCCGCTTTACCGCGTAGAGCAGGTCCGCCTGGGTTGGGTCAATCGAGAGATACGGGTAGAGCGTCTCTTCCCGCGTAATGTTGAAGTGTGGGTTGAAGCCGAACAGGGTCGTCGTCGTCGCCTGGCTGTCGCAATCGACCACCAGCACGCGATAGCCCTGCACCGCGAAATAATGGGCTAGGTGCGTGGTGACGGTCGACTTGCCAACGCCGCCCTTGAAGTTCTGCACCGCGATGATCGCCGGCACGTCGAGCGGGGCGCGGGCAGGGGACGCGCCCAGCACCTCGCGCATCCGCAGCATTTCCTCGACCGTGTAGCCCAGCCGGCGCCCGCTCTCGGAGGCGGGGGCAGGGGGCAATCTCCCGTCATCTTCCGCCATGCGGATGCGGTTGGTAGAGCAGCCGAGCAGCTGTGCCGCCTCGGCGATGCCGAAGCGAACGTTGAGCCCCTTGCGGCTCTCGGGCAGAAACGCTTTGCGCCGGAGGCGTTCGATCATCCGCTCGCCAGCCTCGGCGAGGTCGCCGATCTGCGTCAGCACTGCACCATCATGTGCCAAGACAAAGCCCCTTGAACCTTTTCAGCAACGAACTTGCCAGATTTCATTCAGGGCGGCAAGAGGGCGGGCGAAGGGGACACAATGCCGACCCTGCACTGGCTGACACGCGACCGCGACGTGAAGGCGGCGGATGCCGTACCGTACCGCCTGCTGGAGCGCGACGCGGCGCTTTCCGCCGGCGCGCCCGGCAGCGGCAACATGCTGATCCAAGGCGACAATCTGGAGGCGCTCAAGAGCCTGCTGCCCAATTATCGCGGACAGGTGAAGTGCATCTACATCGACCCGCCTTACAATACGCGGTCGGCTGTTTCTGTCCATTATGACGACACGTTAGGCCGCGTCTGCATTTAGCGCAGCCAGATCATGGCGCATGCGAGGTGAACGAAGCCCATGAAGGCGGAGATGGTCTTCTCGCAGCGCAAGGCGATGCGGCGGAAGCGCTTGAGCTTGTTGAAGAAGCACTCAACCTGATGGCGTTCCTTGTAGAGGCGCCAGTCGATGGGAGGCTTTCCGGTTCGGCTGGGATTGGCTTTGATGTGGGCAGTAGCACCGAGACTGTCGGCGATGAAGACGCGTAGCGGATCGGCGTCATAGGCGGCGTCGGCGATGACGTGGCCGACACCCTTCAAGCCCGTCAGCAGCGCTTCGGCCTGGGGGCGATCGCCCCATTGCCCGGGCGTCGGATGGATACGGATCGGCAGGCCGATGGCGTCGACCGCCGCATGCAGCTTGGTCGTCAGCCCGCCGCGGGACCGACCGATCGCGGCAGCTTCAGCCCCCCTTTTGCGCCCGCCGCATCGGCGTGCGCCTTCGAGATGGTGCTGTCGATCAGGACGTATTCGAAGTCCGGCGTGTCGGCCAGGCTATGGAAAAGCCGTTCCCATACACCGGCATGCGACCACCGCCGGAACCGCGCATGCACCCCTGTCCACTTGCCGAACACCTCCGGCAGGTCACGCCAGCGCGCCGCATTGCCGGCCATCCACAGGATCGCATCCACAAATAGCCGGTTGTCGACACCGCTCCGCCCTCGCGTCCCCTCCCGACCCGGAAGATGACCCGCAATCCGATCCCATTGCTCGTCCGTCAGCGTTCGTCTGCTCAAGGCTTGGCTCCTTCACCAGCCTTGAATCAGATCGGTCTTCCAAATGGAATCCGCTAAATGCAGACACTGCCTAAGCGGACGTAACCCCCTCCCCGTCATCCCGATCTTGAGCCGGTATCCCGGATCAGGCCTGGGGTGACGGTGCAGTAAGCGCCGGGGCGGTTCACCCCGTCCCGGCATCCGCTTCATACGCCCCACGCCGCATCACATAGTCGCGCGTCTCATAGGGCGGCGACAGCCCTTCCACCCAGGCGCCATGCGCATGGGTCAGCGCCACCAGCTCCATCGGCGTGTCCCCCGGCCAGCCGCGCACACGCACCTCATGCCGGTGCAGGTCGCGATTCGGCTCCATCATCACCCAGCCGAGCGGCCGCTCCGGCGTGGCACGCGCGCCCGCCGCCGCCATCGCTTCGCCGATCCGCGCCCGCGTCGCCGGCGGCAGATATTGCCACACCACCGAATGCATCAGCACGCGCGTAACGCCCGCCTCCGGCGTTTCGCTGAGCCGCGCCTCCACCCAATCCGCCGCATCGCCCTGCACCAGGTCAACGCCGTGTGCGCGCACCAGATCGATCGCCTGCGCCAGCCGCGCCTGCCGATCGGTCGCCTCCACCCACACATAGGCCTGCAACCGCCGCGCCTGGCGCTCGTCGGACAGATCGACCGGCGCGATATCGACTCCCCTCACCCGCTGAACCGCAATCGGCACCGCCGGCGGCGGCGGCCCGCGCCAGTCGGGGACGAGCGTCAGCGCCGCCTCCGCCGGCCCGGCCGCCGTGCCGCCCAGGTCGAAGCCATACTGGCCGATCATCAGGTTCAGCCCCGCACTCGATCCGATCTCGAGCAGTTCGATTCGCGGGCCGTAGCGCGCGGCGATATGCAACAGCCCGGTCATCAGACCCGCCGACCGCCCGACCTCATTGGTTTGCGGCGGTCCGTCGAGCCATGGCCGGATCGCCGCATCGTGTCGCGCCAGCGTCGCCCGCAGCACGTCCGCGATTTTCCCCGGATCGGTCGTCTCGCCCGCGAACACCCGTGACAGATCGGCGTCCGCGCCCGCTCGGTGCAGCGCATGCAGCCCGCCGACGAGGCGCAGCACCATCGCATCCGCCACCGGCTCGCCCGGCCAGTCGAGCACCGTCCGCCCCGTCGCCGTCGACCGATCCAGCGCCACCGGCAGCGCCTCGACGAGCCGCGTCGTCACCGGCGCATCCATCGCTCGGCAATATCCCGCCTGCACCTCGAACGACTTGAGATTCTCTGCCTCGTCCGCCATCGACTCGCCTCCTGCCGGCGCCGTGTTGCGCCTGCACCCCACCGCCAGTAAAGCCCCGCGCGTGCCGACACCTTTAGTCATCGCCGTGCCCAAGGGGCGCATCCTCTCCGAGGCCCTTCCCCTGCTCGCCCGCGCCGGTATCCATCCCGAAGCCGCATTCGGCGACGAAAACAGCCGCGCGCTGCGCTTCGCCACCGATGTGCCGCATATCGAGCTGATCCGCGTCCGTGCCTTCGACGTCGCGACCTTCGTCGCGCACGGCGCCGCGCAACTCGGCATCGTCGGGTCGGACGTGCTGGCCGAGTTCGATTATTCCGAACTCTACGCCCCCGTCGATCTCGGCATCGGCCATTGCCGCATCTCGGTCGCCGAACCCGCCGCCATGGCCGCGACCGACGATCCGCGCGGCTGGAGCCATGTGCGCGTCGCGACCAAATATCCGCACATCACCGCCGCCCATTTCGCCAATCGCGGCGTGGCTGCGGAATGCGTCAAGCTGAACGGCGCGATGGAGCTGGCGCCGACATTGGGTCTCGCGCCGCGCATCGTCGACCTCGTCTCCTCGGGCCGCACGCTCAAGGAAAACGGCCTCGTCGAAGTGGAGGTGATCGCCGAAGTCACCAGCCGCCTGATCGTCAACCGCGCCGCGATGAAGACCCGTGCCGAAGTCGTGCCGCTGGTCGAGGCATTCCGCCGCGCCGTGGCGGAGGGCATGAAGTGATCCACCTCGACACACGCGACGCCGGCTTCGCCGACGCCTTCACCGCGCTGGTCGACGGCCGCCGCGAAGCCGCCGCCGATGTCGCGCGCGACGTCGCGACGATCATTCGCGCCGTCCGCGACGATGGCGAAGCGGCGATCCGCGCCTTCACGCAAAAGCTCGACCGCCACGACCTCAGCGAAACCGGCTGGCGCATCGAACCCGCTACCTGCGCCGCGGCGTATGAGGCGCTCGACCCGCAGCTGCGCGACGCGCTCGACCTCGCCGCGACCCGCATCCGCGCCTATCACGAACGCCAGAAGCCGACCGACACCGATTATGTCGACGAGGCCGGCGTCCGCCTCGGCGCGCGCTGGCGCGGTGTCGATGCCGCGGGCATCTACGTTCCCGGCGGCCGCGCGGCTTACCCCTCGTCGCTGCTGATGAACGCCATCCCCGCCAAGGTCGCGGGCGTCGAGCGGCTGGTGATGGTCACGCCCACACCGGACGGCGACATCAACCCGCTCGTCCTCGCCGCCGCGCACCTCGCCGGCGTCGACGAGGTGTGGCGCATCGGCGGCGCGCAGGCGATCGCCGCGCTCGCTTATGGCGCCGGCCGCATCGCGCCCGTCGACGTCGTCACCGGCCCCGGCAACGCCTGGGTCGCCGAAGCCAAGCGCCAGGTCTATGGCGTCGTCGGCATCGATATGGTCGCCGGCCCCAGCGAGATCGTCGTCGTCGCCGACGCGCAGAACGATCCGCAATGGACCGCCGCCGACCTGCTCAGCCAGGCCGAGCACGACACCACCACGCAGTCGATCCTGTTCACCGACGACGCCGACTATGCGCAAGCCGTCGCGCGGGCGGTCGATGAAGAACTGGCCATCCTCCCCACCGCCGCGGTCGCGCGCGCCGCATGGGATGCCAACGGCGCGATCATCGTGGTGGAGTCGCTCGAAGCCGCCTGCCCGCTGGTCGACCGCCTCGCCCCCGAACATCTCCAGCTCGCGGTCGATAACCCGCAGGCGCTGTTCGATAAGGTCCGCCACGCCGGCAGCGTCTTCCTCGGCCGCCACACGCCCGAGGCGATCGGCGATTACGTCGCCGGCCCCAACCACGTCCTCCCCACCGGACGCCGCGCCCGCTTCGCCAGCGGCCTGTCGGTCCTCGACTTCATGAAGCGCACCAGCTTCCTGGGACTCGACGAGCCCGCACTCGCCAAGCTCGGCCCCGCGACCGTCGCCCTCGCCCACGCCGAAGGCCTCCCCGCCCACGCGCGGTCCGTGGCCCTGCGGTTGCGGCTCAATCGCTGATCCAGAGCGCCGGACACTCGTTCGTCATTGCGAGCGCAGCGAAGCAATCCAGGGCGTCCTGGTCCGACTCTGGATTGCTTCGCTGCGCTCGCAATGACGAACAGCATTATCTGGATTTTCGTATAAAATCAGACAACTGAAACAGGGCCAGCCCTCGCACCCCTCCCAGCAACAAAAATTAATCTACATCAATTTCAGCAACTTACGTTTAAGTTGCTGAAACAACGCATCTTTGTGCCGCGACGGACGTATCTCCGCCGCACCCGACCCAGGGTGACCAGATAAAGGATGCCACATGACCCGCTTCCAGTTCCGCGGCGCGATCGCCGCCGTCGCCCTGCTCGCCGCCGGCCCGGCGATGTCGGCGCCCAAAAACCCGATGGTCGGCGGTGCCGCCATGTACCCGACCAAGACGATCGTCGAAAACGCCGTCAATTCGAAGGATCACACGACGCTCGTCGCCGCGGTGAAGGCCGCCGGCCTCGTCGACACGCTGTCGGGCCCCGGCCCGTTCACCGTCTTCGCGCCGACCAACGCGGCGTTCAACAAGCTGCCCGCCGGCACCGTCGACACGCTGGTGAAGCCTGAGAATAAGGCGACGCTCACCAACATCCTCACCTATCACGTCGTCGCCGGCACGATGACGTCGAAGCAGATCGCCGCCGCGATCAAGGCTGGCGGTGGCAAGGCGACGCTCACCACCGTGCAGGGCGAGCCGCTGACCGCGACGATGATGGGCAACCGCATCATGCTCACCGACGCCAAGGGCGGCACCAGCCACGTCACGATCAAGGACGTGATGCAGTCGAACGGCGTCATCCACGTCGTCGACACCGTTCTGATGCCCTGAGTGGGCTTCGGTGCCGGCCCGCTCCCCCTCCCGGGGCGCCCAGCGAAGTATTACTTTGCTGGGACCCGTCGGCCACCCATCAGGATACGATGTGGGTGGCCGGGAGGGGGAGCATCGGGTCGGCACCGCCTTCGGAACGTGCTCTACCGCACGTTCCGCAAAGGGGTGACGGACGGCATTCACGCCACTACATGCCCGCACGATGTCCCGCACCACCAACCGTACCCAGGCGCGCGCCGCCGCCCGTCTCGCCGCCGTTCAGGCGCTCTACCAGCATGAGATGGAGGGCACGCCGGTGCCCGCATTGCTCCACGAATTCCACAACCACCGCCTCGGCGCGACGATCGAGGACGCGGAATATGCCGAGGCCGACGTCGATTTCTTCGACGACCTGGTAAAGGGCACCACCGCGCGTGCCGGCGAGATCGACCTCGCGATCGAAAAGAAGCTCGCCAGCGGCTGGACGCTCGCCCGCCTCGACAAGCCGATGAAGGCGCTGCTGCGCGCCGGCACCTACGAACTGATGGCGCGCAAGGACGTGCCGGTCGGCGCGACGATCAGCGAATATGTCGACGTCGCCCACGCCTTTTACGAACGCCGCGAATCGGGCTTCGTCAACGGCCTGCTCGACGCCATCGCCAAGGACGTGCGGGCGTAAGGGGCAGCTTTGACCCCGATCCCGTCATTGCGAGGAGCGCAGCGACGCGGCAATCCAGAGCGTCTTGGCGCTGGCTCTGGATGGCTTCGCTACGCTCGCAATGACGGAGGGTGTGGAAGCGTCACCGCCTCCCTCGCATGACCGAAGCCGATTTCCTCGCCGCCCTGCGTACCCTCCCGCTCCACCCTGCCGCGCGCGGGCTGCGGGACGACAGCGCCCGCCTGACGCGGGCGCCCCTCGTCGTCACCACCGACACGTTGGTCGAGGGCGTCCACTTCCTCGCCTCCGACACCCCCCAGGACGTCGCGTGGAAGCTCGTCGCGACCAACCTGTCCGATATCGCCGGCAAGGGCGGCAAGCCCGACGGCATCCTCCTGAACTACCCCCTCACCGACGACGCGTGGGACCGCGCCTTCCTCGAAGGCCTCGCCGAGGTACTGACGGCGTGCGACGCGCAGATCCTCGGCGGCGACACCGTCCGCCTGCCGCCCGGCGCGCCGCGTGTCCTCACCGTCACCGCCTTCGGCTGCGACACCCCCGCCCCCCCGCGCGGCGGCGCGGGCGAGAATGACGCTCTCTGGGTGACGGGCACGATCGGCGATGCCGGCGCCGGCCTCGCCATCGCGCAAGGCCAGCCCGGCCCCGCCGCGCTCGCCGCCCGCTACCGCCGCCCGACACCGCGCCTCGCGGAAGGCCGCATCCTCGCGCGCCTCGCGCATGCGATGATGGACGTCAGCGACGGCCTGCTGATCGACGCCGCCCGCATGGCCGCAGCGAGCAATCTCGCCGTGATCGTCGACCTCGCCGCCGTACCGCTGTCGCCCGCCTACATCGCCCACGTCGGCACGGACCGCACGGCGCGCCTGACGGCAGCAAGCGCCGGCGACGACTACGAACTCCTGTTCGCCATGCCCGCCAACGTCGTGCCACCCGTCGCCGCAACCCCCATCGGCCGCTTCGCCCGCGGCGAAGGCCTGCACCTGTTCGACGGCGGAGAGCCCGTCCCCCTCCCCGACCGCTTAGGCTTCCAACACTAAGCCGAACCCCACGTCCTTCGCGCCCCGCGAGGCTCGAAACGCCCACCCCACCCACCCACACCGTCACTCTCGCGAAGGCGGGACTCCATACCCTCTGACCTTCCGGCCCAAGCGAGACCTACGCGTCTGGATTCCCGCCCCGCAAGGCTCCCAACACCACCCCTACCCACCCCGTCACCCCGGACTAGTTCCGGGGTCCACCGAGCCACCAGGGAACGGCAAGAGCTTCAAGCCTCCCCCCTCGCCGCAGAGTGGACCCCGGACCAAGTCCGGGGTGACGATGCGCAAGCGGACGCCACACCCACCCCCAAAACCGTCATTCCCGCGAAGGCGGGAATCCATACCCTCTGACCTTCCGGCCTAAGCGAGACCTACGCGTCTGGATTCCTGCCTCCGCGGGAATGACGAAAACCCCCACCCCCACCCCGTAACCCACCGCAACCCACAACCGCTTGCACTCCCCCCGCCACCGCCATAGCCTCGCCCACAGCGCGCCAGACCGGGGGACATCGGCCGGCGACGTCAACAGGAGAAGGATTTGCGCGAATGACCACGGTCGCCCTCGCCATCCTCTGCGGCGTCATCGCCGTGGTCTATGGCTTCGTCACCAGCCAACAGGTGCTCCGCGCCTCTCCGGGCGACGCCCGGATGCAGGACATCGCCGCCGCCATCCAGGAAGGCGCCAAGGCCTATCTCGGCCGCCAATATACCACCATCGCGATCGTCGGCGTCATCGTCGCGGCGATCCTGTTCCTGACGCTCAACGCGGTATCCACCATCGGCTTCGTCGTCGGCGCGGTCCTGTCGGGCGTCGCGGGCTATGTCGGCATGAACATCTCGGTCCGCGCCAACGTCCGCACCGCGGAGGCCGCACGCACCTCGCTGCAGGGCGGGCTCACCATGGCGTTCCGATCGGGCGCGGTCACCGGCATGCTCGTCGCCGGCCTGGGCCTGCTCGCGATCAGCACCTTCTTCTGGTATCTCACCGGCCCCGCCGGCCACGCCCCCAACGACCGCGTCATCGTCGAGGCGCTGACTGCCCTCGCCTTCGGCGCATCGCTCATCTCGATCTTCGCGCGCCTCGGCGGCGGCATCTTCACGAAGGCGGCGGACGTCGGCGCCGACCTTGTCGGCAAGGTCGAAGCCGGCATTCCGGAGGACGATCCCCGCAACCCCGCGGTCATCGCCGACAACGTCGGTGATAACGTCGGCGACTGCGCCGGCATGGCCGCCGATCTGTTCGAAACGTACGTCGTCACGCTGGGCGTCACGATGATCTCGATCGCCCTGCTCATCCGCGCCGATGCCGCGGAACTCATGCGGCTGATGAGCCTGCCGCTGATCGTCGGCGGCGTGTGCATCGTCACCTCGATCCTAGGCACCTACATGGTCCGCCTGGGGAAGGGCAGCATCATGGGCGCGCTCTACAAGGGCTTCTGGACCAGCGCTATGCTGTCGATCCCCGCCATCTACTTCGCCGCGCGCTATGTGCTCGGCGACCTCAACCGCACGATCGGCAGCGCCGGCTTCCTCGACGCGGTGTCGGACGATCTCACCACCGGCTTCGAAGCGCCCCGCGCCGCCGCCGCGACGGCGCAGGCGTTCACCGGCATGGACCTGTTCTGGTGCATGGTCATCGGCCTCGCGGTCACCGGCCTGATCGTCTGGATCACCGAATATTACACGGGCACCAACTATCGCCCGGTGAAATCGATCGCCGCCGCCAGCCAGACCGGCCACGGCACCAACGTCATCCAGGGCCTCGCGATCAGCCTGGAGGCGACCGCGCTCCCGACGATCGTCATCGTCGTCGCGGTCATCGCCACCTACCAGCTGGCCGGCATCATCGGCATCGCCTTCGCCGCCACCGCGATGCTCGCGCTCGCCGGCATGGTCGTGGCATTGGACGCCTACGGCCCCGTCACCGACAATGCCGGCGGCATCGCCGAGATGGCGGGCCTGCCCGACGACGTCCGCACCCGCACCGACGCGTTGGACGCGGTCGGCAACACCACCAAGGCGGTGACCAAGGGCTATGCGATCGGCTCGGCCGGCCTTGCCGCGCTCGTCCTGTTCGGCGCCTACACGACCGACCTCGCCACCTATTTCCCCGACGTGACGGTCGATTTCAGTCTCTCCAACCCGTACGTCATCGTCGGCCTGCTGCTCGGCGCGCTGCTGCCCTATCTGTTCGGCGCCTTCGGCATGACGGCGGTGGGTCGCGCAGCGGGCGCCGTGGTGGAAGAGGTCCGCGGCCAGTTCCGCGACAACCCCGGCATCATGGAAGGGAGCAGCCGCCCCAATTACGGCCGCACCGTCGACCTCGTCACCCGCGCCGCGATCAAGGAAATGATCGTACCCAGCCTGCTCCCCGTCCTGTCCCCGGTCGCGCTCTATTTCATCATCCGCGGCGTGGCAGGCCAGGCGCAGGGCTTCGCCTCGCTCGGCGCGATGCTGTTGGGCGTCATCGTCTCCGGCCTCTTCGTCGCGCTGTCGATGACCAGCGGCGGCGGCGCGTGGGACAATGCCAAGAAGTACATCGAAGACGGCAATTACGGCGGCAAGGGCTCCGAAGCCCATAAGGCTGCCGTCACGGGCGACACCGTAGGCGATCCATACAAGGACACCGCCGGCCCCGCGGTCAACCCGATGATTAAAATTACGAATATCGTCGCGCTGCTCCTGCTGGCAGCACTAGCTGGCAGCGGAGGCTGAGGCAGAGCCTCGGCAAGCGCGACCGGCCGGCGGACGGGCGGGATGATGTCCCGCCCGATCCGTTCGACGTCACGGGATTTACTCCCGTGACGTCTGCCGCCTACCCCACACCAATTGACGGCCACATCGGCCCTGTTACCCTCCCGACCCTACCCGGGGGAAGTTCGTATATCATGATTCATCGCCGCGCCCTTCCGCTCGCCCTCGTCCTGTCCGCCACGGGCGCCACCGCACATACCGCGCCACTGACGGCTGGCGTCACCCTGCTACCACCCTACGAAACCGCGACGCCGAAGGCAGGATCGCTCGCCGAAATCCGGCTCAAATCGCTCGCCCGCATTGATCCGGTTCATCCGCTGGCCGGCGCCCCCAATCTGCAAACGTTCAGCCAGTTCGGCCGCGAAGACCTGATCGCCGCCAGCAGCGACGATTATCACCCCACCCATTGCACGCCCGCCAAGGACACCACCGATCCGCTGACGGCGATCATCCAGGGCGCCCGCAAGACATCGATCGTCATCATCAACGAAAGCCACGAACGCTCCGAACATCGCGGTTTCACAACGGCGCTGCTCGCCCCCTTGCAGGCCGAGGGCTATACGACGCTGGCGATGGAGGCGCTCTCCAACCCGCAACCGGATACGCCGCCGAAATTCTATTCGCCCTTCCTGCGCGAACCGGGCCTTCCTTATCTCACGGACGAGGATGGCTTTTACCTGGGCGAAGCCGCCTTCGGCCGGCTGGGCCGCACCGCGAAGCGGCTGGGCTACGCGCTCGTCCCCTACGAAGCGCATCACGATCCCGCCACCGCCACACTCTCCCAGACGGAACGGATTGCCGTACGCGAGGAAGCGCAGGCGAGCGCTCTCGCCGCCTGGGTCGCCGCGCATCCGGGCGCCAAGCTGCTCGTCCACGTCGGCTATCACCATGCGATCGAAGTCCCCACCGCCGACGGCCTGCGCTGGATGGCGACGCGCCTTAAGGCCAAGACCGGGATCGACCCGCTCACCATCTCGCAGACGACCTGCCACGGTGGCGGTAGCACGCCCCGCCTCGCCGCCCTGCCCGCGGATGAACCGCCCGGCACCTTCGACCTCGTGGTCGATCACCCCACCGCCCGCTTCGTCCGCGGCCGCCCGGCGTGGCGGATCGCCGCCGGCGACACGCCCGTCAGCATCCCCTCCGAACTCCGCCCCACCACAGGCTGGCGCGTCGTCGAAGCCCGGCCCGACGGCGAACCGCCCGCCTCCGTACCGATGGACCGCGTCGCGATCCGGCCTGGCGAAGACGTCGCGCTGATGCTGCCCCCCGGCCGCTACCGGCTCCGCATACTCGACGTCGCGTACACCCCCGCGCCCGACGCGGATTGACGCCGCACTAACCTGCGTTAGTCTTTCGTCACTGGCCTTGGGGAAGGCCACCGGGGGGATTTCCATGCTTCGCACCTGCGCGCTGTCGCTCGCCACCGCTCTGTTCGCCGTCACCGCCACCGCCACCGCACAGACGCAGCCCGTCGCCCCACCCGCCGCTGACGCCCCGATCCCCGCAGCGGTCTTCGCCCAGCTGCCCAAATTCGAATCGCCCCGCCTGTCGCCCGACGGTACGCGCATCGCCGCGAAGATGGCGATCGACGGCGTCCAGAGCCTCGTCGTCATGCCGCTGTTCGACGGCAAGCCCGCCGCGCTGAAGGTCGGCGAGAATATGGACATCAACTGGTGGCGCTGGGTCGGCGACGGGTGGCTCGTCGCCGGCATCGGCAGCCAGTCGCATCTCGACGGGGACGACATCTACATCACCCGCATGGTCGGCCTCAGCGCCGATCTGAAGACGCTCAACCGCATCGACTGGACCAATTCCGGCATCCGCGCCGACGATCTGCTCTGGTCGGACAAGGACGGCAGCCCGCACATCCTGTTCGCGCGATCGACCGGGATCGACACGATGGCGGATATCTATCCGTCCGTCTGGGACGCCGACGTCTCGACCGGCAAGGTCCGTCGCGTCGCCGCCAGCCAGCCCGACGTATGGGACTGGTATGCCGACGGCGCCGGCACGCTGCGCATGGGGATCCGCTATATCGACGACACCGGGCGCGGCGCGCTGCTCTATCGCGGCTCCAACGCCGAATCCTTCCGCACCATCGCGCGCAGCGATTCGCGCAAAGACCAGAGCTTCGTCGTCCCCACCACCTTCCGCGCCGACGGCACCGCACTCGCGACCAGCGACAGCAGCGGCCGCGATGCGCTGTACGAGGTCTCGCTGCCCGACCTGAAACTGGGCAAGAAGGTGTACGACCACCCCGGCTACGACATCGACGGCGTCGTCGAAAATCGCGCCGGCAACGACGTGCAGGGGATCAGCGTCACCGACACGTTCGACCATGTCGTCTGGCTCGACCCCGCCCTGAAGCAGGTGCAGGCCGCCGCCGACGCCGCGGTCGGCAATCGCCGCGCGCGCATCGTCTCGCGCAGCGCCAGCGGTTCGCAGCTGCTGGTCGAGGTCGGCAGCCCGTCGCAGGCCGGCGCGCTTTATTACTGGGATCTCGCCAGCGACCGCATGCAGCGCTACGCCTTCCAGAACGACACGCTCGCCGGCCGCAGCCTGTCGCCGGTGAAGACCGTCCATTACACTGCGCGCGACGGCACCCCGATCGAGGCGATCCTGACGCTCCCCCGCCATCGCCCAGGCGCCAAGAACCTGCCGCTGATCGTCCTGCCCCATGGCGGCCCGATCGCGCGCGACAGCGAAGGCTGGGACTGGTGGGTCCAGTATCTCGCCGAACAGGGCTATGCCGTCATCCAGCCCAATTACCGCGGCTCGTCCGGCTATGGCACCGCCTTCGTCAAGGCGGGCGAAGGCGAATGGGGCCTCAAGATGCAGGACGATCTGAACGACGCCATTACCTATCTCGCCAAGGAGGGCATCGCCGATCCCAAGCGCGTCTGCATCGCCGGCGCCTCCTACGGCGGCTATGCCGCGCTCCGCGCCGCCCAGCGCGACGGCGCGCTGTATCGCTGCGCCATCTCCTATGCCGGCGTGTCGGACCTTGCCGGCATCAAGAAATACGACGCGCAATTCCTCAACGGCAAGACGCTGGGCCGCTACTGGACCAAGCGCGCGACCGATCTCCACGCCGTCTCGCCCCGCTTCGGCGCCGATCAGGTGACGATCCCCGTCCTGCTCATGCACGGCAAGGCCGACAAGCGCGTGCCGGTCAAACAATCCCGCCAGATGGCCGATGCGCTCAAATCCGCCGGCAAGCCCTATCTCTATATCGAACAGCCGCTGGGCGATCACCACTTCACCCGCAGCCAGGACCGGCTGGAATTTCTCACCGCGATGGGCGCGTTCCTGGCGAAGTACAATCCGGCGTGAGGGCGTTGCTCGGCCCGATCGCCAGCGATCCCGCCATCGCGCCGCACCCAACCGGACCGACCGCCGTCCATTAACCCGCAGCGGCCGATTTTTGCGCGGTCTTCCCACAACTTCCGCCATGGCACGCGGGGCATATTAACCCCGTTTTGACTGATCTCGATCAATTTGGGTGGATGGGAGAGACAGTACGCACCGCGCGCCCATCGGGGACGCCATCCGGCATCATCTGGCTGGTCGCGGCATCGCTCTATGTTCTGTTCGCCGCCTCGACCATCTCGCTCACCAGCGACGGCCGCACGATCGCGACGGTATGGCCCGCCAATGCCATCCTCGTCGCGCTGCTGCTGCTCGATCGGCGCCCGCGCTGGTGGACGGTGCTCAGCGCCGGCCTGGTCGGCAATGTCGCCGCCAACTGGCTGACGCGGGGCAGCATCGCCGGCCCGCTGCTCTATGCGGTCGCCAACGGGCTGGAGGTGGCGGTCGCCACGATCCTCATCCGCCGCGGTTCGGGGTCGATCGACCTGCTCCGCTCCACCGGCGCGCTCCTGCGCTTCATTCTCGCCGCCGGTCTGGTCGCACCCGCGCTCAGCGGCGCGGCGGGCGCGGCCACTGCGGCGCTCGTCTACGATCAGGCGTTCGTCCCCTCGTTCAAGACGTGGTTTCTCAGCGACGGGCTCGGCCTGCTCGTCTTCACGCCGGTGTTCATGGCGCTCCTGGGCGGCCAGATCGTCGATAGCGTCCGCGGCACGTCGACTGCGCAGCGGCTCGAGGCGTTCACCTATCTCGGGCTGGTCTTCGCCACCGCCTATCTCGTCTTCTTCGTCGCGGCGCTGCCTGCACTCTTCCTGCTCTACGCACCCGTCATGCTGGTCACGTTCCGCGTCGGACCGCTCGGCACCAAAATGGCCGTGATGATCGTCGCGGTCACCGGAGCCTTCGCCACCGCATCGGGCCTTGGGCCTGTCGCGATGGTCACCACCGATCCCGTCGCCCAGGCGCATCTGTTCCAGACGTTCCTTGCCGTCATGCTGCTGACCTGCCTGCCCGTCGCCGCAGAGATTTCCGCGCGCACCCGCCTGTCACGCAGGCTGAAGGAACAGGCCGCCGAAGCCCATGCCGAGGCGATCACCGACACGCTCACCGGCCTGCTCAACCGCCGCGGGTTCGAACGCCGCGCCAGCGCATTGCTCGATCACGCCGCCACGCCCCTGTGCTGCGTCGCGATCGACATCGATCATTTCAAGGGCATCAACGATTCCTGGGGCCACCCCTTCGGCGATCACGTGCTGCGCCACCTCGCCGCGACGCTGCGCGCCAACACCCGTCCCGACGATCTGATCGGGCGGCTGGGCGGCGACGAATTCGTGATGATCCTGCAGGTCGGCGATCACGACACGGGTGAGGCGATCTGCACCCGCATCCAGGCCGCCCTGCGCCAACAGCCGATCGCCGCCGACGCCGCGACGCACGTGCTGCTCAGCATCAGCTGCGGCATCGCCGGCATCACGCCCCCCGATCGCCTGCGCGACGTCATCGCCCGCGCCGACGATGCGCTCTACCAAGCGAAGGCAGGCGGCCGTAACGGCTTCCGCTCGGCGGGGTGAGCGGGGCGCCCCCAAGTTCGTCGCCGACCGCCCGCATTGATCCGCTTTGAATGAAACGATCGGGAACAGGCCCGCAACATCGGCCGCGTCGCAGCCGATCCGGATCAATCGTCATGCCACGATCGCCGCCGCCCCCCGCACAGTCCGGCAATGCGGAACAGACCCCTCAATCACCTCTACTATGGCGATAATCTGGACGTGCTGCGCGATCATATCGCCGATGCCAGCGTTGATCTGATCTATCTCGACCCGCCCTACAATTCGAACGCCAATTACAACATCCTGTTCAAGTCGCCGACCGGCGCCGGCGCGGATGCCCAGATCGAGGCGTTCGAGGATACGTGGCACTGGAACGATACGGCAGAGGACGCCTTCGATCAGGTCTGCAAAAGCGGCAACACGCGCGCCTTCGAACTGCTGCGCGCGATGCGCGCGTTCCTCGGCGAAAACGACATGATGGCCTATCTCGCCATGATGGCGATCCGCCTGGTCGAACTGCATCGCAAGCTCAAACCGACCGGCAGCCTGTTCCTTCACTGCGATCCGACCGCCAGCCATTATCTCAAGCTGCTGCTCGACGCGGTGTTCGGCGCCCAGCGCTACCGCAACGAAATCGTCTGGTGCTACACCGGGCCGGGGTCGCCCGGCATGCGGCAGTTCATGCGCAAGCACGACACGATCTTCTGGTTCAACAAAGGCGATACATGGACGTTCAACGCCGATGCCGTCCGCGTCGAACACAGCGCCAAGACGCGCGAAAACTATAAACCCGGTCTCGTCGGATCGGGCTTCGTCGGCGCCGATCACCTGATCCACGCCAAGGGCAAGGTGCCCGAGGACTATTGGAATTTCGCCATCGCGCCGCGGGGCAAGGAATATCTCGGCTATCCTACGCAAAAGCCGATCAAATTGCTCGAACGCATCGTCGCCGCCTCGTCCAACGAGGGCGACGTCGTGCTCGATCCCTTCTGCGGCTGCGGCACTGCGGTGCATGCCGCGCAGAAGCTCGGGCGACACTGGATCGGGATCGACGTCACCCACCTCGCCATTTCGCTGATCGAGCGGCGCATGCAGGCCGCCTTCCCGGATGCCAGCTTCACGGTAGAGGGCACGCCCAAGGATCTCGCCTCCGCCACCGATCTCGCCAGGCGCGACAAATATCAGTTCCAATGGTGGGCGGTGTCGATGGTCGATGCCGTGCCCTATGGCGGCAAGAAAAAGGGCGCGGACGGCGGCGTCGACGGCCTGCTCTATTTCAAGCCGGACGGCAAACGGACCGAAAAGGCGATCGTCTCGGTCAAGGGCGGCGACCATGTCGGCGTCGGCATGATCCGCGACCTGCATTCGGCGATGCTCCGCGAAAATGCGCCGATCGGCGTCTTCGTCACGCTCGCCACGCCGACCGGACCGATGCTGAAGGAAGCCGCGACGGTCGGCCGGTTCGAGGATGGGTTCCAGCGCACCTATCCACGGCTTCAGATCCTGACGGTCGCCGATCTGTTTGCCGGGCGAAAGCCCGATCTGCCCTATCCCGATCCCAA
Organism: Sphingomonas sp. S6; assembly: GCF_043498045.1. Lineage (NCBI taxonomy): Bacteria > Pseudomonadati > Pseudomonadota > Alphaproteobacteria > Sphingomonadales > Sphingomonadaceae > Sphingomonas > Sphingomonas sp. S6. The sequence goes on from NZ_JBIEOE010000003.1 coordinate 20,861, forward strand.
CCTCGCCTTCCGCAAGGCAGCCCGCGAAGACACGGCGCGGCAGGACCGGCTGCTCTGACCCGTTTTTCCCCTGTCCTACACGCCTCGAATATGCATCATTCGAACATCGCTCTTTGACACGTCCGGCCCCACCCCTGCGCTCCCTGCGCACAAGGGGGTCTCCGGTACGTTACGTATCGTCCACTTCGTCCACTTCCGCAGGACCCGGCCGACTTGCGAATCGCCCCCGCCGCCCCCATCTTGCCTCCCGCAAGGCATTGCGACGCGCCGCCCCGTGTTGGACCGGCGCCGCCCGTCCGCCTTGCTTCCCTTTTTCGGCGACTTGCGCTAAGGGCGCGCCCGAACACGCGAACAGAGGTTGATTTTTGGCCAAGGAAGAACTGCTCGAGATGCGCGGCCGCGTGGTGGAATTGCTCCCCAACGCGATGTTCCGTGTACAGCTCGAAAACGACCACGAAATTCTCGGCCATACCGCCGGCAAGATGCGCAAGAACCGCATCCGCGTGCTGGTCGGTGACGAGGTGCTGGTCGAACTGACCCCCTACGACCTGACCAAGGGGCGGATCACCTACCGCTTCATGCCCGGCCGCGGCGGCCCCGGCCCGCAATAAGCTGCGGCGGCATTTGGTGCCGCCCAACCTTATGCCACTGGTTCTCGCCTCTTCCTCGCCGCGCCGGCGCGATCTGCTGGCGCGTCTCGGCGTCGTGCCCGATCGCATCGCCGCGCCCGCGATCGACGAAACCCCACGCCCACGCGAACTGCCACGCGTCTATGCGCAGCGCCTCGCCGTCGAAAAGGCGCTGGCGGTACAGCGCGCGCCGGACGAAATTGTCATCGCCGGCGACACCACGATCGCGCTCGGCCGCGCGATCCTGCCGCCCGCCGAGACGGAGGCGATCCAGCGCGACCTGCTCATCCGCCTCTCCGGCCGCCGCCATCACGCGCTGTCGGCGATCTGCGTGATCGGCCCCGACGGCACGCAGCGCACGCGCCTGTCCGATACGATCGTCGCCTTCCGCCCCCTCTCCCCCGCCGAGATCGACGCTTATGTCGCGTGCGGCGAAGGCCTTGGAAAAGCTGGCGGTTACGCCATCCAGGGCCGCGCCGAAGCCTTCGTCCGCTTCATCCACGGCAGCCATTCGGGTGTCATCGGCCTGCCGCTGACCGAAACGCGCGCCCTCCTCCGCGCCGCCGGTCTGCCCCTTGCCTGAATGGGTCTATGAAGCCGGCATCGGCGAAGCTCGCGCCGCCCTGATCGACGGCGACCGTATCGTCGAAGCCGCAATCGAACGGCCCAATGCCCTCCGCCTCGGCACCGTCGCCAAGGCCCAGCTGGTCGAGCTGACCGCCGGCGGCATGGGCCGCCTGTCGATCGCCGGCGAAGAGGCGGTCATCCCCCGCATCCCCAAAGGACTGACCAAGGGCGCGACCCTCACCGTCGAGATCGTCCGCGAGGCCATCCCCGAACCCGGCCGCCCCAAGCCGCCCCGCGCCGTGGCGACCGATGCGGCGCCCGCCGACGGCCCCGATCTGCTCGCCCGCCTCCACGCCAGCGGCCACCCCGTCCGCACGCTCCGCTCCCACGAACCCGACGCGCTGGAAGCGGCCGGCTGGTCCGAACTGCTCGAAGAGGCGATGGACGGCGCAATCGCCTTCCCGCTCGGCGCGCTGCGCATGTCGCCCACCCCGGCGATGACCCTGTTCGACGTCGACGGTCCGCCCCCGCTCGAACCGCTCGCCCTCGCCGCTGCGAAGGCGGTCGCCGCAGCGATCCGACGTCACGGCATCGGCGGCTCGATCGGCATCGATTTTCCGACGCTGGAGGGCAAGGCTGCGCGCCAGGCGGTCGCCGAAGCGCTCGACGCCGCGCTGGTGCAGCCCTTCGAACGCACCGCGGTCAACGGCTTCGGCTTCCTGCAGATCGTCCGCCCCCGCCCCAGCGCCTCGCTGCCGGAACTGCTCCGCACCGATCCGGTCGGCGCCGCGACCCGGGCATTGCTGCGCCGGTTGGAGCGCGAGCCGCCCGGCAGCCCGCTGCATCACCGCCTGCCCGCCCCCGTCCACGCCCGCCTCACCGGCCGCGCCGACTGGCTGGCCGAGCTTGCACGCCGCACCGGCGTCACCCATCTGTTCGACAGCCTATGACCGCCACGACCTGCCCGATCTGCGACAAAGCCGTCGATCCGCTCCACACGCCCTTCTGCTCGCGCGGCTGCCGCGATCGCGACCTGCTGCAATGGCTGGGCGAAGGATATCGCATCCCGGTGCAAAATGATGCGCATGAGGGGCTGGACAGCACCGGCGGGGACCATTAGAGGCGCCACTTCCGAACGCGAAGCCTTCGCGTGACGGCCCTGCCCGGGTAGCTCAGTTGGTAGAGCATGCGACTGAAAATCGCAGTGTCGGCGGTTCGAATCCGTCCCCGGGCACCACTTCTTCCAGCGCGATCGATCACACCGCCGGCAGTGGCCCCGTGCCGTTGAACAGCCCCGCCTGATAGTCGCGGATCGCTTGGCTGATTTCCTCGCGCGTGTTCATCACGAACGGACCATGCGCCACCACCGGCTCGCCGATCGGATCGGCATGGCCGTACAGCAGCACGGCATCGTCGCTCGCGGTCAGCGCCACCGAATCGCCATCGTCGTGCAGCGTCGCCAGATGCCAGTGCGGCACGGCCCGCCCGCCGATCGCCACGCTGCCGGATACGACATACAGGAACACCGATCGCCCCTTCGGCGCCGGCAGCGTCGCCGCAGCACCGCCGCGCAGCCGCACCGTGGACAGCATCGCCCCGGTCAGCGAGTTGATCGGCCCCTCCGCCGCGCCGAATTGCCCCGACACCAATGCGACGCTGCCCGCATCGTCCGGCAGCGGCACCACGGGAATCGCATCGGCCTGCAAGCCGGTATAGGCCGGCGCGGTCATCTTCAGCCGGCCGGGCAGGTTCACCCACAATTGCAGGATTTCCATCGGCCCGCCGTCGCGCTTGAACGCCGGTGGCGAGATTTCGGCATGGATCAGTCCCGATCCCGCCGTCATCCACTGCACGCCGCCCGCCTCGATGATGCTCGCATGGCCGCCGGTGTCGTGGTGCGCCAGACTACCGTCGAGGATGAAGGTCACCGTCTCGAACCCGCGATGCGGATGCGGCCCGAACGGCAGGCCGTTGTTGCCGGGGCGATAGGTCTGCGGGCCATGATGGTTGAGGAACAGGAACGGATCGACCTGCTCCAGCCCCGGACCCGGCACCGGCCGCCGCGTGACGAGATCGCCGATATCGTCGCGATGGGCGGGGTGGATGGCGGCAAGCGTGCGGGCGGTCATGCAAATGGCTCCTTCCCCACCAAGATGGCGGCAACGCCACGCGGCGACAACGCCCGCAGCGGGAACGCTGTGTTTCCGGACCGACAAAACCTTGCAGGGAAAGTGGGGAGCTTCTGTTGCCCGGTGCTCCCCGTACCGCTGGATTCCCCTTCTGTTGCCCGGTGGGGTCCAACCGCGCTATTTTGGAGTAACCTTAGGCCGTGAGGCCCTCAGTTACGCCGCAATCGCGAGTGCTTCGTTATCGTTGGCACTTGTGTAATGGGCCGTTGCGGTGGTCCCATTCCGAGCGAAAGACAGCGCTTTTCAACACACGTCGATCCTAGTTCGGCCCCGTCATCGAAGCTGTGGCCCGCGACGCCACGCATGAAGCGTGGCGCCGAGCGCCTCAGCTGCGGTGGTGGAGCCGCCGGGTACTGCCCCCGGGTCCGCTGCGCCTATTTAACGCCACCGTTTATCGCCATAGCCGGCTGGAAGCCGGCCCGGTCGATATAGGGGCAGCATCACCTCCCTGCAATCCACGCCTTTCGCCCCGCCTTTCGTTAGCCACAATATCGGGCCATAGCGGCGCCATCATGTTGACCCAGCGTTCCCGTTACGCGTTGCGCGCGATGCTGTTTCTCGCCGAAGCACCCGCCGCCAGCCCGCCGATCCCGATGGGCAAGATCGCCGTCGCCGCCAATGTGCCGCGCAAGTTCCTGGAACTGATCCTGGCCGATCTGCGCGATGCCGGTTTCATCCAGAGCACGCGCGGCAAGATGGGCGGCTACGTACTCGCACGGCCCGCGCACCTCATTTCGCTGGGCGACGTCATCCGCGTGATCGAAGGGCCGCTGGCCCTCGTCCCCTGCGTCAGCCGCACCGCCTATCGCCCCTGCGCCGACTGCAAGAGCGAGGCCGATTGCGCGATCCGCCACGCGATGATGCGCGTCCGCGACGAAACCGCCCGCATCCTCGACGGCACCAGCCTCGCCGACGCCACCGCCGACCAGCTCGTCGCGGCCTAAGGCCACCCTATTCCCGTCATCCCGGGCTTGAGCCGGGATCCCGCTTCGTCTTCGCACCGATAGCGGGACCCGTGATCACGTCCGGGGTGACGATAGTGGCAGGCCCGGTCCCGACCCCACCGCCATACCCCTCCGTCATTGCGAGCGAAGCGAAGCAATCCAGAGCCGGACCAGAACGCCCTGGAGTGCCGCGCTCCGCTCGCAATGACGATGTCAGTCAGTCCTGAGCGGCAGCGCTCGCACGCTATCCGAAACTGCCGCCGCCCCGACCGGCCTCACACCCGCGGCCGCGCCTTCAGCTCGTCGCGGATTTCGCGCAGCAGCGCGACGTCGGCAGGCTCGGGCGCCGGGGCAGCCGGCACGTCCGGCTTGGCGATCACGCGGTTGACGCTGCGCACCAGCAGGAAAATGATGAACGCGAGGATCAGGAAGTTCGCCGCCTGCGTCACGAACTCGCCATAGCCCAGCAGCGGCACGCCCGCCTTCTTTAGCGCGGCATAATCCGTCGGCGATCCGGTGTAGGTCGCGGGGATCGCGCCCAATCGAATGAAATAGCTCGAAAAATCCAGTCCGCCGAAGATCTTGCCCACCACCGGCATGATGATGTCTTCGGTCAGAGAGGTCACGATCTTGCCGAATGCCGCGCCGATGATGACCGCCACCGCCAGGTCCAGCACATTGCCCCGCGCGATGAAGGTCCTGAATTCCTTGAACATGTTCGCGTCTCCCCCGTTGTTCAGGCGTCGGCCGAAAGGGTAGGCTGCGATTACCCCTTCGCCAAGCCCGCACGCTGTCCTATATGGATAGGACAGATACGCTCTCAGGAGGATGTTCATGTCGTCGCTTCGTCCCGTTGCCGCCTTCGCGCTGGCTGCCACCGCGAGCCTGTCGCTCGCCGGATGCGGGATCAATTCCGTGCCGACGGCCGAGGAAAACGCCAAGGCGCGCTGGGCCGACGTCCAGAACCAGTATCAGCGCCGCGCCGACCTGATCCCCAACCTCGTCGCGACGGTGAAGGCCGCGGGCGCGCAGGAAAAGGACATTCTGGTGCAGGTGACGCAGGCCCGCGCCGGCGCCAACCAGGTGAACCTGTCGGGTGACCAGCTGACCGATCCGGCGAAGATGCAGGCGTTCGAACGCGCACAGGGCGCCGTCACGCTGTCGCTCCAGCGCTTGCAGGAAGCGTATCCGGAGCTGAAGAGCCAGAGCAACTACACCACGCTGATGAGCCAGCTGGAAGGCACCGAGAACCGCATCACCATCGCCCGCAGCGATTACAACAATGCGGTAAAGGACTATAATACCAGGATCCGCACCTTCCCCGACGCGGTCGGCGCGAAGATCTTCTACGGCGCCAAGCCGCTGACCCCCTTCGCCGCGACGACGCCGGGTGCGGAGCAGGCCCCGACCGTCAACTTCGGGAATGCGAGCTGACGGCGATGGCGCTCGTAACGCGGGCGGCGATCGTGTGGCGGGCAGCCTTGCTGCTGCTCGCCGCGAGTTGGATGCTCGCGCCCGCGACCGCGCAGACCTTTCCCAAGTTCACTGGCCTCGTCGTCGACGCCGCGAACGTGCTGCCGCCGGAGACGAAGGCCGCACTGACGCAGAAGCTGGAGGCGCTGCAGAAGGACACCAAGCGCCAGCTGGTCGTCGCGACCATCCCCGATCTGCAGGGCGATTCGATCGAGGACTATGGCTACAAGCTCGGTCGCAGCTGGGGCGTCGGCCTGCGCGACGTCAACAACGGCGCGATCCTCATCGTCGCACCGAACCAGCGCAAGGTCCGCATCGAAGTCGGCCGCGGACTAGAGCCGTTCATCACCGACGCCCTCTCCAGCGTCATCATCAATCAGGACGTCATTCCCCGCTTCAAGGCCGACGACATGCCCGGCGGCATTACCGCCGGCGTCGATGCGCTCGACAAGCAGCTGCGCGCCTCGCCGGAAGAGCAGCAGGCGCGGCTCGATGCCGCCGCGAAGCAATTTGACCAAATCCACCAGCGCTCCGCCGAACGCCGCAGCGGCGGTGGCGGCGTACCGTTCGGCCTGATCATCTGGGCGGTCATCCTGTTGTTCGTCCTGGTGCCGCTGATCATCGGTCGCCGACGCAGCGCCGGGCCGTGGGGCCGACGCTATGACGATGGCGGCGGCAGTGCGCTGCCTATCGTCCTGTGGGGCATCGCGAACGAGATCGGCCGCTCGTCCGGCGATCGTGGCGGCGGCTGGGGCGGCGGCGGATCGTCGGGCGGCAGCGACGGCAGCTGGGGCGGCGGTGGCTTCACCGGCGGCGGCGGCGGCGATTTCGGGGGCGGTGGCGCCTCGGGGGATTGGTGACATGCGCCTGACCCCCGCCGATGCCGCCCGCGTCGCCGCAGCGGTTGCTGAAGCCGAGCGCACCACCTCGGGCGAGATCGTCACGATCGTCGCACACCGATCCGACAAATACCACGACGTCGCGCTGCACTGGGCGGTGCTGGCGATGCTGTTCGTCCTCGCGCTGCTCGCGCTATGGCCGGGGATCGCGGTGACGCTCCACGGCCTCGTCGCCGATCCGTGGGACGGCGCGCCCGCGCCCGGTGGCCTGTTCACCGTCGCGCTCGTGCTGCTCGCCGCGACCTTCCTGGTCGTGCGCGTCGCGCTCGCCTGGATGCCGCTCCGCCTTGCGCTGACGCCCCGGCGTACCGCTGCGCGCCGCGTCCGCGCCCGTGCACTGATGCTGTTCCGCGCCAGCGCCGAGGCGCGCACCCGCGATGCGACCGGCGTGCTTCTCTATCTGTCGCTCGACGAACATCGCGCCGAACTGATCGCCGACGCCGCCATCCACTCGCGCGTCGCGCCCGAAGTCTGGGGCGCCGCCATGGCCGCGCTCATCACCGCGACGCGCGACGGCCGCCCGGGCGACGGCATGGCAGAGGCGATCCGCCAGATCGGCATCGTCCTCACCGAACACTTCCCGCCGCGCGCCGACGACACCAACGAACTGCCGGACCGCCTGATTCAGCTATGACGACCGATACGATGTGGCAGGGCAAATACCTGTCGGTCCGCAAGGCGGGCACCTGGGAATATGCCGAGCGCAACGGCGGCATCGGCGCCGCGGTGATCGTCGCGATCGACGGCGAGGGGCAATTGCTGCTCGTCGAACAATATCGCGTGCCGTTGGGCCGAACCTGCCTCGAACTCCCCGCCGGCCTGGTCGGCGACGAAAGCGCGGGCGAAAGCATCGCCACGGCGGCGCGCCGCGAGCTGGAAGAGGAAACCGGCTATCACGCAGAGGTCGTCGAAGAACGCGGCGAATATTTCTCCTCGCCCGGCATGACCTCGGAAAGCTTCACTTTGGTGCTGGCGACCGGCCTCACCCGCACCGGCGACGGCGGCGGCGATGCCGACGAGAACATCACCGTCCACCGCGTGCCGCTGGCCGCCGTCGAAGGCTTCGTCGCTGAGAAACGCCGCGCCGGCGTCGCGATCGACGCCAAGATGCTGCTGCTGCTCGGCAGCGGCATCGTCGCGGAAATGATGGGGCGGTAAGCCCCGCCGATACCGTCCTCCCAGCGAGGGCTGGGATCTCCCGATCACAGCACGACGCAAGAGCCGCGCAAGGCCCCAGCCTCCGCTGGGGCGACGCGCGATGGCGAGCAGCAACCCACCCCCAATCGTCATTCCCGCGAAGGCGGGAATCCAGACGCGCTACCGCCTCGGCTCAAGCCGCAACGTCACAGGTTATGGCTTCCCGCCTCCGCGGGAACGACGGCGTCGGTAAGAGCCCCGCCCTTACCGGAAATTATCCGCGTACGCCTGCAGCTTCAGCTTCCGCTCCGGCGCCGGGATCAGCTCGTAATCGAAGCCCTGCGCCTCGCAATAAGCGATCGCCGCCTCGGCGCTCGGGAAGCTCAGACGCACCTGTTCGCGCGTGTCGCCGCTGCCCGCCCAGCCGGTCAACGGATCGGGCTGCTTCGGCTCGGCCGGTTCGAACTCGAGGGCCCAGGTCTGCGTGCGGGCCTTGCCCGATTGCATGGCGTTCTTGGGGCGCTGGAAGATGCGGGCGGTAGGCATAGACGCCCCTTTAGCGCGTCCCGCCGCCCCGTGCATCCGCCTTTTTCGTCCGCAGCGTCGCGGTCGCCGCGGCGGGATCGTCGGGCCAGGGATGTTTGGGATAGCGCCCGCGCATCTCCTTCGCGACGGCCGTCCAGCTGCCCGCCCAGAAGCCCGGCAGGTCGCGCGTCGTCTGGATCGGCCGTCCGGCGGGCGAGGTCAGGCTCAGCACCAGCGGCACCCGCCCCGACCCGATACAGGGATGCTCCGCCAGCCCGAACAGCGCCTGGACGCGCAGCTCCAGCTTCGGGCCGCCGTCCGCGGCATAATCGATGGCATGCGTGCTGCCAGCCGGACTCGTGAACTCGGCGGGCGCCAGCCGGTCGATCTGCCGCATCGCGTCCCAGCCGATCAGCGTGCGCACCGCATCGGTCAGCGCCCCCGCCGGGATCGCGTCGAGCTTGCGCCGCCCCACGAGCAGCGCCGGCAACCATTCGTCGAGCCGTTCGACCAACATCGCTTCCAGCGGCACGCCGGCATAGTCCGCCCGCGCCTGCAGTGCCGCCGCCCCCGCGCTCCACGGCAGCAGCGCCAGCCCATGCGACCGCACGCCCTCCAGCAAGGCCGCGGCGATGGCATCCGGCTCCGCTCCCGCATCCGGCCCCGACGACAGCCGCAGCGCCCCCAGCCGCCGCTCGCGCAGCGTCACCACGCCGCCGCTCGCCGGGTCGAACGTCACCGTCCGCCGCGTCTCGATCCGGTCGGCGAACAGGCGCTCGATCGTCGCCAGCGCGATCGGCGCCGCGGCCAGGATCCGCGCACCCGATGCCGCCCCCTGCGTCTCCGCCACCGCCAGCCACGCATGCCGCGCCAGCGGCAGCGTCGGGTCGAGCCGGAACCCGCGCCCGCCCGCCGACGCCCATTGCTCGCCGCTCGCATCGCGCGCCTTCGCGATCCGATCGGGGAAAGCGAGCGCGATCGCCACCTCCACGCCCGCGCCATCGATGCGCAGCGGCTCGCCCACCGGCTTGCCCGCCAGCGCCGTCCACCGCTCCGCCAGCCTTCGCGCCGCGGTCGCCTTGGTCCCCCGGTCGCTCCGCCAGCGCCGCAGCCGCACGTCGAGGTCGGGATCGTTGCCGCCCAGCCCGCGCTCCGACAGCAGCACCGCCACCTCGGCGGCGAGCGCCCCCTGCCCCATCGCTCCCGCGCGCAGCAGCATATGCGCGAGGCGCGGCGGCATCGGCATCGCCGCGACCCGCCGCCCGTGCGCGGTCGGTCGCCCGTCACCATCGATCGCCTCGATCGCCGCCAGCCGTTCGCGCGCCTCCGCCACCGCCGCGGCGGGCGGCGGATCGAGCCACGCAAGGTCGCGCGGATCGCTTACCCCCCACAAAGCGCTCGCGAGCACCAGCCCCGAAAGATCCGCTTCCACTATCTCCGGCGGGTCGAATCGCGGCAGGCCGCCCGTGGCCGCCTCTTCCCACAGGCGATAGGCGACGCCCGGCCCCTGCCGCGCCGCACGCCCCGCGCGCTGCGTCACCGCCGCCTGGCTTGCGCGCTCGGTCACCAGCCGCGTCATCCCCGCCGCCCGGTCGTAGCGCGGCCGCCGCGCCAGTCCTGAATCGACGACGATGCGAATGCCGTCCAGCGTCAGGCTGGTCTCGGCGATCCCCGTCGCCAGCACCAGCTTGCGCGCGCCATCGGGTTCGGGCCGGATCGCCGCGCGCTGCGCCGCCGGCTCCATGCTGCCATGCAGATGATGCACCCGGATCGTCTCCGGCAGCCCCTCCAGCCGTTCCGCCGTCCGCTCGATCTCCGCGACGCCGGGCAGGAAGGCGAGCACACCGCCCTCCGCCTCGCGCAGCGCCTGCCGGATCGCGCTCGCCATCGCATCCTCGATCCGGCCGTCGCCGCTGCGCCCTAGATACCGCAGGGCGAGCGGATAGCTGCGCCCCTCGCTCTCGATCACGGGCGCCCCTAGTTCCTTGGCGCCCAGCAGGCTCGAAAAGCGCGCGCCGTCCAGCGTCGCCGACATCGCCACCAGCCGCAGATCAGGCCTCAGCGCGCCTTGCGCGTCCAGCGCCAGCGCCAGACCGAAATCGCCGTCCAGGCTGCGCTCATGCACCTCGTCGAACAGCACCGCCGACACGCCGGCAAGCTCGGGATCGGCCTGGATGCGCGCGACGAAGATGCCCTCGGTCACCACCGTCACCCGCGTCGCGGCGGAACGCTTGCTGTCCATCCGCGTCGCATAGCCATAGGTGCCGCCGGCGCTTTCCCCCGCCAGCGCCGCCATCCGCTCCGCCGCCGCGCGCGCCGCCAGTCGCCGCGGCGACAGCAGCAGCACCTCGCCCGTACACCAGTCCTCGCCTAGCAGCGCCGGCGCCACCGCGGTCGTCTTGCCCGCCCCCGGCGGCGCGACGAGCACGGCGTTGCTTCCGGTCCGCAACGCGGCGAGCAGGTCGGGCAAGACGGCGAAAATCGGCAGGTCGGTCACGATGCACGGTCCCTTGCCACGGATCGCCCCGCGACGCGACCATCACCGCCTGCTATGCTCCACGCCCGCGCGAACCGACGCGCGAAGGAGACATATGATGGGTCTGTTGGACGGCATCCTCGGCCAGATGGGCGACAATCCGATTCTCACCAACCTCGCCGAAAAGATCGGCCTTTCCCCCGAACAGGTTAGCCAGGCGATCGCCGCGCTCAGCGCCGCGCACGGCGAACCCGGCGACACGGTGGCCGGCGCCGCCGATTCGACCGGCCTGTCCCCCGACGTCCTGCAACAGATCCTCGGCCACCTCGGCGGCGAAGGCGCCCTCGCCAACATCGGCGGCCTGCTCGGCGGCGACGGCCAGGACGGCGCACTCGGCAATTTGGGCGGCATGCTGGGCGGCCTGTTCGGCAAATCCTGAGGGGGGCACCGGACGTCCCCCGTCACCCCGGGCTCGACCCGGGGTCCCGCTTCTCCCGCAGGCCGCCCCGACAAAGCGGGACCCCGGCTCTTCGGCCGGGGTGACGAGGGAGAGCGTCCGCCGCCCCATATTCTCCGTCACCCCGGACTCGGTCCGGGGTCCACTCCGCGGCGAGGGAGACGACCAGAGGCCCCAGCCTCCCCCTGCGGCCCGGTGGACCCCGGACCAAGTCCGGGGTGACCAAGTGGAGGGGGCACCCCATCAAGCGCGCCACCCGACACATCCCAAACCCCCGTCACCCCGGGCTTGATCCGGGGTCCCGCTTCTCCCGCGGGCCGACCCGACAAAGCGGGACCCCGGCTCTTCGGCCGGGGTGACGGGGGAATTGTTGCGAACGTCCCCCGCAACAGCCGCCACGACCGAGTGCATCGCCTCTCCAACAATCGATGCGCTAGTATCACGCACCGCCGCAGTGATACGGCCACCCCACAACCACCCGGACGAGACTATTGGGCGCCCATCACCACCACGGCCACGCGCACGACCATAACGGACACGGGCACGGCCACAGCCACGGCGGCCACGGCCATTCCCACGCCCCCGCATCGTTCGACCGCGCCTTCGCGATCGGCATCGCGCTCAACATCGCTTATGTCCTTGCCGAAGGCGCCGCCGGCCTGTGGACGGGATCGGTCGCACTGCTCGCCGACGCGGGCCACAATCTGTCCGACGTGCTCGGCCTCGCCGTCGCCTGGGGCGGCGCCGCGCTCGCGCGCAGCGCGCCCAGCAAGCGCTTCACCTATGGCCTGAAAGGCTCGACGATCCTCGCCGCGCTCGCCAACGCGCTGCTGCTGCTCGTCGCGTTGGGCGCGATCGTGCTGGAGGCGGTGCAGCGGATCGGCGACCCGCCGGTGCTCGCCGGCCTCACCGTATCGACCGTCGCGGGCATCGGCATCGCGGTCAACGCCTTCACCGCCTGGCTGTTCGCGCGCGGGCGCAAGCACGACATCAACGTCCGCGGCGCCTATCTCCACATGCTCAGCGACGCGGTCGTCTCCGCGGGCGTCGTCCTCGCCGGCCTCGCGATCTGGGCGACCGGCATTGGCTGGATCGATCCGATCGTCAGCCTCGTCATCGCCGCGCTGATCTTCTGGCAGACCTGGGGCCTGCTGCGCGAGACGGTCGAAATGAGCCTCTCCGCCGTGCCCCGCCACATCGATTATGACGCGGTCACCGCCGCGCTCGCCGCGCTGCCCGGCGTCGCGCGCGTGCACGACCTCCACATCTGGCCGATGTCGACCACCGAACCCGTCCTCACCGCGCACCTCGTCATGTCTGGGCGCTATCCGGGCGACGCTTTCCTCGTGGATGCGCGCGCGATGCTGCACGACCGCTTCGGCATCGGCCATACGACGTTGCAGGTCGAAACAGGCGGCGATTGCACCAGCTGTTGAGGGCGGCGATCCCTCCGCCACCCCCCGTCATTGCGAGCGCAGCGAAGCAATCCAGAGCCGGATCAGGACGCCCTGGATTGCGTCGCTGCGCTCGCAATGACGAATGGAGAAGACGGCGTTGGACGACGCCTGCGATAAGTCGCTGACCCAGCAGCGAAATCCCGGCGCTCTGTCCTACAGGCGCGCGCCCATGCTACCGGCAGCACGCCATTACAGCGCTCTGTCTCAGCCGTGCATCACCCTCATTTCGGAAACGATACCCCCATATCGTTTCGCGTAAGGTGTTCATGTTGTCTATGTTGCGGGCCGAAACCGCCGACGGCAAAGCCGCCGGCCGGGCGTCGGACAGGTTCGGCTAGGCCGACCCGCCGGCCGTGCCGGGCGCTGCTCGCTCTGCTCGCATCGGCGCGGGCGTGGCCGCGCCTGCGCCCGTCAGTACGCCCGGGCCACCGCGAATTCGACCGCCTCGATCATCGCGTCCTTGGCCTTCCCGTTCGGGAAATGCCCGATCGCATCGATCGCGCGCTGGCCGTAGTGCCGCGCCCGCGCCAGCGTGTCGTCGACCGCGCGCGTCTTGCGCACCAGGTCGATGGCGTGCGCGAAATCCTCGTCCGACGCGCGCCGTCCCTCGACCGCGTCCTTCCAGAACTTGCGGTCGGTCTCTTCGCCGCGCGCATAGGCCAGAATGACGGGCAGCGTCATCTTGCCCTCGCGGAAGTCGTCGCCCGCGTCCTTGCCCATCGTGCCCGCGTCCGACACGTAATCGATCGCATCGTCGACCAGCTGGAATGCGATGCCCAGGTATCGGCCGTACGCATCCAGCGCCAGCTCGTCCGCCTCGCTGCGCTCCGCGACCACCGCCGCAATCCGGCATGCGGCCGCGAACAGCGCCGCGGTCTTGGCGTTGATGATGTCGAGGTACCGGTCCTCGCCCAGGTCGATCCGCCGCGCCGCGGTCAGCTGGTTGACCTCGCCCTCCGCGATCACCGCGGATGCGTTGGACAGGATCTTCAGTACCTTCAGGCTGCCGTCCTCGACCATCAGTTCGAAGCTGCGGCTGAACAGGAAGTCGCCGACCAGCACGCTCGCGGGGTTGCCCCAGATCAGGTTCGCAGCCCGCTTGCCGCGCCGCATGTCCGATCCGTCGACCACATCGTCGTGCAGCAGCGTCGCGGTGTGGATGAACTCCACCGACGCCGCCAGCCGGTGGTGCCGCGTGCCGGTGTAGCCGATCAGCCGCGCGCTCGCGAGCGTCAGCATCGGCCGCATGCGCTTGCCGCCGCCCGCGATCAGATGCCCGGCGAGTTCGGGGATCAGCGGGATCTGCGACTGCATGCGATCCAGGATCACCGCGTTGACGGCGTTCATGTCGGCCGCGACCAGCTGGAGCATCGGCTCCAGCGACGGTTCGGGACGATCGAGGCGGTGGATGGTGGCGGTCATCTCGCCACGCGCTGTGGCCGCTGGCGCCCCCGAACGCAAGTCTTGCTCGCGCCCGCAACAACGCTCATGGGGATCGAACTTGACCATCGAAGGGGGCAACCGGTGAGCGACGACGTGCTGCAAGGCTATCGCAAGAGCATCGACAATATCGATGCCGCGCTCGTCCATCTGCTCGCCGAGCGGTTCAAGGTGACCCAGGCGGTCGGCCGGCACAAGGCGACCAGCGGGCTGCCCGCCGCCGATCCTGGTCGCGAGGAGCGCCAGATCGCCCGCCTGCGCCGCCTCGCCGAAGACGCCGAGCTCGATCCCGAATTCAGCGAGAAATTCCTGCGCTTCATCATCGACGAGGTGATCCGCCACCACGAACAGTTGCGCGGCTGACGGTCGCCAACCATCTGATCGACGTGTCCGTCCTCTCGTTCCTTGCCGCTCTGCCGCTCGCGCTCCAGTCCGCCACTGTGCCGGCAGACCCGCATGCGCCGATCATCGGCAATTGGCACAATCCCAAGAACACCGTCGCGGTGCGCACGGGCCGCTGTGGCCCGAACCTGTGCGGCTGGGTCATCCGCGCGTCGGACAAGGCGAAGGCCGACGTCGCGAACAAGGGCTATCCGCCGTTGATCGGCACCGCGCTGCTGCGGGGCTATCGCAACAATGGCAAGGGGCGCTGGGCCGGGCAGATCTACGTCCCCGACATGGGCCGCGTCTTCGGATCGACGGTGACGATGATCGACGCCGATACGTTGAACGTCAAAGGCTGCCTGATCGGCGGCTTCATCTGCAAATCGCAGATCTGGCGCCGGGAATCATGACCGCGCGCGGCGGGTTCATCGCGGTCGAGGGCGTCGACGGGTCGGGCAAGAGCGGCGTCGTCCGCGCGCTCGTCGCCGCGTTGCAGGCCGCGGGGCATGACGTCGTCGCCACCCGCGAACCCGGCGGCACGCCACAGGGCGAAGCGCTGCGGAGCCTGCTGCTCGCCGGTGACGATGCGGCATGGGAACCACGCGCCGAACTGCTGCTGATGACCGCCGCCCGCGTCCAGCACGCCGCGCACGTCATCCGCCCCGGCGTCGCCGCCGGCCGGATCGTCGTCTCGGACCGCTATGCCGGCTCGACGCTCGCCTATCAGGGCGCCGGCCGCGGCATGGCCGAAGCCCTGATCCGCGGCCTCCACACGACGATGCTCGACGACCTGTGGCCCGACCTGACGTTGGTCCTCGACCTTGATCCCGCGATCGGCCTCGCCCGCAGCCGCAAGCGCCTGTCGGACGAGGCGATCGACGAAGGCCGCTTCGAAAGCCTCGCCCTCCCCTTCCACCAGCGCATCCGCGCCTCGTTCCTGGCACAGGCCGCTGCGGCGCCCGACCGGCATGCGATCATCGACGCCGACGACACACCGGAGGCGGTACGGGAAAAGGCATGGCACGCGGTGCGGGACTTTATGGCGCGCGGCGACGGCCGCACCTGACCGGACCTCGGTGAGAGCGTTTCGGCCAGCCTCCCGTCGGTCACCGCCTATTTGATATTGATTCGCATTACGGGTCGCACTAGGTCGTCTTCCGGAAGGGGGAACGATGACACCGACCGTTTATGCGCCTGCCCGCACCGTCCCGAATGGCCCGAGCCCGCTTCCGGCCGCCGGGCAGACTGACCAAGCCTCTGTGGGACGGCCGGCATGATCGCGCTGCCAGCGGCCCTCGGCATCGCAGGCGGCATCGCCGGCGCAACGCTGCTGCGCCGCGCCTGGGCCGAGCGTCAGCGCGAGCGGCCAGACCTGATCGCGGCGGGCTGGGCAGTGATCGGCGGCACGATCCTGGTCGACGCCGCCTGGATCGGCTGGATCCGGGGCGGCGCGCTTGCCGTGGTCGCGGTCGGCATCGGTGCGCTGATCGTCCTCATCCGGGGTCGGACCGTTAAGGCAACGCGCGCGGCCCGCGCCACCGCCGCGCCGTGCGAGCCCGATGAACCCTCCCGGGCATGGCGCGGCGCACTGAAGGCGATACTGGCCGGACCGCTCGGGCTGGCGGCCGCCGTGGCCATCGCGTATTGCGCCGCCGCCTGGGTGCCCGGCGCGCCGCCCACCCGTGTCCTCATCGGCGGACTGACGATCCCCATCGTCTGGGCGCTGGCCATGATCTGGACGCTCGCCGACCCCCGCCTGATGCGGTCGCTTGCCATGATTGTCACCACGACGCTGACCGGCTTCGCGCTGGCCGCCTTGCAGGGCCCGGTATGACCAAAGCCGCCAAGACGGACGCGCCGCGCGGCTGGCCGCTGGCGCCGGGTACGGTCCGCGCCGTGCTGAACGGGCATGGCATCCTCGGCCTCGCCTTCGCCGCCCTCATCTATCTCGTCTGCCTGACAGGCACGCTCGCCGTCTTCGCCGGGGACATCGCGCGTTGGGAACAGCCCGGCGTACCCGTGGCGAACCAGCTTGCCCCCGGCGCGCTCGATCGCGCGGTCGGGGCCGCGCAGGCCAAGGGCCCGGCACAGGCGACGCTCTATCTGTCGCTGCCCTCCCCCGCCCAGGACGGCGCCAGCATCCTCGCGTATACGCCAGCCGAGCACCGCGACTGGGCCATCGCCCGCGACGGAACGCTGACCGAACGGCACACGCCATTCAGCGAATTTCTGATCGACCTCCACATCGCGCTCCACCTGCCGCGGACATGGGGCGGAATGCTCGTCGGGCTGACCGGTGTCGCGCTCCTGTCCGTCCTGATCTCGGGTATCCTCGCGCATCCACGGGTCTTCAAGGATGCCTTCAGCCTGCGGCGCGGCGGCGCGCGGCGCTTGCAGGAGGCGGACATGCACAACCGCCTCGGCACCTGGGCGCTGCCGTTCCACGTCACCATCGCGCTGACGGGTGCGATCTTGGGGCTGACCACGCTGATCGTCGGCGTGCTTGCCATGTTGCTCTACGGCGGCAACACCGCGCGGGTTTACGGCTTCTTCGTCGAGCCGCCGCCTGCGGCAAACGCCGCGGCCCAGCCCATGCCCGCACTCGCTCCGTTATTGCTGGAGGCCCGCCGCCGCAGCGACGGCGCCGCTCCACAACAGCTGATCATAGAACGCGCCGGCCGGGCCGATGCGCGCATCGCCATCACCTCGCGCCGCGACCGTCTGCTCGTGCCGCAGGACACGACCGTGTTCGACGCGCGCGGCCGGATGGTGACCGACCGCCATCCCGCAGACCTGCCCGCCGGCGTAAAGCTGCTGGGCGGGATCGGCCAGCTGCACTTCGGCTGGTTCGGCGGCTTGCCGGTGCGGCTCCTCTACGGTCTGTTGGGTCTGGCACTCTGCCTCGTCACGTCGAGTGGCGTGACGATCTGGCTCGCCCGCCGCCGCGACCGCGGCCGCGCCGTGCCGCTATGGGAGCGTCTGTGGACGGCGGTCGCCTGGGGCCAGCCCGTCGCGCTGGCGTTCACCGCCGCCGCCGCCCTCGTCCTGCCGACCTATGGCGACACCCTTATATGGCTATGGCTGGCCCTGACGTTCACCTTGCTGCTCGTCGCGGGGCTGTCCCGACGGTTCGGGGCGGCGGCCGGCTCGATCCGCGCGCGTCAGGCCGTGGGCGGCGCTCTCCTTGGGCTCGCCCTGTTCTACCTGTTCGTGCGTCCCGTCGACCTGTCGGGTCTGGGCGTGGAAGCCGCCCTGCTGCTCGGCGCCGCACTGCTGCTCCGGCGGCCCGCGACGCACCGCATCGCCTGACACGCGTCATCGAACGAACGGCAGCGCTGCGTGCGGCGCTGCCGTCCCAAACGATCAGGGCTGATAGGGCAGCGACGATTGGTGCAGGACGATGCGCACCTTGCCATCCTCGCACGCCTTGAACACGAAGCTCTTGTTCACGAAGATGTGGCTGTCGTCCTGGCCGATGAAATGTACGTTACACTGCACGATCGCCAGATCGCCGTGCAGGATGAAGTCCTCCTTGCTGTACCACACCTTGACCCAAGGCTTCAGCTTGAAGCCCTTGTCGTCGGGAAAGGCGTCGCTGCCACCCGTGAAATAGGCAAGCGCGCCCTCCTTGGTCGGGCGATAGGTCTGGGTGCCGAAGGTCAGCGTCGGCTTGAACAGAACCTTGCCATGATCATAGTCGTAATTGTCGCTCAGCACCCGTTCCGCCACGGCGCGCGGATCGCCGCCTTCGGCATGGGCCTTGCCGACAGCCACGACATTGTCGCACCACGTCTGCAAGGCCGCGTGGACCATCTCTTCGGTAAACATCGCATTCACTCCCGTTGAAAAATCTGCGGTCGGATCGCCGCCAGCCGCCGGCTGGGCTCGGTCGCTACGCCTGCGCCGAGGCCGGAGCGTCGACGCCCCGGGTCACGCCGACCATCACGGCGTCACGCTTTCGATCAGCCCCTGCAGGTCGACGTCGTGCAGCCCCACGGTCATCAGCGCCAAGGTACCCCGCAACTCTTCGGGATCGATGTTGCGCGTGACGAACACCATCCGCGTGCGCCGATCCGCCGATGGCCAGCGCTCGAGTTCGATGGGCGGGTGGAAGACGTGCTGCACCCCATGAACCACCACGGGCGCATCATGCCCGACGAGGTTCACGATGCCCTTCACGCGCAGCAGATCGGCGCCCTTGAACATGGTCAGCAGCCCGAGCCAGCGGTCGAAGGCGAGCGGCTCCAGCGGCGTATCGAACGTCAGGCAGGTTGCGCGGATACCGGCATCGTGCCGGTTCACGTCATGATGGTGATGGTGGTGATGGCCGGCATGCGCGGCCTCGTGCGCCAGCCAGCGATTCACGTCCTCGCTCTTGCTGGCAGGGTCCCATAGCCCCACGTCGAACAGCGATGCAGGATCCACTGCGCCATTGGTCACCGCGATGATCGGCGCGCCGGGGTTCAGCGCCGCCAGTCTGTCGCGGATCGCCTGCTGTGCGGTCTCGTCGGCGAGATCGGTCTTGGTCAGCAGCAGCCGGTCGGCGACGGCCGCCTGCTTCACCGCTTCCGGCTGCGCGTCCAGCGTCGCCATGCCCGCCGCCGCATCGACCGTCGCGATGACCGCGTCGAGCCGGTAGAGCGGCTCCAGCTGCGGATCGGTCATCAGCGTGTGCAGGATCGGTGCGGGGTCGGCCAGTCCGGTGGTTTCGATCACCACCCGGTCGAACCAGCACTCGCCGTCGCGCGCGAAACGCCACGGCGCGTCGCGTAGCGTCCGCGACAGGTCGCCGCGGATGGTGCAGCACAGGCAGCCGCCCATCATCTCGACGACCAGATCCTCGTTCGATCGGGCGATCAGTTCGTGATCCAGCCCGACCGCGCCGAACTCGTTGATGACGACCAATGCCCGCGCCATGCCGGGGGACCGAACCAGATGGTTCAAGACGGTCGTCTTGCCGCTGCCGAGAAAGCCCGTCAGCACCGACACAGGGATACGCGTGCACAGCCCCTCTGGAACGCTGCTCATGCCGCACGCCTCGCCGCGTCGGCGCCACGGCCGGCCGTCACCTGCATCGGTCCACGCGGTTTCATGATCATGATGTCACTGGACATCGTTGGGCATCTTTGGATAGGTCATGTTGTAACATATCACATTGGACCGTCATCATGGCAAGCCTCTCCCCATCCGACACCCGTCTGCCCGTGACCGTCCTGTCCGGCTTTCTCGGCGCGGGCAAGACGACGCTGCTGAACCATATCCTCGCCAATCGCGAAGGGCGGCGCGTGGCGGTGATCGTCAACGACATGTCGGAAGTGAACATCGACGCCGATCTGGTGCGCGGTGGAGAAGCGGCACTGTCGCGGTCGGAGGAAGCGTTGGTCGAAATGACCAATGGCTGCATCTGCTGCACGCTGCGCGACGACCTGCTCGCCGAAGTGCGCACGCTCGCCGAGGCCGGGCGGTTCGACTATCTGGTGATCGAATCGACCGGCATTTCCGAACCCCTGCCGGTCGCCACCACCTTCTCTTTCCGTGACGAGGACGGCGTCTCGCTGGGCGACGTCGCACGGCTGGATACGATGGTGACGGTGGTCGACGCCCTGAACCTGCTGGCCGATTATTCCAGCCAGGATTTCCTCGCCGATCGCGGCGAGAGCATGGGGGAAGAGGATACGCGCAGCCTCGTCGGCCTGCTGGTCGAACAGATCGAGTTCGCCGACGTCGTCATCGTCAACAAGGCCTCGTCCGTCTCCGCCGAGCAGCTGGCCACGGTCAAGAAGCTCGTCGCCAGCCTGAACGCCGATGCGGTGATCGTGACCGCCGACCACGCGCGCGTCGACCTCGACCTCGTGCTCGCGACCGGGCTGTTCGACGAAGAGAAAGCGGCGCGCCACCCGCTGTGGGCCAAGGAACTGTACGGCTATGCCCACCATCAGCCCGAGACCGAGGAATATGGGATCGAAAGCTTCGTCTATCGCGCCCGCGCGCCGTTCGATCCCGCGCGCTTCTACGCCTTCCTGACCGAGGGCGGGCTCGAGAATGTCGTGCGGGCCAAGGGGCATTTCTGGCTGGCGACGCGACCCGACTGGGTCGGCGAACTGGCGGTGGCGGGCAGCCAGACGACGACCGCACGGATGGGCCGCTGGTGGGCCGCGGTGCCCAAGCATCACTGGCCCGACGACGGCCGCTTCGAGGACTTCGTTGCCCAGCATTGGGACCACATCTGGGGCGACCGCCGACAGGAAATCGTATTCATAGGCATCACCATGGACGAACCCTCCCTCCGGCGCCGGCTCGACGCATGCCTCGTGTCCGCCACTGCCTTTACGCCGACGCTGTGGACGTCGCTGCCCGACCCCTTCCCGGCCTGGGGCGAGCGCCAGCTGGAGGCCTCCGTATGACGCCCGCCATACTCGAAGACGTCGTCGCCTTCGGTTACGATCGCACCTCGCTCGACGCGATCGCCCGCCCCAAAACAGCGCTGGCGATCTGGTGGCGTCCGCTCCCCGATGCGGTGAAGGCCGGACTGGCTTCGCTGAACCTCGACACGGTCGATGACGTCACGCTGGACGTCGATGCGGACGCTCGGCTCGATGACACGCTGCGCGACGCCGGCTATCCCGACGATATCGCCACCCCGCTTGCTGCGGACATCGGCCTCCTGCTCCGGCGACAGGCGGCGCTGACCGGTGATGATCGCCTGCGGCTGCGGCTCGAAGTGATCGAGACCGATGCGTGCCGGCGCTTCCATGCCGACTATGTCACGCTGCGGCTGCTGTGCACTTATGTCGGGCCGGGAACGCAATGGTGCCGCGCCGCGGCCGCGGATGCGATCTGCGAGGTGCCGACCGGCGCGGTGGGGGTCTTCAAAGGCCGGATGCTGCTCGATCCCCCGACCGTGCTCCACCGATCGCCACCCATCGCCGCCACGGGCGGACAGCGCCTGATCCTCGTGATCGACCCTATTCGTAGCAACGACGGAATGTAGCAGCAGCACGTCTGAATAGGCGCAACGCTCGGCACGCCAGACGAGCCCGGCCCGTCATGGCCAGACGATCAGAGCAAATTAAGAAGGCAGTTGCCAAATTTGGCGCACCCGACAGGATTCGAACCTGTGGCCTCTGCCTTCGGAGGGCAGCGCTCTATCCAGCTGAGCTACGGGTGCCTGGATGGCTCGCCTAGCAAAGGCGTCAGGGTTGCGCCAGTGGTTTATGGGACCTTGGCACGCTTGGGCGGCGGGGTCTTGGGCTTGTAGGCGCACAGGTCGGCGACGGGGCAGCGCCAGCATTCGGGTGTGCGCGCCTTGCAGATATAGCGGCCGTGCAGGATCAGCCAGTGATGCGCGTGCAGCCGAAATGGCTGCGGCGTCGCCTTGTCCAGTTTCAGTTCGACCGCGAGGGGGGTCTTGCCGCGGGCAAGGCCGGTGCGGTTGCCGACGCGGAAAATATGCGTGTCCACCGCGAAGGTTTCGGCGTCGAAGGCGACGTTGAGGACGACGTTCGCCGTCTTCCGGCCAACGCCGGGCAGCGCTTCCAGCGCTGCGCGATCATTCGGCACCTCGCTGTCGTGCTGCGCGATCAAGGCTTCCGACAGCGCGATGACGTTCTTCGCCTTGGTATTGAACAGGCCGATCGTCTTGATGTGCTGCTTCAGGCCGTCCTCGCCCAGCGCCACCATCTGTTCCGGCGTCTTCACCTCGGCGAAGAGCGCGCGCGTCGCCTTGTTGACGCCGGCATCGGTCGCCTGGGCGGACAGCACTACCGCGACGAGCAGTTGGAAGACGTTGCCCGATTCCAGTTCGGTTTCGGGATGCGGGTTCGCTTCCGCCAGACGGCGGTAAAATTCGAAGACGTCTGCCTTTTTCACAGGCCCCTCGCGATCACAGGCCGAGCACGTCGCCCATGCGATAACGGCCGGCGGGCTGGCCGGCGAGCCACAACGCGGCACGTACCGCGCCTTTGGCGAAGATGCCGCGATCCTGTGCCAGATGGGCGAGTTCGATCCGCTCGCCCTCGCTGGCGAAAATGACATTGTGATCGCCGACGATCGAACCGCCGCGGATGCTGGCCAGCCCGATCGTGCCCTCGGTCCGCGCACCCGTCAGCCCTGCACGGCCGTCGACGCGCAATTCGGACAGCGTCGTCCCCCGCCCGCTCGCCGCGGCCTCGCCAAGCAGGATCGCGGTGCCGGACGGAGCATCGACCTTGTGGCGGTGATGCGCTTCGACGATCTCGATATCCCAGTCGGTGCCGAGGCGCGCCGCTGCCTCGCGCACCAGCTGCGCGAGCAACGTGACACCAAGCGAGGTATTGCCCGTCTGGAGGACCGCGATGTCAGTCGCCGCGGCATCGATCATGGCGTGCTGGTCGATGCTGAGGCCCGTGGTGCCGATGACGATCGGCGTGCGCGTCGCCCGGGCGGCGGCGACATGCGCCTCCAGGGCGGCGGCGGTGGAGAAGTCGACCAGAACGTCGGATATTTTCGCGAGCGCGAGCGGATCGCCGCCGGCATCGACGCCGCCGGCCTGCCGCGCCCCCGCAGCCTCGATCTGCTCGGAGATCGCGCGGCCCATCCGACCGCTGCTGCCGTAGATGCCGATCGCGGTCATAGCGCCCCCGACAGGTCATGAGGGGCGCACGAACACGCAAGGTTCGCAGAGCGACGGCGGCGCGGGACACAGGTCATGCCGCCCGTCTGGCACAAGTCCGGCGCGCAGGACAGGTGGGAGCGATAAGGGACTGTTACGACTGGTTATTCGCCAGCGGCAGCGGCAGCGTCAGCGTGCTCACAGCATCAACGGCGGGCGCGGCCGGCGAGTGCCACGACCTTGCCGGTCATCGCCGGTTCGTGCCGCGCCTCACCGACGCGAAAGCGGCAGACCGCATCGGCCAGACGCTCCGCATCGGCGGCAAGATTGCGGGCGGCGGCGGTGGTTTCCTCCACCATCGCGGCATTCTGCTGCGTCATCGCATCCATCTCGCCGACCGCCGTGTTGATTTGGCTGAGCCCGCTGGCCTGCTGGCGCGCGGCGGACGCGATGTTGGCGACCGAACTGCTGATTTCGGCCATTTGCGTGATGATCCGCTGGAGCGCAGCGCCGGTTTCGGAGACGAGGCCGACACCATTATCGACCTGCAGCGTCGAGGCGGTGATCCGCGCCTTCACGTCGCGCGCCGCATCGGCCGATCGCTGCGCCAGCGCACGCACTTCGGAGGCGACGACGGCAAAGCCCTTGCCCGCATCGCCCGCGCGCGCCGCCTCGACACCGGCATTGAGCGCGAGCAGGTTCGTCTGGAAGGCGATGCCGTCGATGACGCTGATGATTTCGGAAATCTCGTTCGACGCGCGTTCGATTCCCGCCATCGCCTGCATGGCGCGTTCGACGACGACGCTCGATTCCTCCGCCGCGCGGTGTGCGCCGGCGACGATCGTCTCGGCCCGGCCGGCGGTGTCGGCGGTGACGCGCACGTTGCTGGTGATCTCGTCCATCGCCGCGGCGGTTTCTTCCAGGCTTGCCGCCTGACGCTCGGTGCGCAGCGACAGATCGTCCGCCGCGGTGCGAATGTCTCCGCAGCCCGACGCGAGGCCGTTGCCGACCGCGACCACCGTCTGGAGCGAATCCTGCATCGTCGCGGCGGCGCCGTTAAAGCTGGCGCGCAGCGGTTCGAACTCCGGATTGAACGCGGCCTCGATCCGCACCGTGAGGTCACCCCCGGCCAGGCGTTCGAGGCCCTCGCCGATCGCGTCGACGACCTGCGACGTCGCGGTCATGTCCTGCACCAGCACCAGAACCTCCGCCCCGCCGTCGATCGCCACCGGGATCAGCGTGACCAGCATGCGCACGACCTGGCCGTTACGCATGTTGAGCCATTCGAAACGGGCATGGCCGTCACGGATGGCCTGTGAGACCCGTTCGTTGACATGTTCGATCGTCGGACGCCCGTCGCCCTGTTCCGGCGCCGAGAAGACCACGGGATTCTGCCCGAGGATCGCGGCACGTGGCGCGCCATACACCTGCTCGGCAGCCGCGTTGCAGGCGACGAACTGGTTATCGCGCAACAGCATCATCGCGTCGGGCGAATGGCGGAAGACGGCGAGCGCAGTGCGCGCTTCGAGCGTATCGGAAGAGCGTTTGAAGAGCATGGTTAAACCGATATCGACCGTTTCTTAATTTGGGGTTGATCCGGATCGGCACTATCGCATCATCCGTGACGCGGTGGCACGACGACGTCGCCCATGGCGGCAGCCGTTGCCCGTCGATGCAGTCCAAGCTAGCCTGCCCCTATGTGGACCACCGTCCTGACAACTATCGCGATACTCATCCCCGCGCTCTACTGCCTCGCGAGGGCGATCAACGATCTGCGCGCGCGCCGCTATGGCTGGGGCCTGACGGGACTGTTCAGTGCAGCGCTGCTGCTCCTCACCCCCATTCCGACCAATGTCGTCAAGGTTGATCTGCCCATCTCCGGGCAGTGATCAATCGGTTTGCGACGGAAGTATTGCCCAGCCTTTCCAAGTGCACAGAGCTGCACCACCGCCCCGCCCCGGCGGGACAGCGTATCGCCCGCACCGCGCCGTCACGCGCGGTCGGCAATACCGCGCTGGCGATGGCCAATGACGACTGGTCGGAATTTTGACCGCGGGACGGTCGTGAGCCGATAGCGGGCCACCACCTTTCCGCCACCCGGTTCCGGCCCTATCCTGCGGGCCATGATCGCCATCCGCAACATCGTCGTCCTGACCGGCGCCGGCATTTCCGCCGAATCCGGCATCGCCACCTTCCGCGGGCCTGGTGGATTATGGGAAGGACACCGGGTCGAAGACGTCTGCACGCCAGAGGCGCTGGCGGCGGATCCGGCGCTGGTGCATCGCTTCTACGACCTGCGGCGGGCGGCGCTGGCGGAGGTCGCGCCTAATGCCGCGCATGTGGCGTTGGCGCGGTTGGATCGCGCGTGGACGGGCGAGTTGCTGATCGTGACGCAGAATGTCGACGATCTGCACGAGCGCGCCGGTGCGACGCGGTTGCTACACATGCATGGCGAGCTCCAATCGGCGCTGTGTGCGGTCTGCGGCATTCGCGAGGATTGGGACGGCGCGCTGCCGCCCGACACCGAATGCCCCAATTGCGGCGAGCCGGCGCTGCGGCCCGACATCGTGTTCTTCGGCGAGATGCCCTATCACATGGACCGGATCGAG
Source organism: Sphingomonas sp. S6 (assembly GCF_043498045.1). Taxonomy (NCBI): domain Bacteria; kingdom Pseudomonadati; phylum Pseudomonadota; class Alphaproteobacteria; order Sphingomonadales; family Sphingomonadaceae; genus Sphingomonas; species Sphingomonas sp. S6. The sequence goes on from NZ_JBIEOE010000003.1 coordinate 46,637, forward strand.
GCGGCGCTGGCGGCGTGCGACCTGTTCGTGTCGATCGGCACGTCGGGCGCAGTCTATCCCGCCGCCGGCTTCGTGCAGATGGCGGATGCCTATGGTGCCGACACGCTGGAGCTGAACCTGGAGCGATCGGCGGGCAGCAGCTTCTTTGCCGAGACGCGGCTGGGGGCGGCGGGGGAGCTGGTGCCGGCATGGGTGGATGCGCTGCTGGCGGAGGCTGGCACGCCGGCTTGGAGATAGACCCGAGCGCACCTCATTCCTCCCCGCCAAGGGAGGTGGCACCGCATAGCGGTGACGGAGGGGGAGGATAGGACGCTGCCTGCCACGCCTTGCGGGCGGCGTCCCCGGCAGCGCGAAGGAAGCCCCTACTCGACCCAGTCGAGGCCGATGTCGCGGTAGATCTCGCGGTCTTCGTCCCAGCCGGGCTTGACCTTCACGTGCAGGTAGAGGTGGACGGGAACGCCCAGGATGCCGGCGAGTTCGGTGCGCGCACGGGCGCCGATGTCGCGGATGCGCACGCCGCCCTTGCCCAGCACGATCGCGCGCTGCGTCGGGCGTTCGACGAGGATCTGCTGGTGGATCTCGACCGATCCGTCCTCGCGCTCGCTATACTTTTCCGTCTCGACCGTGCTGGCGTAGGGCAATTCGGCGTGGAGCTGGAGGTAGAGCTGTTCGCGCGTCACCTCGCTGGCGAGCGCGCGTTCGGTGGCGTCGGAGACCTGATCCTCCGGATAGTGCCACGGCCCCTCCGGCATCGCGGCGGCGAGCGCGGACTTGAGCTCGGCGAGGCCGTCACCGGTCTGCGCCGACACGAACCACGTATCGGCGAAGTGCATCAGCGCGTTCAGTTTTTCAGCGTGGAGTAGCAGCTTTGGCTTGTCCGCGACGTCGACCTTGTTGAGGATCAGGATCTTCGGTTCGGGCCGGTCCTTCAGCGCCTCGGCGATCCGCTCCACCTTGGGGCCGATGCCGCCCTTGCCGTCGACCACCAGCGCGATCATGTCCGCGCCTTCGGTGCCGCTCCACGCGGCCGACACCATCGCGCGGTCGAGGCGGCGTTGCGGTTCGAAGATGCCGGGCGTGTCCACCAGCAGGATCTGCGCCGAGTCCTGGATCGCGACGCCGAGCAGCTTGGTGCGCGTCGTCTGCGCCTTGGGACTGACGATGGCGACCTTCTGGCCGACGAGGGCGTTGACGAGCGTGGACTTGCCCGCGTTGGGTGCGCCGACGACGGCGACGAGGCCGCAATGTTGGGTCTGGGTCATGGGGCTTCTTTGCGGCGCATCCGTCATATGGGCAAGTCGTGGAAATCCGGCGCCACCCGGACGCGGGGAAACGTCAGCCCGCCACCTTCGCCAGCAGCGCCTTCGCCGCCGCGGTTTCGGCGATCTGCTTGTTCGCGCCCGTCGCGGTGGCTTCCGCGAACGTCCCGATCTTCGCCTGCACCGTGAACCGTGGCGCGTGGTGCGGACCAGATCGGTCGACGACGACATATTCGGGCGCGCGGCGGCCGTGGGCCGCGGCCCATTCCTGCAGCGCCGATTTGGGATGCTGCGGCGCCTTGTCGCTGCGGCGGACGCGGTCGCCCCAGGCGGTGCGAACGAAGGTGCGCGCAGCATCCAGGCCAGCTTCGCGATACCAGGCGCCGATCAGCGCCTCCATCACGTCGCCCAGGATATTGTCGCTCTCATACGCCCCGTCATCGCGGGCTTGCTTGCCGAGCTTCAGATGCGCGCGGACGCCGATCGCACGGGCGACATCGGCACAGACCGCGCCGGTCACCAGCGCGTTGAGCCGCTTCGACAGGCTGCCTTCGGTCTCCTTGGGGAACAGCTCCCACAGCCATTCTGCCATGATGAGGCCGAGCACGCGGTCGCCGAGGAATTCGAGCCGCTCGTAATTCTCCGCCGCCTGGCTGCCATGTGTCAGCGCGCGCGCGAACGGGGCGGGATCGGCAGGTGCTCGGCCGAAGGTCTGCGCGATCCAGCTGGCGAGATCGGGGGTCAGAAGCCTTCTCCGATCCGGTTCCAGCGTGCGGCGGTGAACCAGCTGACGGGATTGAACCAGCGGTAGTTGCCGTTGGTCGAGAAGAAGGTGACGACCGCCTTGCCCTCGATCCGCTCCATCGGGATGTAGCCCATGCCGATCGGCGCGGGGAAACGGCTGTCGGCGCTGTCGTCGCGATTGTCGCCCATCAGGAACACGTCGCCTGCCGGCACGGTGTAGAGGCCGGTGTCGTCCGCCTGCGGGATGTCCGCTTGGTCGAGGACCATATAGCTCTTGCCGTTGGGCAGGGTCTCGCGGAACTGGGGGTAGCGGCAGATCGGCTGCCCCTTCGCATCGACATCGACAAAGGTCGCGCCGCACTTCTGCTCGTTGAAGTTCGCGGTCAGCGGCAGGACGAAGTCGGCGACGCGCTGCTTAGGCACCGGCACGCCGTTCAGGATCACCTGGCCGCGGCGCATCTGGATCGTGTCGCCGGGCAGGCCGATGACGCGCTTGATGACGTCATGATCGGCGTGCTCGGGATCGGTATCGCCCGGCGCGGGATCGGGCGAGCGGAACACGACGACGTCGCCGCGCGCGGGGTTGCGGCCGAGCAGACGGCCGGGGATCGGCGGGAAGCCGTACGGCAGCGACCAGCGTGAATAGCCGTAATTCCATTTCGTGACGAACAGATAGTCGCCGATCAGCAACCGCGGCAGCATCGATTCGCTGGGAATCGAGAACGGCGCGAAGATGAAGCTGCGCAGGATGAACACGGCGACCGCCAGCTTCACGAGGAAGCGGATCGTCTCGCTGGTTTCCGAGCGGGGCTTTACCGGCTTGGGGGTTGCGGGAACCACGGAGGGAGCTGGAGTATCGGCCATAGGAGCGGAGCTTTAGCCGCCCCCGTGCGTCCTCACCAGTCGTTCCGGTGTCGGCCGAAACGGGCTTGTCGCCCGGCGCAGGATCGATACGGGACGGTCACGACTTTCCCCTCCCCATGAAGGACGGACATATGAGCGACTGGTCTGCGATCGAAGCCCTGCCCTCCCCCAAGCTGATGGACCTGTTCGCCGAGGATGGCGACCGGCTGAAGGCGTTCAGCCTCGACGTCTCCGGTATCCATTTCGACTGGTCGAAGACGCATCTGACGCGCGAAGCGGTCGCGGCGTTCGAGACGCTGGCCAAGGCGAAGGACCTTGCCGGCAAGCGCGACGCGATGTTCGGCGGCCAACACGTCAACGTCACCGAAGATCGCCCGGTCGAGCACACCGCCGAACGCGGCGAGGGCAATCCCGAAAGCGTCGCCCGCGCCCGCCGTTTCCACGAGCGGATGCGCGCGCTGATCGACGCGATCGAGGCTGGCGCATTGGGCGACATCCGCCACGTCCTGCACATCGGCATCGGCGGCTCCGCGCTGGGGCCGGACCTGCTGGTCGATGCGCTCGGTCGCGAAGACAAGCGCTATGACGTCGCGATCGTTTCCAACGTCGACGGCGTGGCGCTGGAAGAGGCGATCAAGGATTTCGATCCGTCGGCGACGCTGCTCGTCATCGCATCCAAGACCTTCACCACCAAGGAAACCATGCTCAACGCCGAATCGGCGATGCAGTGGTTCAAGGAGCATGGCGTCGAGGATCCCTACGGCAAGGTGATCGCGCTGACTGCGGCACCCGACAAGGCGATGGAATGGGGCGTCGACGAAACCCGCATCTTGCCGTTCAGCGAGGGCGTCGGCGGCCGCTATTCTCTGTGGTCGTCGATCGGCTTCCCGGCGGCGGTGGCGCTGGGCTGGGGCGCGTTCGAGGAACTGCTGGAAGGCGCGGCCGAGATGGACCGTCACTTCCGCCTGACCGCGCTGCACGAGAATGCGCCCGCCCTCGCCGCCTTTGCCGACCTGTATTACACGCAGGTCCGCCATGCCGAAACGCGCGCGCCCTTCGCCTATGACGAGCGGCTGCGGCTGCTTCCGAGCTATCTCCAGCAGCTGGAAATGGAATCAAACGGCAAGGGTGTGACCGTCGACGGCGAGCCGGTTGGACGGCCGACCGCGGCGATCACCTGGGGCGGCGTCGGCACCGATGCGCAGCATGCAGTGTTCCAGCTGCTCCACCAGGGCACGCATCTCGTCCCCGTCGAATTCATCGCGGTGATCGAGCCTGGCGATACGCTGGCCGAGGATCACCACCGGCAGCTGCTGCTCAATGCCTTTGCGCAGGGCGCCGCCCTGATGAAGGGCAAGCAGGTAGACGACCCCGCGCGTTCGTACAGCGGCGACCGCCCGTCCTCGACGATCCTGCTCGACGTGCTCGACCCGCGCACGCTGGGCGCGCTGATCGCCTTTTACGAACACCGCGTGTTCGTGAACGGCGTGCTGCTCGGCATCAACAGCTTCGATCAGTTTGGCGTCGAGCTGGGCAAGGAAATGGCCAAGGCCGCCGACCAGGGCGGGCAGGAGTTCGACCCCTCGACCGAAGACCTGATCCGCCGCGCCGGTCTGGATTGAGCTCGGGCTAGACGCTATGTGTATGGCTCTGCGGAGCCATACACATGCGGACGAATATCGACATCGATGAAGCGCTGATGGCCAAGTTTATGGCTGCGCTGAATATCAGCAGTAAGAGCCAGGCGGTGAACGAAGCGCTACGTACGGCCCTGCGTTTGAAACAGCAGGAAGCGATGCGCGATTTGCGTGGGATCGGCTGGGACGGCGATCTCGACGATATGCGGACCAGCAAATACATCCCTGCTGAATGATCGTCGTCGATTCCAGCGTCTGGATCGACTATTTCCGGGGCGTCCAGTCTGTCCAGACGGCATATCTGGATGCCGCATTTGGACGCACGCCTGTGGTGGCTGGTGACCTGATCGTTGCCGAAGTTCTGCAAGGGTTCGGTGATGACCGGTCGTTCCAATTGGCGGAGGCACGCTTTTCGCTTACCGACCCCTCGTCATCAGCGACCACCGCGTCGCCGTGCAGGCCGCCCGCAATTACCGTCACTTACGGAGCATCGGCATCACCATCCGCAAGACGATCGACACGTTGATCGCGACGCGGTGCATCCTCGACCGGCTTCCCTTGTTATACAGCGATCGCGATTTCGACCCTTTCGTGCAGCATCTGGGCCTTCGCCCGGTGCTCGCCACCCCGGAGTAACATCATGCCCCAATACGACTACGACCTCTTCGTCATCGGCGCGGGGTCCGGTGGCACGCGCGCGAGCCGCGTCGCGGCGGCGCATGGCGCGCGCGTCGCGGTGGCCGAGGAATATCGCGTCGGCGGCACCTGCGTGATCCGCGGCTGCGTGCCCAAGAAATTGCTCGTCTACGGCGCGCATTTCGCCGAGGACCTGAAGGACGCCAAGCGCTTCGGCTGGCAGGTGCCCGATCAGTGCGACTTCGACTGGAAGACGCTGCGCGACAACGTGCTGGAGGAGGTCGACCGGATCAACGGCGCCTATACGCAGACGCTGGAAAACCACCATGTCGAGATCATCCACCAGCGCGCCACCGTCAGCGGCCCGCACAGCGTGCGGCTGGCCGACGGGACGGAGAAGACCGCCGAGCGCATCCTGATCGCGGTCGGCGCGCATCCCGCCGTCCCCGCCTGTCCCGGTGCCGAACACGGCATCACCAGCAACGAGGCCTTCCACCTCGATGCGATCCCCAAGCGAATCCTGATCGCGGGCGCGGGCTATATCGCCAATGAATTCGCTGGCATCTTCCACCAGTTCGGCGCGCACGTCATCATCATGAACCGCACGCAGGACATCCTGCGCGGTTACGACCTGTCGATCCGCGACCGCCTGCTCCAGATCAGCATGATGAAGGGGCTGGAGTTCAAGTTCGACGCCAATTTCGAACGCCTCGAAAAGGGCGAGGACGGCTGCCTGACCGTCCATATGTCGAACCACGAGCCGGTGACGGTCGACATGGTGATGTTCGCGACCGGTCGCGTGCCCAACACCGAAGGTCTCGGGCTCGAAGAAGCAGGCGTCGCGCTGGAAAAGGGCGCCGTCGTTGTCGACGAGCAGAACCGGTCGAGCGTCGATAGCATCTTCGCGATCGGCGACGTCACCAACCGCATCCAGCTGACCCCCGTGGCGATCCGCGAGGGCCAGGCGTTCGCCGACACCTTCTTCGGCAACAAGCCCACCACGGTCGATTACGCCAACATCCCGTCGGCCGTATTCAGCCATCCGCCGATGGCGGGCGTCGGCATGACCGAGAGCGAGGCGAAGCAGAAGCTGGGGTCGGTGGCGGTCTATTCGTCCGATTTCCGGCCGATGAAGAACGTGCTGGCCGGGCGCAACGAGCGCGCGCTGTACAAGATGGTCTGCGACGGCGTGTCTGGGAAGATCGTCGGGCTGCACATGATCGGACCGGACGTGCCGGAGATCCTGCAAGCGGCCGCGATCGCGGTAAAGGCAGGGCTGACCAAGGCGCAGTTCGACGACACGGTCGCGCTGCATCCGACGATGGCGGAAGAGCTGGTGTTGATGAAGTAACCCCCCGTCACCCCGGATTCGTTCCGGGGTCCGCCGGGCCGAGGGGGATGCCCAAAGCCTCCAGCCGTCCCCGCGCCGCGAAGCCAACCCCCGAACGAGTCCGGGGTGACGGAGTGTTTGGGCGAAGTCAGGCCCCCACGAACCGTCCCGGCCGGCGCTCATTCACCGCCCGCACGCCTTCGGCAAAGTCGGCGGTCTTTTGCAGCCATGCCTGTTCGGCGAGTTCGTGGTCGGTCTGGGCCTCGACCAGCGCGAACAGGTCGCCGCGCATGGTAGCCCGCGTCGACTGCACCGCGAGCGGCGCCCCCGCCGCGATCTCTTGCGCCAGCGCCAGCGCTTCCGCGCGCAGACGGTCGGCGGGCACCAGGATATCGACCAGACCCCAATCCGCCGCCTGCTCCGCCTTGATGCGACGCGCGGTGAGGTTCATCAGCAGCGCACGCTGGCCGCCGATCACCCGCTCCAGTACCGCCGAAATGCCGAAACCGGGGTGGAAGCCGAGCGCGACGAAGTTTGCGACGAAGCGCGCCTCAGGTGCCGCGACGCGGAAATCGGCGACGAGCGCAAGGCCGAGCCCCGCCCCCACCGCCGCGCCCTGGATCGCGGCAACGACCGGTGTTTTCACCGCATAGAGGCGCGCGGCGGCGACGTAGAAGGGGTTGCGCGTGCCCGCGGGCTGTTCCTTTTCGACCGGATTGTCGCGGGCAAGGTCGGCGCCGGCGCAGAAGATGCGGCCGTCCGATTGCAGCACGATCGCGCGCACCTGTGGGTCGGCGTCCGCCGCGGCAAAGGCGGCGCCGATCGCCTCGATCAGCGCAAGATCGGCGAAATTGTGCGGCGGCCGCGCGAAGGTGAGGATCGCGACATGGCCGTCGCGGGCGGTTTGGACGAGGGGCTGGGTCATGGCACGACAGTGGCGCGGATCGGGATGGGGCGCCAGTGGGGTGGCTCGCCGCTTGCTGTGGGATAACGGCCGATTGCCCAAGCATGCTCCCCCCTTTTTCGTCATTGCGAGCGTAGCGAAGCAATTCAGAGTCGGACCAGGACGCCCTGGATCGCTTCGCTGCGCTCGCAATGACGGCGCAGGAGCATCGCCCACCGTGCTTTAACGCTGCGCGCGCAGATAGGCGATCAGGTCGGCACGGGCGAGTGGGTCGGCGAGGCCGGGAAAGCCCATCGACGTGCCGGGCGCAAAGCGGTGCGGGTTGGCGAGCCACGCGTCCATCCGCTCGGGCGTCCAGCGGCCGCTCGCGCGCTGAAGCGCGGCGGTGTAGCCGAAGCGCGGACTGACGCCAGCCACCGGCGCTCCCATCGCGCCGAACAGATTGGGGCCGTTACGATCGGGCGCGCCCTTGCGGATCGCATGGCAGGCGGCGCAGGTGCGGAACAGCCGCTCGCCTTCCCCCACATCCGCGACGCGCAACAGCGCCGTGACGTCGGGGTCGGGCCCCGCCGCGCGCAGCCTTGCCGCGCGGTCCGCGCCGCCGTCGCCGCAGCCGGCGAGCAGCAGCAGCATGACGGCGGCGACGGCCCCGCGCATCAGTCGGCGAACAGCAGGACCGGCGTCTCGAGCTGCGTCTTGAGCGCCTGGATATAGCTTGCCGCGTCCCAGCCATCGACGACGCGATGGTCGCAGCTGATCGACACGTTCATCAGCTTTGCACGGCGGATTTCGTCACCGCGGCCGGTGAATACCGGACGCTCGACGATCTTGTTCGGCCCGATGATCGCGACCTCCGGCCGGTTGATGACCGGCGTCGTCGCGATGCCGCCGAGCGGCCCGAGCGAGGTGACGGTGATCGTGCCGTTGCCCAGTTCGTCCGGCTTCAGCTTGTTGGCGCGAGCAGCCTCGGCGAGGCGCGCTATCTCGGCGGCGAGCTGCCAGACGTTCTTGTCCTGCGCGTCGCGGATGACCGGCACGGTCAGCCCGGCATCGGTCTGCGCCGCCATGCCGAGGTGGACGCGGCCCGAGCGCGTCACCACGCCCGCTTCGTCATCATAGCGCGCGTTGAGCATCGGGAATTCGGGCAGCGTGCGGCAGATCGCGACGATCAGCAGCGGCAGCATGGTGAGCTTGGGACGCGGACCACGGTGCGCGTTGAGATCGGCGCGCATCGCCTCCAGCGCCGTCACGTCCACCTCGTCGACATAGGTAAAGTGCGGGATGTGGCGCTTGGCGGCGGCCATATTCTCGGCGATGCGGCGGCGCATGCCGATGACGCGAACCTGTTCGTCCTCGCGCGCACGCGACGCGCCGGGGGCGTGATAGCCCTGGCCGGCATTGTAGCGCAGAAAGGCGTCGAGATCGGCGTGGCGGACGCGATCGGCGTCGGTCTTGACCTGCGAGAGGTCGATGCCGAGGTCGCGGGCGCGAGCCCGCACCGCGGGGGATGCGAGGACGTGGGTGGCGACGGGTGCCGTCTCCTCCGTTCGCCCTGAGCCTGTCGAAGGGCTGGTCGCCGCGGGCAGTGCGCTTGCGACCTGTGCTTCGACAGGCTCAGCACGAACGGGGGATAGAGTGTCGCCCGATCCCGTCGGCGTTGTCACGGCCACCGCTTCGACCGCTTCGACGCCCGGATTTTCCGCCTCGTACTGCTCGGCGACTTCGGCCTGCTCGGCGCTCGGCGGGGCGGCGATCACCTCCCCCTCGCCCGCATCCTCGGTCTCGATCACGACCAGCGCGGCGCCGATCGCGACCTGATCGCCGACCTCGCCCGCCAGTTCGACCACCACACCCGACACCGGCGATTCCATCTCAACGGTCGCCTTGTCGGTCATCATGTCGGCGATATTCTGGTCTTCCTCGACGCGATCGCCGACGGCGACGTGCCAGGCGACGATCTCGGCCTCGGCGATGCCTTCGCCGATGTCGGGCAGGCGGAAGGTGAAGCGGCCCATCTTATGCGTCCTTCATGATCTTCTTGAGCGCCTGGCCGATGCGGACCGGGCCCGGGAAATATGCCCATTCCAGGCTGTGCGGATAGGGCGTGTCGAAGCCGGTCACGCGCTCGATCGGGGCTTCGAGGTGGTAGAAGCAGCGTTCCTGCACCAGCGCGGACAGTTCGGCGCCAAAGCCCGACGTGCGCGTCGCTTCGTGGACGATCATGCAGCGGCCGGTCTTCTTCACCGACGCTTCGATCGTCTCGATGTCGAGCGGCACGAGCGTGCGCAGGTCGACGATCTCGGCATCGATGCCTTCGTCGGCGATCACCTGCGCGCAGACGTGGACCATCGTGCCATAGGCGAGGATCGTTAGCGCCTCGCCCGGACGCACGACCTTCGCCTTGCCCAGATCGACACGGTAATAGCCGGTCGGCACTTCACCACCGGGGTGCTTCGACCAGTTCTCCGCCGGGCGGTCCCAATGGCCGTTGAACGGGCCGTTGTAGATGCGCTTGGGTTCGAGGAACAGGACGGGGTCGTTGTCCTCGATCGCCGCAATCAGCAGGCCCTTGGCGTCATACGGCGTCGACGGGATCACCGTCTTCATGCCGGACACGTGCGTGAAGATGCCCTCAGGGCTCTGCGAGTGCGTCTGGCCGCCGAAAATACCACCGCCATAGGGCGAGCGGATCGTGATCGGCGAGGTGAACTCGCCCGCCGACCGATAGCGCAGCCGCGCCGCCTCGCTGACCAACTGGTCAAGCGCGGGATAGATGTAATCGGCGAACTGGATTTCGGGGACGGGACGCAGGCCATAAGCGCCCATGCCGATCGCGACGCCCATGATGCCGATCTCGGTGATCGGCGTGTCGAACACGCGGGTCTTGCCGTATTTCGCCTGAAGCCCCGCCGTCGCGCGGAACACGCCCCCGAAATAGCCGACGTCCTCGCCCATCACCATCACGTCCGCATCGCGCCCCATGCAGACGTCGAGCGCAGAGTTTATCGCCTGAATCATGTTCATGCGGGTGGTGGTGTCGGTGGCGTCCGTCTCAGCAGACATTGCAGTATCGGTCATTCCACAATCCTCGTCACCCCGGGCTTGACCCGGGGTCCCGCTATGTCGAGCGGGCGGAAAGAAAAAGCGGGACCCCGGCTCAAGGTCGGGGTGACGGACAATGCCATCACTTGCGCGCCCATGGCCGTCCGCTCGCCTCTTCCTCGGCGATCATCTGCGCCTGTTGTTCGCGCAGATGCCATGGCATCTCTTCGAACACGCCATCGAACAGGCTGTCCAACGGCTGATGCAGGCCGTGGCCGAGGATGCCGTTCTTCTCCGCGTCCTTCTGCTGCGCGCGAACATATTCGGCCAGCTCGCGATCCTGCGCAGCGTGCCGCTCTTCGTCCCATTCGCCGATGACGATGAGGTGCTGCTTCAGCCGCGCGATCGGATCGCCGAGCGGCCAGGCGGTCGGTTCGCCCGCGCTGCGATATTGCGTCGGATCGTCGGAGGTCGAATGGCCTTCCGCGCGATAGGTGAAATGCTCGATCAGCGTCGGACCGGCGTTGGTGCGTGCGCGCTCCGCCGCCCACAATGTCGCGGCATAGACCGCAAGCGCGTCATTGCCGTCGACGCGCAGGCCTGCGATGCCATAGCCGATCGCACGTGCTGCGAAGGTCGTCGATTCGGCGCCCGCAAAGCCGGAAAAGCTCGAGATCGCCCACTGATTGTTGACGACGTTGAAGATCACCGGCGCGCGATAGACAGAAGCGAAGGTGCAGGCCGAATGGAAGTCGCCCTCGGCGGTCGATCCCTCGCCGCACCAGGTCGCGGCAATGCGCGTGTCGCCCTTCGCTGCCGATGCCATCGCCCAGCCGACGGCTTGGGGGTATTGCGTAGTGAGGTTGCCCGAGATCGAGAAGAAGCCGAAATCCTTCGCCGAATACATGATCGGCAGCTGCTTGCCCTGCAGCTTGTCACCGGTGTTCGAGTAGATCTGGTTCATCATCTCGACCAGCGGATAGCCGCGCGCGATGAGCAGCCCCTGCTGGCGATAGGACGGGAAGCACATGTCGTCGGCGTCGAGCGCCTGCGCCGCGGCGATTGCCACCGCCTCTTCGCCGGTCGCCTTCATGTAGAAGCTGGTCTTGCCCTGGCGTTGGGCACGGAACATGCGCTCGTCGAAAGCGCGCAGCAGCGCCATGTTGCGCAGCATCCGACGCAGCATGTCGGGCGACAGCTTGGGGTCCCACGGGCCGACCGCGCGGCCGTCTTCGTCGAGGACGCGCACCATCGTATAGGCGAGGTCGGTGAAATCGTGCGCCGATTCGGCGGTGTCGGGCCGTCGTGCGGCACCAGCCGGGGGAATGTCCACGCCGACGAAATCGACGGGATCGCCGGGGCGGAACTTGGGTTCCGGCACGTGCAGCCGCAGGGGCTGCAAATTGGCGCGAGGATGCTCGCCGGCCACGTTTCTCTCCTGTCCGTGCCCCGCGGGAGTCGCCGGCACCGTTGATCGATACTTTCGCGCCGTTGTAATTAGATTTCAAGCGAGATTTATGGCTTCAGGTCCTCCCCGGTACGGGGAGGGGGACCGTTCGCGCAGCGAATGGTGGAGGGGGGCTCCCACGAGCGGCATCGGGTGTGGAAGCCCCCCTCCGTCACCGCCTCCGGCGGCGCCACCTCCCCGTGCCGGGGAGGAATGTTTACCCCACGGTCTGTTCGATCACGCCAAAGATCGGGTGATGCTTGTCGTCCTCCGCCCAGATGCGCACGGTGTCCCCCTTCTTCAGGAACGGCGTCGTCGCCTTGCCGGTCGCGATCGTTTCGACGGTGCGCAGCTCGGCGAGGCAGCAATAGCCGACGCCGCCGTCGGCGATCGTCTTGCCGGGGCCGCCGTCGGCACCGCGGTTGCTGACGGTGCCCGATCCGACGATCGTCCCCGCCCCCAGCGCGCGCGTCTTGGCGGCATGCGCGACCAAAGTGCCGAAGTCGAAGGTCATGTCCTCGCCCGCCGCGACGCGGCCGAAGGGCTGGCCGTTGAGGTCGACGTTGAGCTTGCGGTGGAGCTTGCCGTCCTGCCACCAGTCGCCCAGCGCATCGGGAGTCACGAACACGGGCGAGAAAGCGCTGGCCGGCTTGGACTGGAAGAAACCGAATCCCTTGGCGAGTTCGCCGGGGATGAGGCCGCGCAAGGACACGTCGTTGGTCAGACCGATCAGGCGGATCGCCGCGAGTGCCTCTTCGCGGCTGGCGCCCAAGGGTACGTCACCGGTTACGACGACGACCTCCGCCTCCATGTCGCAGCCCCAGCTCTCGTCGGCGAGCGGGATGGGATCGCGTGGGGCGAGGAAGCCGTCCGATCCGCCCTGGTACATCAGCGGATCGTGCCAGAAGCTGTCCGGCATCTCGGCGCCGCGCGCCTGCCGCACCAGCGCGACGTGGTTCACGTACGCCGACCCGTCCGCCCATTGATAGGCGCGCGGCAGCGGCGAGGCGGCGTCATGTTCGTGGAAGCGTTCGCGCGGGATCACCGCATGCTCCAGGTCGGTCGCGAGGTTCTGGAGGTCGGGCAGATACCGGTCCCAATCGTCGAGCGCCGCCTGCAAGGTCGGCACGATATGGCCCGCATCCGCACACCAGGCGAGGTCGTTGGAGACCACGACGAGCTTGCCGTCGCGCTTGTGCTTCAGACTCGCCAGTTTCATGGCAACCATCCTCTTCTTGTTGGCCGACCATGCTATCGCCGGGCGCGGGGCGATGCACCGAAAAAGTCTCAGGCGATACGATCTCGCCATAACATTTGTTATTTTGTCTTGACGCCAGCGGCTCGCATCCGCAGCCTCTCCACCAAAGACACAAGGAGAGGATCATGACGCTGGACGATGTCGCGGGCCGCAGCGCCTATGACGGGGATCACGAGGCGTTCCGGCAGAGCGTGCGGCAGTTTCTGCGCAAGGAAGGCGTACCGCATGTCGCGGACTGGGAGGCGAACCGGCTGGTGCCGCCCGCTTTCTGGCGCGCGGCGGGGGCGGTCGGCATGCTGTGCCCGACGGTGCCCGAGGAATATGGCGGGCTGGGTCTCGATTTCGGCTATAACGCGATCGTCAACGAAGAGCTGACGTACAACGGCGTGCCCGCCGGCTTCACGCTGCAATCGGACATCGTCGTCGGCTATCTCGAACATTACGGGTCGGAGGAGCAGAAGCGCCACTGGCTGCCGCGCATGGTGTCGGGCGAGACGATCACCGCGATCGCGATGACCGAGCCGGGCACGGGCAGCGACCTCCAGTCGATCCGCACCACCGCGAAGCGCGACGGCAACCACTACGTCCTCAACGGCAGCAAGACCTATATCACCAACGGCCAGAACGCCGATCTGGTGCTGGTGGTCGCCAAGACCGATCCCGACGCCAAGCCTGCATGGCGCGGCATGTCGATCATCCTGGTTGAGGCGGAGCGCGAAGGCTTCCGGCGCGGGCGCAAGCTCGACAAGATCGGGCAGGAGGCGGCGGACACGTCCGAATTGTTCTTCGACGACGTGCGCGTGCCGATCACGAACTGCCTTGGCGAAGAGGGCAAGGGTTTCGTCTATCTGATGAGCCAGCTGCCGCAGGAACGACTGTCGATCGCGGTCGGCGCGCAGGCGTCGGCGCAGAAGGCGTTCGACGATACCGTCGCCTTTACCAAGGATCGCAAGGCGTTCGCCGGCGTGGTGTTCGACTTCCAGAACACGCGCTTCGTACTGGCAGGCATCAAGACGAAGCTGCAGGTCGGCTGGGCGCATCTCGACTGGGCAATCCGCCGGCATCTCGCGGGCGAGCTAACCAACGAGGAAGGCGCGGCGGCGAAGCTGTGGCACACCGAATTGCAATGGGAGGTGCTCGACGCCTGCCTCCAGCTGCATGGCGGCGCGGGCTATATGAACGAATATCCGATCGCGCGGGCGTGGCGGTCGGCGCGCGTGACGCGGATTTACGGCGGCACGAACGAGATTATGAAGGAGGTGATCGGGCGGGCGTTGTAATGTCGTCCCGATAGCCTGCCCGTCATTGCGAGCGCAGCGAAGCAATCCAGAGCCGCGCGCGATACGCTCTGGATTGCCGCGTCGCTTCGCTCCTCGCAATGACGCGGTCTGTGGTGCGACGTGGCGCGCAAACCAAGGCCAGCCATCTTGACTTTTGCGGCAGTGCAGCGCACATGCCGGGCCATCGAGGCGTCATGCAGCGTGAATGGGTTGGCCCTGCCAGCCCCGGCTCCGCCTCGGTCGTTAGCTGAAGGCTTCCCTTTTCACGCGGGGTGTCGGTTTCCCCCGCCGCACCGGCGTGCCCTCTCCTTCGGACGGCGCGCTGGCGAGGCCGTTTTTGAAGGTTGTTATTCCATGTCATTCGCTCATCTCGGCCTTGCCGAGCCACTCGTCCGTGCGCTCGAGGCCAAGGGCTATGCCACCCCCACGCCGATCCAGGCGCAGTCGATTCCGATCCTGCTGGAAGGCGACGATCTGCTCGGCATCGCGCAGACCGGCACCGGCAAGACCGCGGCGTTCGTGCTGCCGTCGATCCAGCGCCTGGTCGCCGCGCAGAAGCGCGTGCTGCCGACGCATGTCCGCATGCTCGTCCTCGCGCCGACGCGCGAACTCGCCAGCCAGATCGCCGACAATGCGCGCGGCTATGGCCAATTTTCCAACCTGTCCGTCGCGACCGTCTTCGGTGGCACCAGCATCAACAAGAATCGCCAGGATCTGAGCCGCGGCGTCGACATCCTCGTCGCGACGCCGGGCCGCCTAATCGACCTGGTCGAGCAGGGCATGTGCAACCTGTCGATGATCGAGATTCTGGTGCTCGACGAAGCCGACCAGATGATGGACCTGGGCTTCATTCACGCGCTCAAGAAGATCGTGCGGATGATCCCGCGCAAGCGTCAGACGCTGTTCTTCTCGGCGACGATGCCGACCGCGATCCGCGATCTCGCCGGTCAGTTCCTCACCAACCCGAAGACCGTGTCGGTAGTGCCGGAATCGACTACCGCAGAGCGCGTCGATCAATATGTCACCTTCGTCAACCAGACCGAGAAGCAGGCGCTGCTGACGCTCGTGCTGCAGGACCCGGCGATCAACCGTGCGCTCGTCTTCACGCGCACCAAGCATGGCGCCGACCGCGTCGTGAAGCTGCTCGCCGGCAACGGCATCGCGGCGAACGCGATCCATGGCAACAAGAGCCAGGGCCAGCGCGAGCGCGCGCTCGGCGAGTTCAAGGACGGCAAGACCAAGGTGCTGGTCGCCACCGACATCGCCGCACGCGGCATCGACGTGTCGGGCGTCAGCCACGTCGTCAACTTCGAGCTGCCGAACGTTGCGGAACAGTACGTCCACCGCATCGGCCGCACCGCGCGCGCGGGCAACAGCGGCATCGCCATCGCCTTCTGCGCGGATGACGAGCGGCCGTATCTGAAGGACATCGAAAAGATCACGCGCCAGAAGGTGACCGTGCGTCCGCTGCCGGAGAATTTCACCGGCCTCGCCAACGAGATCAAGGCGACGCGCGTCAAGGCGATCGGGGCGGACCCCGCGCCGCGTGCCGACCTGCCGCGCGGCCAGCGCCAGCCGGCCCGTCCGCGCGCGACGCATGCGCCGACCGCGACGCGCAATTACGCCAACGCCAGCCGTCGTGGCGGCGGTGGCGGCCGCGGTCGTTCGGGCGGCGGCGGCCGTGGACAGGGTGCCGGCGCGGCGCGCTGATCCCTTCCCTTCGCGACTTCGATGGCGGCCCGGCGAGCATCCCTTGCCGGGCCGTCGTCGTATCCGGCAACCGCTGCACCGGTTCGCGCATTGTCGCTGGCAAAGGAGAGCAGCCATGGACGTGTCGACCACTCCCGTTGCCGAACGGATCGCCCGCGTGCTCGCCGGGCAGCGGATCAGCGTGAATGCCGGCGGCGATGCCGAAAGCGCAGGCGATCAGGTGGACAGCGCGTGGCGCGATTACCTGCCCGATGCGCTGGCAGTGCTGCGCACCCTGCGCGAACCGGATCAGCGCATGGCCGCGGCAGGCGACCCGGCGATATGGGAGCGAATGGTCCTGGCGGCGATCGAGGAGTCGAAGCCGGAGCGGGTAGTCCTCTAATCGTCCGTCACCCCGGACTTGATCCGGGGTCCTGCTCTTCACCGGCCGCCCAAGAAGCGGGACCCCGGATTAGCTCCGGGGTGACGAAGAGACTTGGCGACCGTCACGCCACCACGCTGAGCCACTCATCCACCGGCGCCCGTTCGCTGTGCAGCGCATTGGCCGGCGCGTCTGTATCCTCGAACCCGATCGCCACGCCGCAGAACAGCATCCGGCCCTCGGGCAATTCCAGAAACCGCCCCACCGTCTCGGGATACATCGCCCAGCATTCCTGCGGGCAGGTCGCCAGCCCCGCCTCGACCGCGAGCAGCATCAGCGTTTGAAGATACATGCCGAGGTCCGACCATTGCGGCGGCCCCATGCGCCGATCAACCGAGCAGAAATACGCCGCCGGCGCGTCGAAGAACCGATAATTGGCGGCGAACCAGCGGCGGCGACCCGCCTTATCCTCACGCGGAATGCCGATTCGATCGTACAGCGCCTCGCCCACCGCAAAGCGCCGGCCGCGCCACGGATCGTCGAGTTCGGGCGGATAGATGGCATAGGCCGGCGTCTCGCTCGCACCGCTCGCCAGCCGATCGGCCATGATCGCCTTCAGCCGCGTCATTGCTTCGTCCTGGACGATCAGCACGTGCCACGGCTGGAGGTTACCACCCGAGGGCGCCCGCGCCGCCGCCTCGGCAAGGTCACGCAACTGCGCCAGCGGCACCGGGGTATCGAGGAATCCGCGCACCGATCGTCGTGCCGCCACCGCCTGTCGAACGTCCATCGTCACCCTCTTGCGCTTTGCCATGGATTACGCGACACATCGCCACAATAACAAGAGTTATGGAGAGCGAAGCGATGGCGGAGGCCTATATCGTCCAGGCGGTGCGGACCGCGGGCGGACGGCGCGGCGGGCGGCTGGCGGGCTGGCACCCGGCGGATATGGCGGGGGCGACGCTCGACGCGATCGTCGGGCGCAGCGGCATCGATCCCGCCGCGATCGAAGACGTCATCATGGGCTGCGTCAGCCAGGGCGGCGAGCAGGGCTTCCAGGTCGGGCGCGGCGCGGTGCTCGCCTCGTCGCTGCCGACCAGCGTGCCCGCCGTCACGATCGATCGCCAGTGCGGATCGTCACAACAGGCGATCCAATTCGCCGCCCAGGCGGTGATGAGCGGCACGCAGGACGTGGTGATCGCCGCCGGCGTCGAGAGCATGACGCGCGTGCCGATGGGATCGACCGGCGCGCTGTTCGCGCAAGCCGGCCTCGGCAAGGCGAAGAGCCCCCGGCAGGAGGCGCGCTTTCCGGGCGTGCAGTTCAGCCAGTTCATCGGCGCCGAGATGATCGCGCGCAAATACGGCTTCGACCGGACGCAGCTCGATGCCTATGCGCTCGAAAGCCACCGTCGTGCCGCCGCGGCGACGCAAGCGGGTGCCTTCGCCGACGAGATCGTCGGGCTGGAGGTGGAGACGCCCGAGGGCACCGTGATCCATGACCGCGACGAGGGCATCCGCTACGACGCGACGCCGGAGAGCATCGGCGCGGTGAAGCTGTTGCAGGAGGGTGGCTCGATCACCGCCGCCAATGCCAGCCAGATCTGCGACGGCGCCAGTGCGGTGATGGTGGTGAGCGAGGCGGCGCTGAAGGCGCATGGCCTCACCCCGCTGGCCCGCATCCACAACCTCACCGTCACCGGCGGCGATCCCGTCGTCATGCTGGAGGAGCCGCTGTTCGCTACCGACCGCGCCTTGCAGCGCGCCGGCATGCGCATCGACGACATCGACCTGTACGAGGTGAACGAGGCGTTCGCGCCGGTGCCGCTCGCCTGGTTGCAGCATACCGGCGGCGATCCGGCGAAGCTCAACGTGAACGGCGGTGCGATCGCTCTGGGCCATCCGCTCGGCGCGTCGGGTACCAAGCTGATGGCGACGCTGGTTCACGCGCTGCACGCGCGCGGCGGCCGCTATGGCTTGCAGACGATGTGCGAAGGCGGCGGCATCGCCAACGTCACGATCATCGAGCGGCTGTAAATTCCACCCTCGCTTTAGCGGGGGAGGGGGACCGCGGCCGAAGGCCGTGGTCGAGGGGGCGCTTCCGCAAGCGCAACGTTCGCCGCCGCCCTCCCCCTCCGTCACCGCTTCGCGGCGCCACCTCCCCCTGGCGGGGGAGGACTGAAAGAAAGACAGGGTCTATGCATATCACGAACACCACCGCCGCGGTCGTCACCGGCGGCGCATCCGGCCTCGGCGCCGCCACCGCACGCGCGCTGGCGGCGAAGGGCGCGAAGGTCGCGATCTTCGACCTGCAACGCGAAAAGGGCGAAGCGCTCGCCGCGGAGATCGGCGGGATCTTTTGCGAAGTGAACGTCACCAGCGACGACAGCGTCGATGCGGGGTTCGCCAAGGCGCGCGAGGCGCATGGGCAGGAATCGGTGCTGGTGTGCTGCGCCGGCACGGGCAATGCGGTGAAGACCGCCAGCCGTTCGAAGGAAGACGGCAGCATCAAGCATTTCCCGCTCCAGGCGTTCGACTGGCTTATCCAGATCAACCTGGTCGGCACGTTCCGCTGCGTCGCCAAATCGGCGGCGGGCATGCTCACGTTGGAACCGGGCGAGCATAACGAACGCGGCGCGATCGTGATGACCGCCAGCGTCGCCGCGGAGGACGGCCAGATCGGCCAGGCGGCCTATTCTGCCTCGAAGGGCGGCGTGGTCGGCATGACCCTCCCCATCGCGCGCGACCTGATGGGCGAAGGCATCCGCGTGAACACGATCCTGCCGGGCATCTTCGACACGCCGCTGCTGCAAGGCGCGCCGCAGCCGGTGAAGGATGCGCTGGCGGCGAGCGTGCCCTTCCCGAAGCGGCTCGGCGATCCGGCGGAATATGCGCACCTCGCCATGACGTTGATCGAGAACGGTTATTTCAACGGCGAGGATATCCGGCTCGACGGCGGCATCCGCATGGCGCCGCGGTAACTCCGTCACCCCGGACTCGTTCCGGGGTCCACCGGGCCACACGGGGGAGGCAAGAGGCTCACGCCGCCCCCTCGCCGCGAAGTGGACCCCGGAACAAGTCCGGGGTGACGAAGGAGGAGAAGCCCTCAATCCACGAAGACCGGCGCCCGCTTGCCCATGTTCGCCGCGACCGCCTCCATCATGTTCGGCTTGCCGATCACCTTCAGCTGTTCGGCCGTCTCCGCTTCCAGCATCGCGCGCGGATCGGCGTCATGTGCCATGTTGAGCAGACGCTTCGCCCCGCGGATCGCTTGCGGGCTGCGCCCGGCGATCTCGCGCGCCAACGCCATAGCCGCCTCGTAAGGGTCGTCTGCCAGCCGCGTGACGAAGCCGTGGTGCAGCGCCTCCGCCGCATCGAATTCGCGCGCGGTATAGACCAGCTCGCGCAGCACGTCGTCGCGCACCAACCCGCGCCAGATCGGGAAGCCCGCCATGTCGGGCACCAACCCCCAATGCGTCTCGCGGATCGCAAAGCGCGTGTCCGGCGCGGCGATGCGGATGCACGCGCCCGACATGATCTGGAACCCACCGCCGAAGGCGACGCCATGCACCGCGGCGATCACCGGCATCGGCAGCTGGCGCCAGCCCCAGGTGACGTGCTGCGGCAGGATGCTGCCCTGATCGTTGCGCTCGACCCCCATGCCGGACCCGCCGCGCGCCATGCTCGCCATGTCGAGGCCTGCGCAGAACCCCCGCCCCTCGCCCGACAGCACGACGCAGCGCACGTCGGTGCGACTATGCAGCCCGTCGATCGCGGCGCCGATGGCTTCGAACATCGCGGGGTCGATCGCATTCATCTTGTCCGCGCGGGCAAGCCGCACGTCGGCAATGCCGTCGGTGATGGTCGTGGTGACGCGGTCGTTCATGGCTCTCTCCCGTTTTGCCCACGCTAACCGCTCGCCCCACGTTGCGCCACCGGGCGCGGCGTGTAGAGACGGGTGCATGAGCGGTTTCAACTTAGAGGCGTTCATGGCGCATCGCTTCGGCGGCCATGGCGGCGCGGTGGGTATCACCTATCACGGCAGGGACGACGACTGGGTCGAACTGGCGCTGCCTTATGACGAAAGGCTGATCGGCGATCCCGGCAGCGGCGTCATCGCGTCGGGCCCGATCATCACGCTGATGGACATGGCGACCAGCGTCGCGGTCTGGATCAAGCGCGACAGGTTCGCCGCCCAGGCGACGCTGGACTTGCGCGTCGATTACCTGCGGCCCGCCGTGCCGGGGCGGACCGTGATCGGGCGCGGCGAATGCCTGAAGCTGACCCGGTCGATCGCCTTCGTTCGCGGCATCGCTTACGATGACACGCCCGACGATCCGCTGGCGCATGTCGCGGGCACCTTCATGCTGATGGACCAGATGGCATGACCCCGATGCACTCGCTGCCGCCCTATGCCGAGATGCTCGGCGTGACGCTGGAGCCGCGCGATGGCGCCGCACCGCTGCTGGTGATGCCGTTCCGGAACGAAGTACTGGGGCGCCCCGGCTTCCTGCACGGCGGTGCGATCTCGGGCCTGCTGGAGGTCGCGGCGATCGTGTCGTTGCAACATGCGCTGGCCGAGGAAGGCGGTGGGCGGATCAAGCCCGTCAACGTGACCGTCGACTTCATGCGCGGCGGCCGCGATAAACCGACGCACGCGGAGGGGATTGTGACGCGGCTCGGCACGCGCGTGGCGAACGTCGAGGCGATCGCCTGGCAGGACGACCGCGACAAGCCGATCGCGCACGCACGGATGAACTATCTGGTGGTGCGCGACTGAAGCCTGCCGTCACCCCGGCTGAAGAGCCGGGGTCCCGCTTCTTCTACAGCAGGCGAGAAAGCGGGACCCCGGGTCAAGCCCGGGGTGACGAAAGAGAGGAATTAGCGCGGCGTCAGCCGGATCAGCCGCCCCTGCGATTCGCCGCCGTCCTCGATCACCCAGATCGCACCGTCCGGGCCCTGCTCCACGTCGCGGATGCGCGCGCCCATCGGCCATTGGTCGGCCTTTTTCGCAGTCTGCCCGTCGAGGTCGACGCGGACCAGCGACTTGGATGACAGGCCACCGATAAAGGCATCGCCCTTCCACGCTGGGAACAGACTGCCCGAATAGATCATCAGCCCGCCCGGCGAGATAACCGGGTTCCACCAGACCTTGGGCGGCTCGTAACCGTCGCCGGGGCGATGATCGGGAATGTCGCGACCGTCGTAATGGCTGCCGTTCGACGCATTGGGCCAGCCGTAGTTGCGGCCCGGCATGATGAGGTTCAGCTCGTCGCCGCCCTTCGGCCCCATCTCCTGCTCCCACAACCGCCCCTGCGCGTCGAAAGCGATCCCGAGCAGGTTGCGGTGGCCATAGCTCCACACCTCCGGCGCGAACCCCTTCGCCACCAGCGGATTGCCCGGCGCGGGCTTACCGTCGAGCGTCAGACGCAACACCTTGCCCAGCGTCGCCTGCGGGTCCTGCGCGGGCGTAAACTTCTGCCGCTCGCCGTTGGTGAAGAACAGCGACTGGCCGTCGGGCGCGAAGGCGATGCGGCCCGAATAATGGCCGTTACCCTCGACGAAGGGCCGCGCCTGGAACAGCGCCTCGATCTCGCCCAGCCGTTCGCTCGCCCCCTCGCCGCGCAGCCGGCCGCGGGCGAGCACCACGCCCTTGCCGCCCTGACCGGCAGTCGAATAGCTGAAATAGATGCGCTTGCTGGTGGCGAAGTCGGGCGCGGGCACCACGTCCATCAACCCGCCCTGCCCCGCCGAATCGACAGGCAGCGTCGCGATCGTCTGGCGGCGCTTGCCGTCGGCGGACAGCAGGATCATCTGCCCCGCCTTCTCGGTGACGAGGATGCGATTGTCCGGCAGGAACGCCAGCGCCCAGGGCGAGACGAAATCAGCGACCACCGTCTCGCGGAACGGCTTGGCCGAGGGCGGCGTCTCACCAGCCTGCGCGCCCTCTGTGGTCGCGGGAGCATTGCCCGAACAGGCGATCAGGGCCACCGGCAAGGCGGCGAGCAGGTGCAGGCGCATGAATGTCTCCCTTTTTATCGATGCAGCGAACGCACGGGCCCGCGCGATGGATGCTTGTTTCTAGGCGGGGGCCGGCGTATATAGCCGCTGCCTTCTCTAACATCGTCAGGTGAAAGAGGCTGCGGGGGACCCCTTCCGCGGCGGCGAACACGCATATCTGTTTTGGAGCCCGCATGGCGGACATCGCCCTTCTGACCGCATTGATCGAACCCGAAGCCAAAGCGCTGGGTTTCGACCTCGTGCGCGTGAAGATGTTCGGCGGCAAATCCGACCCCACGCTTCAGATCATGGCCGAACGGCCCGACACCGGCCAGCTGACGATCGACGATTGCGCCGATCTGTCGCGCCGCATCTCGGATGTGCTCGACGCGCTGGAGGCCGAGGGCAAAGACCCGATTGAGGACGCCTATCGCCTCGAAGTGTCGTCGCCCGGCATCGACCGCCCGCTCACCCGCCCGCAGGATTACGTCAATTGGGCGGGGCATGAGGCGAAGGTGACGCTGGTCGAGAAGATCGACAACCGCAAGATCCTGACCGGTGATCTGGTCGGGATCGAGGGCGATCAGGTGACGATCGACGTGCGCGGCTATCAGCCGATGACCGTCGGCGTCGACCAGATTCACGACGCGAAGCTGACGATCACCGATCGCCTGCTCGCCGCCACCGCGCCGCTTTCCAGCGAAGGCGCGGACGAATTCGAAGAAATTGACGACACCGACGCATCCAACGAAGGACAGCAGTAAGATGGCCACCGTCGCCACCGCCAACCGCGCGGAACTGATCGCGATCGCCAATTCGGTCGCATCGGAAAAGATGATCGACAAGAGCATTGTGATCGAGGCTCTTGAAGAAGCGATCCAGCGCGCGGCCAAGACCCGCTACGGCATCGAGAACGACATTCGCGCGAAGCTCGATCCCCAGACCGGCGACCTGCGCCTGTGGCGCGTCGTCGAGGTGGTCGAGGCGGTCGACGACTATTTCAAGCAGGTCGACGTCAACCAGGCGCAGAAGCTGCAGAAGGGCGCGACTGTCGGCGACTATATCGTCGATCCGCTGCCCCCGATCGAATTCGGCCGCATCCAGGCGCAGGCATCCAAGCAGATCATCTTCCAGAAGGTCCGCGACGCCGAGCGCGAGCGCCAGTATGAAGAGTTCAAGGATCGCCAGGGCGAGATCATCACCGGCGTCGTCAAGCGCGTCGAGTTCGGCCACATCGTCGTCGATCTGGGCCGCGCCGAGGGCGTCATCCGTCGCGACCAGCAGATCCCGCGCGAAGTCGTGCGCGTCAACGACCGTATCCGGTCGCTGATCCTCAACGTCCGCCGCGAAAACCGCGGTCCGCAGATCTTCCTCAGCCGCGCACACCCCGACTTCATGAAGAAGCTGTTCGCGCAGGAAGTGCCCGAAATCTACGACGGCATCATCACCATCCAGGCGGCGGCGCGTGACCCTGGTTCGCGCGCGAAGATCGGCGTCATCAGCCGCGATTCGTCGATCGACCCGGTCGGCGCCTGCGTCGGCATGAAGGGCAGCCGCGTCCAGGCCGTCGTGCAGGAAATGCAGGGCGAAAAGATCGACATCATCCCCTGGTCGCCCGACACCGCGACCTTCGTCGTCAACGCGCTGCAGCCCGCTTCGGTCAGCCGCGTCGTGATCGACGAGGAAGAGGACCGGATCGAGGTGGTCGTGCCCGACGACCAGCTCAGCCTCGCCATCGGTCGCCGCGGCCAGAACGTTCGCCTCGCCAGTCAGCTGACCGGCAAGGCCATCGACATCCTGACCGAGGCCGACGCCAGCGAAAAGCGCCAGAAGGAGTTCGTCCAGAATTCTGAGATGTTCCAGAACGAACTGGACGTCGACGAGACGCTGGCGCAGCTGCTGGTCGCCGAAGGCTTCGGCGCACTGGAAGAGGTCGCCTATGTCGAGCTGGACGAACTGGCCGGCATCGAGGGCTTTGACGAGGACCTCGCGCAGGAACTGCAGAGCCGTGCGCAGGAAGCGCTCGATCGCCGCGAGGCCGCTGCGCGTGACGAACGTCGTGCGCTGGGCGTCGAGGACGCGCTCGCCGACATGCCGTACCTGACCGAAGCGATGCTGGTCACGCTCGGCAAGGCGGGCATCAAGACGCTCGACGACCTCGCCGATCTCGCCACCGACGAACTGGTCGAGAAGAAGCGTGCCGAGCCGCGCCGCCGCAACGAGGACGCCCCCAAGCGCCCCGAGCCTAAGGGTGGCATCCTCGCCGAATACGGTCTCAGCGACGAGCAGGGCAACGAGATCATCATGGCCGCGCGCCAGCATTGGTTCGAGGACGAAGCGCCGGCAGCCGCCGATGCGCCTGCCTCGACCGATGCGTCGGAGGGTGAGGACGCCTGATGCCCTTCGTCTCGATCCGACTGGCCGGCTCCGCGACCAAGGAGCAGAAGGCGGGGGTCGTCGCGGACGTGACGGCCAGCCTCGTCACGCGCCTCGGCAAGAACCCCGCCGCGGTCCAGATCGTGATCGAGGAAGTATCGACCGAAAACTATGGCGCCGGCGGTCAGCTGATCGCCGACCGCGATGCGCCCAAGCCGAGGGAGGACGCTGATGCGGTTCCCTCGCAATGAGACGCTGACGGTTCAACGACGCTTTGTGAGGGGCGACTCGTTCGCCCCCTACACGCCGTCATCCCCGCGCAGGCGGGGATCCAGACTGGCTGACGTTGCGATTCTGTCGCTGACGGTAGCGCGTCTGGATTCCCGCCTTCGCGGGAATGACGATGATTGTCTGGTGGAGGTCGCCATATGACCGACCCCATCCGCAAATGCATCCTGACGCAGGACCGCGACGTCCGCGACAACCTCGTGCGACTCGCGATCGCGCCGGACGGGCAGGTCCTGCCCGACGTGCGTGCCAAGGCCCCCGGCCGCGGCGCGTGGATCGGCGTGACCCGCGCCGAACTGGACGAGGCGATCGCCAAGAAGCGCCTACGCGGTGCTCTGGCCCGTGCGTTCAAGAGCGCCGAGCTCGTGATCCCCGACGACCTGCCTGCGCGCATCGCCGCGGCGCTCGAACGCAATGCGCTCGACCGGCTCGGCCTCGAATCACGCTCCGGCCTGCTGCTGACGGGGTCCGAAAAGATCGAGACGGCGGCGCGGTCTGGGCAGCTCCACGCGCTCTATCATGCGGCCGATGCCAGCACCGACGGCAACCGCAAGCTCGACCAGGCGTGGCGGATTGGATCGGATCGTGAAGGATCGGACATCCGGGGCTTGGTATTGCCGGTCTCGCGCACCATATTGTCGTTGGCGCTTGGCCGCGAAAATGTGGTACACATCGCCCTGACCGACCGCGCTGCCGCCGCGCGGGTGAGCGACGCGCTCGACCGCTGGCTGCATTTTATCGGACCTGAACCCACTCCCGTGCCTTGCGAAACGGCCCCGCAAGGCGCATCGGCGCACCGGTTATCCGGCGCCGTTCCCGGCGGGACGCGACCGGCCGTAGACGTGAACGAGGAATTTGAGTGAGCGACACCGACAACGATAAGCCGAAACTTGGCATGCGCGCGCCTTTGGGGCTGAAGCGCACGGTCGAGACCGGCCAGGTGAAGCAGAGCTTCAGCCATGGCCGGTCCAATACGGTGATCGTGGAAACGAAGAAGCGGCGCGTGCTGGGCCGGCCGGGCGAGGCGCAGGCTGCGCCTGAGCAGCCGGTGCAGGCGCCCGTCGCCGCGCCGACGCCGGCTCCGGCCGCCCCTGCCCCGCGCCCGGCACCGTCGAACGAGACGCCGCAGGAGCGCCAGGCGCGTATGCTGCGCGAAGCCGAGGACCAGCGCATGCACGCGCTGGAAGACGCGCGCCGCCGCGAAGAGGCTGCGCGTGCGCAGGCGCTCGAGGACGAACGCCAGCGTGCCGCCGAAAAGGCCGCTGCTGCGGCGGCTGCCGCGGCCGCTCCCCCGGCTGCGCCCGAGCCCACGCCCGCGCCTGAGCCGGTTGCGCCTGCCGCAGCCGCCCCGGCGGCGCCTGCCGCGCCGACTGTGACCGTGCCGACCCCGGCCGGCCGTGGCTTCCGCCCGGTCGAGCGGCCCGTGCCGCCGACGCCGGTCGAGGAACCCGTTGCGGCCCCCGAACCAACGCCGGTTCCCACGCCTGCGCCGGCGCCCGCTCCGGCTCCGGTAGTCGCGCAGCCTGCGCCGCGTCCGGCGGCACCCGCCCCGGCGCCTGCGCCGACGGTGGAACTCGGCCGCGATCCGTCGCTGCCCGCGCCGCGTCGCTTCTCGCCGGTCGCACGTCCCGAAATTCCCAAGCCGCAGCCCAAGCCGGCTCCGGCGCCCGCCCCTGCCGCGGCTCCGGCCGCAAGCGCTTCGGGTTCCGCACCTGCCGGTGGCGTCAACCGCAACCTGCCCTCGGGCCAGGCCACGCCGCGCAACGCGCCCCCGAGCCGTCCGACGCAGCGCGACCGCAAGGGCGACGAGCGTCGCGGCGGCAAGCTGACCGTCAACCGCGCGCTGGGCGACGATGGTGCGCGCAGCCGCAGCCTCGCCGCGCTGAAGCGCGCGCGCGAAAAGGAAAAGCGTCATTTCGGCGGCCCGCGTGAAGCGCAGCCCAAGCAGGTCCGCGACGTCCAGGTGCCTGAGGCGATCACCGTCCAGGAACTCGCCAACCGTATGGCGGAAAAGGGCGCCGACCTCGTCAAGACGCTGTTCAAGATGGGCATGCCCGTCACGATGACGCAGACGATCGACCAGGATACGGCCGAGCTGCTGGTGACCGAATTCGGCCACAACATCGTCCGCGTGTCCGACAGCGATATCGATCTGGCGATCGACACGGTCGAGGATGCCGAAGAGGCGATGAAGCCGCGTCCTCCGGTCGTCACGATCATGGGCCACGTCGATCACGGCAAGACCAGCCTGCTCGACGCGCTGCGCGGCACCGACGTGGTGCGCGGCGAAGCCGGCGGCATCACGCAGCATATCGGCGCCTATCAAGTCACGCTGAAGGACAAGTCGAAGGTCACGTTCCTCGACACGCCGGGCCACGAGGCGTTCACGCAGATGCGTGCACGCGGTGCCGACGTCACGGATATCGTGGTGCTGGTGGTCGCGGCCGACGACGGGCTGATGCCGCAGACGATCGAGGCGATCAATCACACCAAGGCGGCCGGCGTGCCGATGATCGTGGCGATCAACAAGATCGACAAGTACGAAGCGAATGCCCAGCGCGTGCGCGAGCGCCTGCTGGAGCATGAGGTGGTGGTCGAGGAAATGGGCGGCGACGTCCAGGACGTCGAAGTCTCCGCGCTCAAGAAGACCGGCCTTGATGAGCTGATCGAGAAGATTCAGCTGCAGGCCGAACTGCTCGAACTGCGCGCCAACCCCGATCGCCCGGCCGAAGGCACGGTGATCGAGGCGAAGCTCGACAAGGGTCGCGGCCCGGTCGCGACGATCCTGGTCAACCGCGGCACGCTGAAGGTCGGCGACGTCTTCGTCATCGGCGCGGAAAGCGGCAAGGTCCGCGCCCTCGTCGACGACAAGGGCCGTCAGGTGAAGGAAGCCGGTCCGGCGATGCCGGTCGAGGTGCTCGGCATCTCGGGTGTGCCGTCGGCAGGCGATCCGTTGCAGGTCGTCGAGAACGAGGCGCGCGCCCGCGAGGTCGCGGAATATCGCCAGGGCGTGCTGACGCAGAAGCGCACCACGACTGCGCCGGCGAGCCTCGAGAGCATGTTCTCGGCGCTGAAGGCCAATGCGGCGAAGGAATATCCGCTCGTCGTCAAGGCCGACACGCAGGGCACCGTCGAGGCGATCGTCGCATCGATCAACAAGATCTCGACCGACCTCATCAAGGCGCGCGTGCTGCATTCGGGTGTCGGCGGCATCACCGAGAGCGACGTGACGCTGGCGGGTGCCAGCGGCGCGCCGATCATCGGCTTCAACGTCCGCGCGAACGCCAAGGCGCGCGAGATCGCCGATCGGCAGAAGGTGGCGCTCAAGTACTATGACGTCATCTACGACCTGATCGACGAGATCCGCGCCGGCATGGCGGGCGAGCTCGGGCCGGAAGCGTTCGAAACCGTCGTCGGCCGTGCGGAAATCCGCGAGGTCTTCTCGGCCGGCAAGCACGGCAAGGCCGCGGGTCTGCTGGTCGTCGAAGGCGTCATCCGCAAGGCGCTCAAGGCACGCATCACGCGCAACGACGTCATCATCTATCAGGGTGAGATCGCCAGCTTGCGCCGCTTCAAGGACGACGTGCCCGAAGTCCGTGCGGGTCTGGAATGCGGTGTGACGTTCACGCAGAACTTCACCGACATCAAGGCCGGCGACTTCCTCGAAACGTTCGAAGTCGAGATGCGCGAACGGACCCTCTAACCGTCATGCCAGCGCAGGCTGGCATCTTGCGCCGCGGGAGCGACACGGACGCCGCTCCCGCGGCACGAGACCCCAGCCGTCGCTGGGGTGACGCAGCCACGGCAGCGTCATGAACAAAGACCCCCAGGAAAAATCGGTTCGCACGCTGCGCGTCGGCGAGCAGGTGCGCCACGTGCTGTCGGAAATCCTCCAGCGCGGCGACGTGCATGACGAGACGCTGGCCAAACACATGGTCAGCATCACCGAAGTGCGCATGTCCCCCGACCTGCGCCACGCGACCGTCTTCGTGAAGCCGCTGCTCGGCAAGGACGAAGAGGCCGTGCTGAAGGCGCTGCGCACCAACACCGCCTACCTGCAACGCGAAGTGGCGCACCGCATCCAGAATAAGTACGCCGCGAAACTTAAATTCCTCGCCGACGAAAGCTTCGACGAAGGCAGCCACATCGACCAACTGCTCCGCCGGCCCGAGGTGGCGCGGGATCTGGGTGAGGATTGACGACACACGCGCGCCACAGCACTCTGTCATTATGCCATATAGTGTCACGATGGATGTGGATGGCAGCATTACCCTGCCAGGCGAGATCATCGCCGCGAAAGGGTGGCTGCCAGATCAGGTGCTTGCGATCGACGTGGTAGAAGGCGGCGTGATCATTCGAGCCGTATTACCAGATGATGCTGACTTGGCTTCAGCGTGATGCGCCGGCTTTTTTCGTCGTGTGCGATTGTGAGCGGATTTGCCTTAGGCTTTGCGAGCTCAACCAGCGCGCAAATCGGCGCGCTGACCACCGACTGTAAGGCCAGCGGTTTTAACCGCTCCAAAACAGCCTATCAGTTCGTAGCAACATGTCCGGGTCGCGCGCCATCGCCCGATGGCCGCTTGGCCATCGTTCAACACGCCTATCGGGATCGTCAGCCGCCGATCGAGTTGCAGGACGCGAAAGGTAAGACGCTGGCCCACCTGGCTACGCTGGCGGACGATATGCCGTTTGCGGTTCTCTGGTCGCGGGACGGGCGCTGGCTGGCCGTGAACCATCATGTTGGCTCGTTTATGGATGAATTGCAGCTCTTCGAAATCGTTGGCCGGCAGATCGTTCGACGGCGCGCACTCGTGACAGCAGCAAAGCGACAGGCGGTCACCCGCTATCGCTGCCTCAGGCCGGACTCGGTTTTGCCGTCCGCTGTACGCTGGTCGAAGGACAGCCGGCACCTGATGGTCGTCACGATCAGTTCACCCTATGCCTGTAGCGAAAACGCCAAGGCCGGCGATTGGTGGCCTGCGTGGATGATCGGCGACGTCGCAACGGGACGGATCGACGCCAAATCAGTGAAAGTCGATAAGGCAGAAGGCGCTTTGCACGAACCCCGCGATCCCCTGTACCGCAGTTTCTGATGGCCAAGCTCTATTTCTACTACGCCTCGATGAATGCGGGGAAGTCGACGACGCTGTTGCAGGCGGACTTCAACTATCGCGAGCGGGGCATGGAGACGATGCTGTTCACCGCCGCGGTGGACGATCGCTTTGCGCACGGCACGATCACCAGCCGGATCGGGTTGGAGGCGCCGGCGACGCCGTTCGAGGGCACGACCGACCTTGCCGCCTGCGTCGCGGATCGGCTGGCGCGCGGCCCGCTCGCTTGCGTGCTGGTAGACGAGGCGCAATTCCTCTCCGCCGCGCAGGTCGCACAATTGGCGCACATCTGCGACGTGCTGAACGTGCCGGTGCTGGCGTACGGCCTGCGCACCGACTTCCAGGGGCGATTGTTCGAAGGATCGGCGCGGCTGCTGGCGATCGCGGACGCGCTCATCGAGATCAAATCGGTGTGCGTGTGCGGGCGCAAGGCGACGATGAACCTGCGCGTCGATGCCGAGGGCCGCGCCATCGCCGAAGGCGCGCAGACCGAGATCGGCGGTAACGACCGCTATATCGCGCTGTGCCGGCGGCATTTTTCGGAGGCGTTGGCACAATAGCCCGTCATTGCGAGCGAAGCGAAGCAATCCAGAGCTGGACCAGGACGCCCTGGATTGCTGCGCTTCGCTCGCAATGACGGCGGACTGGGAAGCTCTGGCGCTATCCCCTCCCCCGCGCCATATCGCGCGCCATGAACCCCGATAACATCGTCTATCGCAGCGCGATCTGGATCATCCCGCTCGTCATCGCGATCGTCTTTCACGAAGTCGCGCACGGCTGGATGGCCAAGTGGCTCGGCGATCCGACCGCCGAGGAACAAAAACGGCTGAGCTTCAACCCGATCCGCCACGTCGATCCGCTCGGCACGCTCATCCTGCCGCTCGGCCTCGCCATCGCGGGCGCACCGGTGTTCGGCTGGGCGAAGCCGGTGCCGGTGGTCGCGCAGCGCCTGCGCAACCCGCGCTGGGGCATGGTCGCGGTGGCGCTTGCCGGGCCGGGCATGAATCTGATCCTCGCCACCATTGCCGCGATCCTGATCGGCTCGGCAGTCGCGCTGCTGCACGGCGCGCAGCCGACCGGCGTTGCGGGGTTCGTGTTCGCGAACCTCGTCAACTTCCTGCTGGTCAACGTCTTCCTCGCGATCTTCAACCTGCTGCCGATGCCGCCGTTCGATGGCGGGCATGTCGTCGAGGGTATCCTGCCCCGCCCGCTAGCGGCGCAATGGGCGAAAATCGGGCGGTTCGGTTTCCTGCTGCTGCTCTTTGTCCTCGTCGTTCTGCCGATGATCGCGCCACGCGCCGATGTCGTCGGGCGACTGGTCGGCCCACCGGCCGACGCGGTGATCGGCCTGTTCCTGAAACTGGCGCAGGCGATCGGCTGATGCACGGCTGGATCATCGTCGACAAACCGCTGGGGCTCGGCAGCACGCAGGTCGTCTCCGCGGTGAAGCGCGCGCTGCGCCAGGGCGGCTATGGCAAGTTCAAGGTCGGCCACGGCGGCACGCTCGATCCGCTGGCGACCGGGGTGCTGCCGGTCGCGGTCGGCGAGGCGACGAAGCTTGCCGGGCGAATGCTCGACAGCGACAAGGTGTATGACTTTTCCATCCGCTTCGGCGCGCAGACCGATACGCTGGATGCCGAAGGCGTGGTGATCGCAACGTCCGACGTGCGGCCGACGCTGGCCGACGTGGAGGCGGTGCTGCCGCGCTTCACCGGCCTGATCACGCAGGTCCCGCCGGCGTATTCGGCGCTGAAGGTCGATGGCGAGCGGGCGTACGATCTGGCGCGCGCGGGCGAGGATGTGGTGCTCGCGAGCCGGGAGGTGACGGTGCATGCCCTCACCTCCCGTCATCCCAGCGAAGGCTGGGATCTCTCCGAAGAGCGCGCGCGCCTCGCCGCAGAAGACCCCAGCTTTCGCTGGGGTGACGGAAACCGCGGCGTGGACGACATCACCCTCACCGCCCATGTCTCGAAGGGCACCTACATCCGTTCCCTCGCCCGCGACATCGCGCTCGCGCTCGGCACGGTCGGGCATGTCACCATGCTCCGCCGCACCAAGGCGGGGCCGTTCACCCTCGCACCGGCGATAACGCTGGACAATCTGGCGGAAGCCGGTATGGGCCGCACCCTTGAACAGATACTCCTGCCGTTGAGGGCGGGGCTGGACGACATCCCGGCTCTACCCCTCACCCCCGATCAGGCAGGGGCGCTCCGCCAGGGGCGTGTTCTGACCGGGATCGCCACGGACGAAGGCCCATACTTCGCATGCGACGGCGATACGCCGGTCGCGCTGGTATCGGTCGAGGACCAACAGGTCCGTGTCGTCCGCGGTTTCAACCTATGATGTCGAGGACGAAGACATGACCATTACCGCCGAGCGCAAGAACGAACTCGTCAAGGCTCACGCCCGCCAGGAAGGCGACACGGGTTCGCCGGAAGTCCAGGTCGCGATCCTGTCGGAGCGCATCAAGAACCTGACCGAGCACTTCAAGGGTCACAAGAAGGACAACCATTCGCGCCGCGGGCTGCTGATGATGGTCAACAAGCGGCGCTCGCTGCTCGACTATCTGCGCAAGACCGATGGCCAGCGGTATCTGGACCTGATCGCGAAGCTGGGTCTTCGCAAGTAACCCCCAGCGGGTGAAACGAGAGGGCGGCCTTCGGGTCGCCCTTTTCGTATCGGTGTGCTATGGGC
The DNA here is from genome assembly GCF_043498045.1 of Sphingomonas sp. S6. Taxonomy (NCBI): domain Bacteria; kingdom Pseudomonadati; phylum Pseudomonadota; class Alphaproteobacteria; order Sphingomonadales; family Sphingomonadaceae; genus Sphingomonas; species Sphingomonas sp. S6. The sequence goes on from NZ_JBIEOE010000003.1 coordinate 79,575, forward strand.
GCGCCACGAGTTTCACGAATACCGGCACGAGCCGGGTAAGCGGAAGACGGGCAATTCGGCCCCGATCCATCGGAGCGACAAGACGCTCCACACCGCGCGAGCCGGCTTAGCTCGCAGATAGGCCCCCCGACGCATTTGGCGTGGGGAGTGAAGGAAAATACATGTTCAATGCCAAGAAGGTATCGATCGAGTGGGGCGGCCAGACGCTCACCCTCGAAACGGGCAAGGTCGCCCGCCAGGCTGACGGCGCGGTCATCGCGACGCTCGGCGAGACGGTGGTGCTCTGTGCCGTGACCGCCGCCAAGTCGGTGAAGGAAGGGCAGGATTTCTTCCCGCTCACCGTCCACTACCAGGAAAAGTTCTCGGCCTCGGGCCGCATCCCCGGTGGCTTCTTCAAGCGCGAGCGTGGCGCGACCGAGCGTGAGACGCTCGTCAGCCGCCTGATCGACCGTCCGATCCGCCCGCTGTTCCCCGAAGGCTTCTACAACGAGATCAACTGCATCGCGCAGGTCCTGTCGTACGACGGCGAGAACGAGCCCGATCTGCTGGCGATGATCGCCGCTTCGGCCGCGATGACGCTGTCGGGCGTGCCCTTCATGGGCCCGATCGGCGCGGCGCGCGTCGGCTATAAGGACGGCGAATACGTCCTCAACCCGTCGGATGCCGAAGTGCTGACCGGCGAGCTCGACCTGATGGTCGCCGCGACGCATGACGCCGTCATGATGGTCGAATCCGAAGCCAAGGAGCTGTCGGAAGACGTCATGCTCGGCGCGGTGATGTTCGCGCACAAGGCGTCGCAGCAGGTGATCGACGCGATCATCGACCTCGCCGAACAGGCCGCCAAGGAACCTTGGGAGCTGAAGGTCCAGGCAGACAGCTCGGCGGTGAAGGCCAAGCTGAAGAAGCTGATCGGCAAGGACCTTGAGGCAGCCTACAAGCTGACCGACAAGCAGGCCCGCCAGACCGCGATCAACGACGCGCGTGCCAAGGCCCGCGACGGCATGGCCGACCTGAAGGACAGCGATCCCCAGGCGTATCTCGCCAGCCTGAAGCTGGTGAAGAAGCTGGAAGCCGACATCGTCCGCACCGCGATCCTGAAGACGGGTCGCCGCATCGACGGCCGCAACACCACGACCGTCCGCCCGATCCAGTCGGAAGTTCACTTCCTGCCGCGCGCGCACGGTTCGGCGCTGTTCACCCGCGGCGAGACGCAGACGATCGCGACCACCACGCTCGGTACCCGCGACGCGGAGCAGATGATCGACGGCCTCAACGGCCTGTCGTACCAGAACTTCATGCTCCACTATAACTTCCCACCCTATTCGGTCGGTGAAGTCGGCCGCTTCGGTGCGCCGGGTCGTCGCGAAGTCGGTCACGGCAAGCTCGCCTGGCGCGCGCTGCACCCGGTGCTGCCGACCAAGGAGGAATTCCCCTACACGATCCGCGTCACGTCGGACATCACCGAGTCGAACGGCTCCTCGTCGATGGCCACCGTCTGCGGCGGTTCGCTGTCGATGATGGACGCAGGCGTGCCGCTGAAGCGCCCCGTGTCGGGCATCGCGATGGGCCTGATCCTGGAAGGCAAGGACTTCGCCGTCCTGTCGGACATCCTGGGCGACGAGGATCACCTCGGCGACATGGACTTCAAGGTCGCCGGCACTAGCGAGGGCATCACCGCGCTGCAGATGGACATCAAGATCTCGGGCATCACCGAAGAGATCATGAAGGTCGCGCTGAAGCAGGCCCACGAAGGCCGCGCGCACATCCTTAATGAGATGGCCAAGGCGCTGGGCGAGACCCGTTCGGAGCTGTCGGCGCACGCGCCGCGCATCGAAACCTTCACGATCGACAAGTCGAAGATCCGCGAAGTCATCGGCACCGGCGGCAAGGTGATCCGCGAGATCGTCGCCACCACCGGCGCGAAGGTCGACATCGACGACGAGGGCGTCATCAAGGTGTCGTCGTCGGATTCGTCGCAGATCGAAGCCGCGATCAAGTGGATCAAGGGCCTGGTCGAAGAGGCCGAGGTCGGCAAGATCTACGACGGCAAGGTCGTCAACCTCGTCGATTTCGGTGCGTTCGTGAACTTCATGGGTGGCAAGGACGGTCTCGTCCACGTCTCGGAGATCAAGAACGAGCGCGTCGAAAAGGTCTCGGACGTCCTGTCTGAAGGCCAGCAGGTCAAGGTGAAGGTCCTCGAGATCGATCCGCGCGGCAAGGTTCGCCTGTCGATGCGCGTCGTCGACCAGGAAACCGGCGCCGAGCTGGAAGACACCCGTCCGGCGCGCGAACCGCGTGAAGGCGGCGACCGTGGCAGCCGTGGTCCGCGCGGCGACCGTGGTGATCGCGGTGACCGTGGTCCCCGTCGCGACGGCGGCGATCGTGGCGGCGACCGCGGTGACCGCGGCCCGCGCCGCGACCGTGGCCCCCGCGGCGAAGGCGGTGACCGTGGCCCGCGTAACGGCGGCGGCAACGATGACGGCCCCGCGCCGGAATTCGCGCCGGCCTTCCTGACCGGCGATCGCGACTGACCGTCGGCCAATGGCTAACGGAATTGGGGTTCGGCAGCGATGCCGGACCCCTTTTTCGTTTGGGGATCGATCGATCCTTTCGGTTTGAGCGCCGTAGCGCCGGCCCGAGGCGGATTGATGCAGATGAAGGCCGGATGCGCCCTATCGTGCTAAAGGGTCATGGCTTGTGACGTGTTGCCCGTTGGCGACAAGCATCACCCCGATGAGGGAGGCCTTCATGCCGACTCACGCCGAAACCCAATTCTATATCCATCGCGAACGCCAGGAGCGCGCGCTCGCCGACCGCACACCGAACAGCGACGGCCGCCGCGTCCACCTCGACATGGCCCAACGCTACGCCAAGCTGATCGCCGAAGGAGAGGCGCAGGACGCCGTCGACCGACGTCCGACCTGACGCCCACCGCCCCTCCCCCAAACGTCAGCTGATATCCACGATGCGGATCAGCCGGCCCTCAGCGATCGTCAGGAACGACGCGCCGCGGCGCGTGACGGGCACCCCCGCCGCCATCGATCCCAGATCGACCGCGGGAATCCCCTGCCAGTCCACCTCGATCGCGACTCGATCCCCCTCGACGACGGCGGTGCGCGCCGCCTGGTGACGCGTAGTGAAGAGCGCGGCCCCTTGCGCGGCGAGCTTGGCAAACGCCTCTCGCCCCTCCACCCGCACGCCGTTCCCCTCGCCGGAAACATGCTCGAATACGATCGAGTCGGCGACGCACGCGACCAACGCGGCAACGTCCTTGCGATTATAGGCGTCGAGATAGGTCTGGATGATGGCAGGCAATGTCATGGCAAAGGCCGTTCCCACGGGCACCGTGCCACCGATGGGCCGGTTGGCTGCGGCGGCTTGGGCGCCCCCAAGTGGATAAGGATGGCGGGCGATGCCGATCGGCACGCCCACGGGCGCAGACCCCGCCTGACGGATCAGGCCGGGTGGCTAAATCGTCCGCAGATGGCGACGGCGAAGGGAACCGGCAGGGCCATGCGCGAATTATGCCGATCCGGACGGATATGTCGAGCACGGGCCGGTTCGCGCGAACATGACACCAAGATGAAATCCCGCTCGCCGGCAGCGTCATCGAATCGCAACACGCCCGCCACAGCCCGGCGGTAGGCGCGCCCCAGGAAGGCACATTGCCTCGAAGGGGAATATTTCGTCATGATGAAGATGTCCGGCAGCCGCGCGCTGCTGATGATCGGCGTCGCCGCATCCGCCCTCGCCGCCGCACCGGCGTTCGCCGCCGATGCCGCCAAGGCGACCGCCACTGCGGCGCCGGCCGCCGATCCCACGCCCGCCACGGATCCGACCCCCGCGGCCGAGCCGGACCAGTTGCAGGACATCGTCGTCACCGCCACCAAGCGCGAAACCAACCTGCAGAAGACGCCGATCGCGATCAGCGTGCTCGATCCCGAAGCGATCAAGGACCGCCACGTCCAGAGCCTGCTCGATCTGGGTGACGGCGCGGTGCCGTCGCTGCGCGTCGCCACGTTCGAAGCGCGCCAGTCGGCGCTGACGATCGGCATCCGCGGCATCGTGCCGTTCGACCAGAACCAGACCGCGCGTGACTCGGGCGTCGGCGTCTATATCGACGGCGTCTACCTCGGCCGCTCGCAGGGCCTGAACGCCGCGCTGTTCGACGTGCAGCGCATCGAAGTGCTGCGTGGCCCGCAGGGCACGCTGTTCGGCCGCAACACCGAAGGCGGCGCGCTCAGCATCGTCACCAAGGCCCCCACCGGGGAATTCGGTGGCCGCGTCACCGCAGGCTTCGGCAATTACGGTGCGCGCAACGGCGAAGCGCATATCGACCTGCCCGAGTACCAGAACATCTCGATCAAGCTGGACGGCGTGTACCAGCATCAGGATGCGACGACGCGCAACCCGCTCGCCGGCCAGATCGGCTGGAACGCCTATGACCGCGTCGGCGGCCGCGTCGCCGCGCGCTGGAAGCCGACCGACAGTTTCACCGCCGACGTCGCCTTCGACAAGGCGCGTGACGAGAACACGCCGTTCTTCAGCCAGCTGATCAACTACAACCCGCTCGGCCGCACCGTCGGCGTGCTCGACCGCACCACCAACCGCATCGTCCTGCCTGGCAGCGCGGCCGGCGCGCCGACCTGCCTGTCGAGTACGATCTCGGCGACGACCTGCATCGCGCCGCTGCCCGCGCTGGTCGGCGTCCACCCGAACCGCCAGAACGTCGCCGACGTCGGCGTGCCGCAGCAATATAGCGTCGACAAGACGCAGGGCGTCAGCGCGACGCTGTCGTACAAGGTCGATCCGGCGATCACGCTGAAGTCGATCACCGCCTGGCGCCGCGTGGCGACCAACCAGTGGGACAATTCGGGCGGTCCGGAGCGCGTCGCCTATGCCCCCAACGGCAAGTTCAGCCGCTACAGCCTGTCGGATCTGTACCAGAGCCAGTTCAGCCAGGAATTCCAGGCGATCGGCAGCGTCGACCAGCTCGACTGGGTCGCCGGCCTCTATTATTTCAACGAACAGGCCCGCGAATCCGCCGCGACGCCTTCGTCGAACCAGTGGAACGCCGACGGTACCGCCTACACCATCCTGCCCTCGCAGGTGTTCGGCACGATCAGCTCGTCCAACCAGGGCTGGGACTATAACTCCCGCTTCCTGCAGCGCGCCAGCGTCGCCCGCACCCGCAGCTATGCCGCATACGGCCAGGCGACCTGGACCCCCGCCGCGGCGGAGATGCTGCACCTCACGGTCGGCGGCCGCTATTCGAAGGACAAGCGTGACGGCACTTTGTACCTCGTGTCGGGCGTCCCCACCAATTACGTGCTGAACTATGATCGCGGGCGGTTCGACCCGATGGTGACGCTGGCCGCCGACGCGGCGCCCGGCATCAATCTGTACGCCAAATATTCGAGCGGCTTCCGCGCCGGTGGCGCCAACGACCGCTCGTCGAACTTCGGTGCGTTCGGACCGGAATCGGTGAAGGCCTATGAAATCGGTGCGAAGACCGACTTCCTGAACCACAAGGTGCGTGTGAACGTCGCGGGCTATATCATGGACCGCAAGAATACGCAGATCGACTTCGACAACGTCGACACCAACCAGTTCCTGCCGGGCACCACCACCGCCAACCCGAACTTCAACCTGCACACCGAAAATACGGCGAATGCGCCGGGCACGTCGAAGATCCGCGGTATCGAACTGGACGTCAGCGCGCGGCCGATCGACAGCCTGACGCTGACCGCCTCCTACGCCTATACCTACACCAAGGTGCCGGCGACGGCGAACCCGAACCCGGGCCCGACCTTCGGCGTGCTGACGCAGGTCTACACCGTCTACACCCCGCCGCACGCGGCATCGGCGGCGATCGATTACGATCTGCCGGTCGGCACGGGCAGCACGCATGCGCGCTTCCACCTCGACGCCAATTACGCGGCGCCGCAGTACAGCTTCCAGTCGGAAAGCGTGAAGACCGACTCGAGCTTCATCGTGAACGGTCGCATCGCGCTGGCCGACATCCCGCTGAGCGCACAGGGCCAGAAGGCGACGCTGTCGCTCTGGTCGCGCAACCTGCTCAACGAACAGCACATCTATCGCCGTTCGGACGCGAATATCGCGGTGCTGGGTTCGTATGCCAACTTCAACCCGCCGCGCACCATCGGTCTGGAAGGATCGGTGAACTTCTAAGCGGCCGACAGGTCCGATTGCGAAGGGGCGGTGCCGGCAACGGCGCCGCCCCTTTCGTTTGCCCCTCAACAAACGTCATCCCAGCGAAGGCTGGGATCTCCATGTAACGGGCGCAGCAGGAGCCGCGAGAGGCCCCAGCCTCCGCTGGGGCGACGCTACTGTCGGGATCGATTACCCAACCAGCGGCACGCTCAACACCACGCGCAATCCCGGCGCCGCATCCTCCAGCGACAGCTCGCCATGATGCAGCCGCGCGATCGCCGCGGCGAGCGGCAGGCCCAGGCCGAACCCGCCGGTCGACCGGCTCGCATCCAGCCGGCCGAAGCGCCGCAGGGCGGTGGCGCGATCCACCGCGGCGATGCCGGGCCCGTTATCGGCGACCCGGACGATCGCCTGCCCCCTCGCCGCGACGGCCGACAGAATGATGCGCGTCCCCGGCGGCGTATGGCGCACGGCATTGACGATCAGATTGACCAATACCTGCGTCAGCAGTTGGCGATCGGCGTGGACGGGCAGCGCGGCGACGGGATCGCAGACCAGGACATGCGCATCGTCCTCGACCACCGGCGCCATCATCTCCCCGACCTCCGCGACGAGTTCGCCGAGGTCGAAGCGCGCAAAGCCCGCCCGCCGCGCGCCGCCCTCCACCTCGGCGATGCGCAGGATCGCGGCGAACATGCCAAGGATCGTGTCGCTCTGCGCGATCGCGGTGGACAGGCCGTCGCGCATCGCCGGCGTTTCGGCACGCCGTTCCAGCTGCACGAGCTGGCCTCGGAGGCGCGCGAGCGGGCTGCGCAGGTCGTGCGCGATATCGCTCGACACTTCGGCGATCCCGCGCATCAGCTCGGCAATCCGGTCGAGCATCGCGTTAAAGGCGTGCGCCTGTGCATCGAACGCCCCGCCATCGCCTTCGGTGGGGACGCGGCGCTGCATGTCGCCATCGACGATCGCCGCCGCGGTCGCGCGCATCGCACCGATCCGCCGCTCGACAAGCCGCGAAAACATCACGAGTCCCACCCCAACGACCAGCAGGATCGATCCGAAACCGGCCAGATAGCTGCGCAGTCGCGCCGTGCCCGAATCGTCGAACGGCTCGGTCTCGGCGATCATCGTCAGCCGCCGGCCATCGCCGACGTCACCGGTATAGGCGCGCCCCGCGGTCAGCCCCTTGATCCCGTCGTCGCTGTGCAGCGAGCTGAAGCCGCGCGGCGGCACCTGGCGCAATCGGACGTTGCCGCCGATCTGCCGTCCCTGCGCATCGACCAGCATCGCACCGATATCGCCCGTGTCGCGGTCGCTCGCCAACATGCGCAGCCGCTCGACCAGCACGGGCGTCGGCATCGGCCGCTCGCCCTCGTGCGCGATGGCATCGACCGCCGTGGCGATACGCTGGTCGACCAGTTGGACAATCGCACGGCGCTGCGCGGTATAGATGGCGACGCCCGTCCCCAGCGTCGCCGCGATCATGGCCGCGACGAAGATCCAGGTCAGCGCCCGCAGCGATCGCGGCGCACGCAGCCGCCGGCCCCGCGGCATGCGTCAGCTACGCAACAGATAGCCGACGCCGCGCATCGTCTGGATAGGATCGTCGCCGCCATGCGCGGTCAGCTTCTGGCGCAGACGGCGGATGTAGACGTCGACCAGATTGGTGTCGGGCTCGAAGTCGTACCCCCACACCCGCTCGATCAGCATCGCGCGCGTCAGCACGGTATCGGCATTGCGCACCAGTTCGGCGAGCAGCTTCAGCTCCAGCTTGGCAAGGTCGAGCGGCTTCTCGTCGCGCCACGCCCGGAAGCGCGACGGGCTGACGACGATATCGCCCGCGCGCAGCGTGTCGCTCGCCTCGCGCGTCCATTGCCGGCCGCGCACCACCGCCTGCAGCCGCGCGTGGAGTTCGGCCGCCTCGACCGGCTTCACGACATAATCGTCGGCGCCTGCGGCCAGGCCGCTGATTTTGTCGTCGGACTGGCCGCGCGCACTCAGCATGATGACGGGCACCGATCGCGCATCGCCACGCAGCCGCTCGAGCAGCGCAATGCCGTCGACCCGCGGCATCATCCGGTCGAGCACCACCGCATCGAAGGCGTCCTGATCGATCGCCGCCAGCGCCGCCCGCCCGTCGCTCGCGGTCGATAATGCGTGGCCGAAGCCGGTCAGTTCATCCGCCAGCGAATCGGCCAGGACGGGGTCGTCATCAACCAGGAGGATTTTCATGGGGCTAGGGTCCGCTCGACACTGTTACGTCCAACGGGCTGCCGTGTCGGCAGATAAATTTCAAATGACAAAGGTGTAAGGTGGGGGTGGCGCACACCGCCGCGGGAATGACGTCGGTCCTGTGGCCGGACCGCAGCCCAACTCGAAGCGCCCCAACCGGAACCGATCCGGCCCCACGGAAGTACTGCCCCCACCTCTTGTCCACCGCCCCCCGATCCTGTCAGGATAGCCCATGCCCAGCGCACCCCGTCCCGCGTGAACCGTCTCGCCCCCGATTCCGACGATGCGCGCTTCATCCGGCGCATCTTTTACGTGCTCATCATCGCAGCGGTCGCCGCAGCGCTGTTCCGCGCGGGCAATTTGCTGATCCTCGCCTTCGGGTCGATGCTGGGCGCGATCGCCATCCATGCGCTCGCCGACCTCTACCGCGATCACCTGCGCGTCTCGGACCGGACCGCCTTCTGCCTCGGTATGGCGACCGCCTATGGCGTCGTCGCGTTCCTCGTCTGGCTGTTCGGGGTGCAGTTCCGCGAACAGGTCAACGTGCTGGTCACGCAATTGCCCAACCTGCTCGACCAGCTTGCCGCCTGGGCCTCGCAAAGCCCGGTCGGCGCCAAGATCGTCGATGCGGTGCAACAGGCCTATGCCGGGTCGAAGGCGGCGCAGGATGTCGGCGGCTTGGTGCAGGGCGCGGGCGAACTGGTCCTCAACAGCATTTTGCTGCTCGTCGGCGCGGCCTTTTTTGCCGCCGATCCCGGCATCTACCAGCGCGGCTTCCTGTTCCTGATCCCGCCCTCAAAGCGCCCGGCGATCGAGGATGCGCTGTTCGACGTCGGCTCGACGCTGCGGCTGTGGCTGCGTTCGTCGCTGATCCTGATGACGACGATGGGGCTGCTGATCGGCATCGGCCTGTGGATTTCGGGCGTGCCCTCCGCCGCCGCGCTCGGGCTGCTCGCCGGCCTGTCGGAGTTCATCCCCTATGTCGGCCCCACCGCCGCGATGATCCCCGCGCTGGGCCTCGCCGCGACGCAGGGCAATGGTGCGCTGATCGGTGCGCTCGCCACCTATGCGATCGTCCGGTTGATCCAGACCAATTTCATCACCCCCTACGTCCAGGCGCGCGTCGTCTCGATCCCGCCGGCGATCACCGTCTTCGCGATCATCGGCATCGGCGTGATCTTCGGCATCTTCGGGCTGTTCTTCTCGGCGGCGCTGCTCGTCGTGATCTTCACATTGGTGCGCAGCCTGTATCTGCGCGAGGTGCTGGGCGAGGATATCCCGCGCAGCCGCCACCAGACGCTGCTCGGCCCCGACCTGACGCCGCACGATCCGGACGCCGATACCGATCGCCACGACGGCAAATCGTAAAGATTGACGTCCGCACTTAATCCCGAATTAACCTTTTGCCTTCAGATGTCGTTTGGTTAATGAATCGGGGTGAGCCGCGAGCCAGGGGTGCTGGCGGCCTCGCCAACAGGGGACGACGCGATGCGGGTGTTGTTGATCGAGGACGAGCCGACCACGGCCAAGGCGATCGAGCTGATGCTCGGCACCGAGGGGTTCAACGTCTATACGACCGACCTTGGTGAGGAGGGCTTGGACCTCGGCAAGCTGTACGACTACGACATCATCCTGCTCGACCTCAACCTGCCGGACATGCACGGCTATGACGTGCTGAAGAAGCTGCGCGTCGCCCGCGTGACCACGCCGGTGCTCATCCTCAGCGGCATCAACGAGATGGACAGCAAGGTGCGCAGCTTCGGCTTCGGCGCCGACGATTACGTCACCAAGCCCTTCCATCGCGAAGAACTGATCGCCCGCATCCATGCGGTCGTCCGTCGTTCGAAGGGCCATTCGCAATCGGTCATCCGCACCGGCAAGCTCGCCGTCAACCTCGACGCCAAGACGGTCGAGGTCGATGGCGCGCGCGTGCATCTGACCGGCAAGGAATATGCGATGCTCGAGCTGCTCAGCTTGCGCAAGGGCACCACGCTGACCAAGGAAATGTTCCTGAACCACCTGTACGGCGGCATGGACGAACCCGAACTCAAGATCATCGACGTCTTCATCTGCAAGCTGCGCAAGAAGCTCAGCCTGGCCTGCGACGGCGAGAATTACATCGAGACCGTGTGGGGCCGCGGCTATGTGCTGCGCGAACCCGAAGAGGTCGTCGCGGTCGCCTGACCGACCAGTTTTACCCCTCCCCAGTATCCGGGAGTGAAGGGCCGCAGCATCGGGGGGTGCTGCGGCCCTTTTGGCGTGAGACCGCTTTGGCCGGTGTCAGGGACGCAGCAACCGCATCCAGCGGACAAAGCGCTGTTCGGCGGTCTCATCCACCTCACCATCCGCCGCCCAGACGTGATCGCCGCGCTGGCGCGCGATATGCGGGGTCAGGCCGAAGGCCGCCTTGAACGTCCGGTTGAAGGCGGTTTCGCTGGTAAAGCCCCACGCATAGCCGATTTCGGCAGCGGTCCGGCGTCGATTGGCGGGGTCCGCCAGCGCCATGGCCGCGCCCGTCAGGCGGCGGCGGCGAATATAACCGGCAACGCCACCGACCGGTTCGAACACGCGGTAGAGCGTAGCCCGCGACATGGCGAGTTCATGCGCCAGCGTCGCCACGTCCAGATCGGGATCGTGAATGCGATCGTCGATATGGCGCGCCGCCGCGCGGAACGGGGAGACGACAGGCGTACCGACCGCGGGGGATTCGGCATATTCTTTCAGTACGGTCGTCGTCAGTCCTGCCGTCGCGACCGCCGCGGCACTGGCATCTTTGGGCAGCAGATGCGGCATGCGCTCGGCCAGCGCCTGGACATAGGCAGCGAGGATCGCGACCATATGGCGATCCTGCGACAGGACGAGGCCATGCAGCCCCGCCGGTTCGTCGAAGACGGCCTCGAAATGGGCACGCGGCACCAGCAGGCTGATGTTGGTGAAGTCCGTCGTCTGCGTGTGGAAGGGGCGCGAGAGGTCGAAGATCACGACGTTGCCCGGTTCCACCAGCACGTCGCGGCCATCGGCGTCGCCGGCAAAGCCGCCCGCGACGTACAGCTGTACCAGAATGTGGTCGAGACCGCTCTGCGCGACCAGTGCCCGCGACCGCGAAAAGCGCAGGGCGGACGACCGAAACGTCCCCGTCATCATCGTGCCGAGATGCCAGGCCGCCATATCGATCGCATATTCGTTCGGCTCGCCGACGCACTCGATCGCGAAAACGTCGCCCACGGCTTCGCCAAAGCTCGCCAGCCCCTGCGCCGCTCCGACTAAGGTCGAGGACAAGGTGAATTGCGGAACGCTCGCCGGCTCCTCCACCGGTGGTTCGCTTATCGCTGCCATGGGGCCGAGGTAAGCTGGAAGGGAATTGGGGTCATCATGCAGCGCTTAACTCTCACTACGGCCGGACCGGACATTCTGCCAACCCTTTGCACTGGCTGATTGATCCAAGATGGAACGCCGCAGCCGATGCGGCTATCACAACCGCATTTTCCTCTACTTCTCAAAGCTTTGTCTGATCGACCTGCGCAGCTGCTCACTTTGGCGGATCGTGGTGGAACGAATGGACAAGGAAATGGAACGCCACGTCCTCTGCATGCGCGTCTGTGTCCGATATAAAAATCACCATGTCGGCTGGGGGGCCGTGCTCATAATCGATCCTGTCGGCTCCTGTGCGCTTACTGCGTGCGAGAGAGCCGGCATCGTTCGGTGAGCACGCGCACTCCCGGTGTCGGCGGATGCCTTCATCGTCGCGAGTGGACATGTTTCCAGCCATCGGTCTCGTTGTTCTACTCGGCATGGTGTTCGGCGGCTTCGCCATCACCGGCGGCGCGCTCGGCCCCGTGTTTCACGCCATTCCGCACGAGATGCTCATCATCGGCGGCGCCGCGGCGGGCGCACTGATCATCGGTAATTCGGGTGCCGAGCTTAAAGCGATGGGCGGCGGCCTCGCCAAGGTGTTCAAAGGTCCCAAGTACAAGAAGCAGGACTATCTCGACGTCATCTTCCTCGTCGGCAGACTGATGAAAATGTTTCGTGCGGATGGCCCGATCTCGCTTGAACCACACGTCGAGGACCCGAAGTCGTCGTCGATATTTTCCGAATATCCTCGCCTGCTCGCCGACAAGACGCTGGTCAATCTGATCGCCGACACGCTGCGGCTGGTCGTGGTGTCGTCGGGTACGCTCGACGTGCATGCGGTGGAAGAGGTCATGGACCATGCGATCAAGACGCATCACCATGAGGTCGAGGGGCCGGAGCATACGCTGACCAGCCTGGCCGACTCGCTGCCGGCGCTCGGCATCGTCGCCGCAGTGCTCGGCATCGTGAAGACGATGGGCTCGATCGACAAGCCACCGACTATCTTGGGCGGCATGATCGGCTCTGCGCTGGTCGGTACGTTCATGGGCGTGTTGCTGGCGTACGGCATCGTCAACCCACTCGCCGGGCGACTGAAGCAGATCATCCATGCCGACGCCGCCATTTACGATGTGGTGAAACAGATCATCATCGCCTCGCTGCACGGTCACCCGCAGCCGCTGGTGATCGAAGCTGCCCGCAGCGGCATCGCGCACAAGAACCAGCCCGGCTTCGCCGAGGTGTTCGACGGCATGCGCGGCAAATAAGCGACCCGCCAGATGGCCCGCGCAGCGCCGCACGGCAGCAACCAGCCAACCAGGATCGTCGTCAAACGCATTACCGTCGCCGCCGGCGGTCATCACGGCGGTGCGTGGAAGTTCGCCTATTCCGACTTCGTAACCGCTATGATGGCGTTCTTCCTGCTCTTGTGGCTGCTCGGCGCGACGACCGACAAGCAGCGTACGGGAATTGCCGATTATTTCACCCCCGGTGCGCAGACGAAATCAAAGGGCGCGGGCGGCAGCATCGTCGGCACCGGAGCAGCCTCGCTCGTCGCGGTCACCCCGGCGGCCGTCAAAAGTGCCTCACGATATAACGCCACAAATGGGCCACAACCCGGTAATGGCGACAAAGGGTCGCCCCCCGTGCCGGCGGTAACGCCGCAACAGGACCGGCAGGCGGTGGCCCGCGCCCAGCAACATATCGCCGAGCAACTGGCCAAGAATCCTGCCCTCGCCAAGGTCGCGCGGCATGTGCGCATGGTGCCTGTCCCCGAAGGGCTGCGCATCGATCTGGTCGACGATGCCAAATTCTCGATGTTTCTGCGCGGCACGACCGCACTGGATGGGGAAGCATCGCGGCTGGTCGACACGATCGCGCAGGCGATCAAGGACATGCCCAACATGCTGGTCATCCGCGGCCATACCGACAGCTTGGCCTACGGCGACGCGCGACGCATGAACAACTGGATCCTGTCCGCCAGCCGGGCAGAGAGCACCCGCCAGCGCCTCGCCGACCATGGGGTGGCAGAGGTCCGGTTCGAACGGATCGAAGGCGTCGCCGATCGCCTGCCAATGATCGCCGGAGCGCCCCGCGACGAACGCAATCGTCGCGTCGCAATCCTGCTACTCTATCAGGACGCGCAGCGATCCTGATCCGCCGCTACTTGCGCTGCCACACCTTCTGCCCGCCAATCCACGTCTGTTCAACCTTCGTCGCGCGCAGGTCTGCGGGCGAGGCGAGCAGGGGGTCGCGATCGACGATGACGAAGTCCGCCTTCTGGCCGGGGGCAAGGCGGCCGAAGCGATCCTCGGCAAAGCCCGCATAGGCTGCGCCACCGGTATAGGCCCACCACGCCTGTTCGCGCGTGATCGCCTCCTGCGGCTGCCAGCCGCCGAACGGCTGGCCGTCGGGGCCCTGGCGCGTGAATGCCGCCGCCCAGCCTGCCCAGGGATCAGGCCTCTCGACCGGATAATCGGAGCCGAACGCCAGCTTCGCGCCGTTGCGCAGCATCGACGCCCAGGCATAGGCGCCTGCCAGCCGCTGCGGCCCCAGCCGCGCCTCGGCCATCAGCCGGTCGCTCGTCTCATGGACCGGCTGCATCGACGCGATCGTGCCATATTTGCCGAAGCGCGGCAGGTCGACGGGATCGACGATCTGGGCATGCTCGACGCGCCAGCGCCGGTCGCCCTTGTAGGTCTGCGCCATCTCGTCGATCGCATCCAGCACCTCGGCATTGGCACGGTCGCCGATCGCATGCACCGCGACCTGATAGCCGTCCATCGCCGCGCGGCTCATCCGGTTGCGCAGCACGGTGTCGTTCATGAATCCCGCGCCCGTCTGGCCCGGCGCATCGGCATAGGGCGCCTTCAGCCATGCGCCGCGCGACCCCAGCGCCCCATCGGCGTAGAGCTTGACGCCGACCAGCTTCAGCCGGTCGTCGTACAGCCACGGCGTCGGGCCGGTGCCGCCGATCTGCACCGTCGTATCCACCCCCATGCCATAGCTCATGATGCGCACGCGCAGGCCGCCGAGGTCCGCGATCCGGCGATAGGTCAGCCAGTCGTCGATGCTCGTGCCCATGTCGGCGGTCGCGGTGACGCCATAGCCGAGCAGGATCTCCTGCGCCTTCAGGAAGGCGGCGTTGCGGTCCTTGCCCAGTGGCTGGGGCAGGATCTTCACCACCAGGTCCTGTGCGGCATCGACGAACACGCCCGCAGGCTGCCCCCCCGCCGCCTTCTCGATCCGTCCGCCCGCCGGCGACACGCTCTTGGCGGTGACGCCTGCAGCCTTCAGCGCAGCACTGTTGCCCCAGCCGGCATGGCCGTCGGCGCGCGCCAGCCACACCGGACGATCGGCGACCGCCGCATCCAGATCGGCGGTCGTCGGGAATCGGCCCAGCCCCCACGTCTCTTGGTTCCAGCCACCGCCGATGATCCACGCCTTGTCGGGATTGGCGCGCGCATAGGCCGCAATCTTCGTCTGCGCGTCGGCGAGGCTCTTCGTATCCGACAGGTCGAGCTCCAGCGCGCGGAAGCCCAATTCCATCACATGGCCATGCGCGTCGATCATACCGGGCAGCAGGTATTTGCCCTTCATATCGGCCCGCCAATCGAGTTTCTCCGGCCGTTTGTCCTTTGCGGACAACAACCTGACGACGGCGCCCTGCGCATTGACCAGCATCGCCTGGAAGCGGACGACCTTGCCGTCCTTGTCCAGCGTCATGCCGTTGACGTTGTCGACCAGCCCGTCGGCCCCGGCCGCATGCGAAGTCGCCAGAACCGCGGCCAGCGCCGCCACTATTGTCAAAGCCGATCGTGCCATAGCCTCAGCGCATAAGCGGTGTTCCCCCGCCGCACCAGATGGTCTAGCTCGGCGCCATGGCCACGAACCCTGCCGACACCGCCTCGCTCCCCGTCTCCATCGACGATGTGTACGCCGCCCACGCCCGCATTCGCGACGCCATCGTCCGCACGCCGACGCTGATCAGCAAGACGCTGAGCGAGATGACCGGCGCCACGGTGTTCCTGAAGTTCGAGAATCTGCAGTTCACCGCGGCGTACAAGGAGCGCGGTGCGCTCAACACGCTGCTGCAATTGTCGCCGGAAGCGCGCGCGAAGGGCGTCATCGCCGCCTCGGCCGGCAATCATGCGCAGGGCCTTGCCTATCACGCCAACCGCCTCGGCATCCCTGCTACGATCGTGATGCCCCGCACCACACCGACGGTGAAGGTGACGCAGACCGAAGGCCACAAGGCCAAGGTGGTGCTGGAAGGCGACACGTTCGATGCGGCCTATGCCCATGCCCGCGTGCTGGAGGCGGAGTGCGGCGTCACCTTCGTTCACCCGTTCGACGACCCACGCGTCATCGCCGGCCAAGGCACCGTCGCGGTCGAGATGCTGGAGGACGTGCCGAGCCTCGATACGTTGCTGATCCCGATCGGCGGCGGCGGGCTCATCTCGGGCAACAGCGTCGTCGCGCGCGCGGCGGACCATCCGATCGAGGTGATCGGCGTACAGGCCGAACTCTTTCCCTCGATGTACAATCGCATCCGCGGCACCGCTTTGCCCTGCGCTGGCGACACGCTGGCCGAGGGTATCGCGGTGAAGGAGCCCGGCGGCATCACCTCGCGCATGGTCGCCGAGCTGGTCGACGACATCGTGCTGGTCGGCGAACGCAATCTGGAAGAGGCGGTCAGCCTCCTGCTCCAGATCGAAAAGACGGTGGTCGAGGGAGCAGGCGCCGCCGGCCTCGCCGCGCTGATGGCCTATCCGGAGCGGTTCAAGGGCCGCACCGTCGGCATCGTGCTATGCGGCGGCAATATCGACACGCGCCTCCTCGCCAACGTGCTGCTCCGCGACCTCGCCCGGTCGGGCCGCCTCGCCCGCCTGCGCGTGCGGCTGCAGGACCAGCCCGGCGCGCTCTACAATGTCGCGCGCATCTTCGACGCACAGCGCGTCAACATCATCGAAGTCTATCACCAGCGCATCTTCACCTCGTTGCCGGCGAAGGGCCTGGTCACCGACATCGAATGCGAAGCCCGCGACCGCGACCACCTCAACTGCCTGATCGCCGCCCTACGCGAAGGCGGCTTCGAAACGAGCATGGTAGAGCAGGCGTAGGAGCTAGCGGATACTCCACGCATTTATGCAGCGTCCGTTCCATCCTGCGGGCGAAAGCCGCATGATGCACAGGCCCCCGTGGGCGGAAATACCTTTGCTGTAAGACACTTCCACCAGAGCGATGCGGCGATCGGTCGACAGGATGGGAGCGCTGAACGCAACCGCATAGCCGCTCTTCTCCCCCACGGAGTCGTCTTTGTCCCATGCGCACTGCGGGACGAAACCGGGGGACACAGCCGCCGCCTCGTTGGCCTGCAGGTCCGCAAACTCGCCGGGGGTCAAGCCGGTATAGCTTCGGAATTCCGGCCTATACTTCGCCAGAGGCGACGGGTCCGTCTTTGCAGGTCCGACCGTCGACAGATCGGTGTCGTGCCCTTCGCCTGTCGATATTCGATAGGCCTTTTGCAGCAACGTGCACGTCTCGGGGGGCGTAACCGCTTGCGCAGGTGTCGGCATCGACAGCGCCAGTGCGATAACCCAAAATGCCGGCATGATTCCCCCCCCCCCGATCAGACGGATCACAAACGCCCCGCATCCCGCTACAACGATGCGTGTCGCCGAACGTCTTCGGTGAACGTGACACAAAAAAGGGGCCGCGTCATGGCGCGACCCCCGCTTTGCAGCTGAGCGAAAGCTCAGTTGCTGTCGGAATTGCCGTCATCGACGATCGCGACGACACCGATCGCCACCACGCTGGCGGCGATGATCGCGGCGAGCAGGCCGCCACCGGCGAGCTTGTTCTTCTGCGCCGACGGGGCGCTGGCGCGAACCGACTTGGCGACCGACAGCGACGCGGCGGGGTTCACGGGAGCCGCGAACGCCGGCGTGGCGATCGAGGCGGTGGTCAGCGCGAGCGCGGCGAGCGAGCCTGCAATCTTGGTCATCAGTCAACTCCGAAGTTACACCTAGGGACGAGGCCAACGTCCCATTCGGACTGAAGTTCCCGCACCGCAGCAATATGGGTGCAGCGCAATATGCGCACCCAATGTCCCGGATCGGACCAATGGTCAGTGCTGGAAAGACTCTCTGCCGCCGATTAACCTTCTTTGATGGTAAAGCCGCTTTTCAGGACGGACGGGGTGATTCATATGTCGCCGCGGCGTATGATGCGCCTGTCTGCTTCGGGGGTTTGCCGGCGGTGACTGCGCCTTTTCGCTTTCCGCGCTTCTTCGTCACCACGCCCGCGCCCTGCCCCTATCTGCCGGGCCGGCAGGAGCGGAAGGTCTTCACCGAATTGTCCGGCCCGCACGCTGCCGAGCTGAACGACGCGCTCGGCCGCATCGGCTTTCGCCGGTCGCAGGGCGTCGCCTATCGCCCCTCGTGCGCCGGTTGTGCCGCCTGCGTGTCGGTGCGCGTCGTCACCGACGAATTCGTGCCCAATGCGACGCAGCGCAAGCTCCTTCGCCGCAACGAGGATCTGGAGGTCAGCGCCTGCCGCCCCTGGGCGACCGACGAACAGTTCCAGCTGCTGCGCCGCTATCTCGGCGCGCGTCATCCAGGCGGCGGCATGGCGGGGATGGACGAAGAGGATTATGCCGACATGGTCGAGCATTCCCCGGTCAATTCGCACGTTATCGAATATCGCACCCCCTCGGTCGGGGGCGTGCGCGGCCAGTTGGTCGGTGCCTGCCTCACCGATCGGCAGGCGGATGGGCTGTCGATGATCTACAGCTTCTTCGATGCGGATGGCGACGATCCGGCGACCGCGCGGCCGGGCCTCGGCAATTACATCATCATGGACCATATCCTGCGCGCGCGGGACAGCGGCCTGCCGTATGTCTACCTCGGCTATTGGGTGAAGGGGTCGGCGCGCATGGCGTATAAGACGCGCTATCGCCCGATCGAGATGCTCGGCCCCAACGGCTGGCGTGCATTGACCGACGAGGAACTCGCGCCGCCGTCACTGCCCGATACGATGGCGGTCGCCTGACGCGGATCAGGTCGGGTCGGATTCGGCGCCGATCACCGCGCCCTCGGTGACCAGGCGCCGCGGCGCTTCGCTGCCGCGATGCACGCGAACGCCCGCCGCGATCATCATCCGTGGGGCAGGCGCATCGGCCGTGGCGGCACCGGTCGCGGGCGCCTCGGCGACGCTCGCCACCGGCGTCATCCGGCCGCGATGCACCGTGACGCCGCGATCGTCCTGACTGTCGCGGTACAGCGTCGCGACCTGCGGCTGCGCACCGCCGTCGCCCCCGCCCGCGACCACGCCCGGCTCGACGCCCGCATAGGCCGCGCGGAAGCTGAGCGCGCTCTCCATGGCGCCACGCCAGCGATAGAAGATATGCGCGCCGACCGACCCGATCCGCGTCAGGCTGGACGCCCACCACGGCAGGATCGCATCGGTGTGGTAGAAGGTCGCGCCACCCACCGGCGCATAGACGTTGCCCGCCAGTGCCGCCTCAGCCACGCTGCGCGCCCGCGCCCAGGCATAGGGTTCGCGGCGATGCGCCATCGATCCGTCGCAGGTGAAGGAGAATTGGCACCCCGTGCGCCGCGTCGATCCCTGGAACACCACGCCGCAGACGCTGTGCGGAAAGGCACGATCGCGCACGCGATTCAGCACCACCTGCGCGACGGCACGCTGGCCATCGACGGGTTCGGACCGCGCCTCATAATAGACCGCGGCGGTCAGGCAGTCGGTGGCGCGCGCCGCATCCTCCTGGCTCTGCATCTGCGCGAGGAAGGGCGGCGCGGCCTGCGTCGCCACCGCCGCGGCGGCATCGTCGCCGTCCACCGCATCGCGCAGGCTCGCGGGCAGCCCGGCGAGCCCCGGCAGATCGCCCGGCACGTCGAGCGCCAGATCGCGCAGCAACTGCCGCGGCGTCGGCGGCGGCACCGCTTGCGACACGCGGTCGACGCCTTGTCGCGGCGGCACGCACGACGCAGCGCTGACCAGCATCACGCCAACCCATGCGTATCGCAGCCTCGAGATGCGGACATACCCCACGCTGCCCGCCTAGCGCCCGCGGAGTTGTGATCCGGTTAACTGCGTTTGTGACGGGCGGTGATGGTCACGGATGCCCCCCTCCGTCATCCCGGCGCAGGCCGGAATCCATGGATGCGATGTCCTTGCCGCATCACCCGCCAACCGGCGTTCTGGCCCCGTGGATTTCGGCGTCCACAAGGATGACGAAGAGGATGCGCGAAACGCCCCCCCCCAAATCGTCATTCCCGCGCAGGCGGGAATCCAGACGCGCTACCGTCTCGAATCAAGTCCCGCCGTCAGCGGACATGCATCCCGCCCGCGCGAAAAAACGCACGCGCAACTATTGCGCCGCCGACACCTTCACCGCGACGTCCAGCTCTTCCTCGCCCTCCCCCAGCCGCGATCCCGCCACTGGCGCCGCGCCCGCCGCATCCAGCGCCGCCGCGACGCGGACGCTTTCCTCCTGCGGCGAGCGCCCCGTGCAGGGATCGAACCCTACCCAGCCCAGCCCGGGCACATGCGCCTCCGCCCAGCCATGCGGCGTCGGGCGCAGCGATCCTTCGACGATGCTATACCCCGACACATAGCGCGCCGGAATGTCGAGACTGCGCGCCGCCACCGCGAACATCTGCGCCAGATCGCGCGATGTCGCCGCCTCGCGCGTGAACGCCACCGCCGCGCTCAGCCCCGCCTCCGGCCGCCGCCGGTCGAGCGCGAAGCGGCCATGGAACGCATGGTTCAGCCGATGCAGTTGCGCGATCACGCCGTCCGCACCCGCCACCGCCTCGCGCGCATAGGCGGCGATCGCAGGATCGCGCGGCGTCGCATCGGTCGCGCGCAGGAACACCGCGGGCGGCAACACCTCGTTGACGCCGCGCACCACGCCGTCGGAATGGCTGGTCAACACCTCGCCGCGCACCGCAATCTCGATGTCGAGCAGCGGCCCTTCGACGTACAGCATCGTCACCGCATTGCCGAAGCCGTCGCGCCCGCGCCGCATCGTCGCATCGTGATCGACATCGATCCGCCAGCGCGCCACCGTCTGGTCATGGCTGTTTTCGGGCGTCATGCGCAGCATCTGGACGAGCCGGCTCTGCGGCTCGGTGAAGCGATAGACGGTGCGGTGGTCGATCGAAAGGCGCATCAGCCGAACCGGAACTGGCGGCCGATCGCCTCGTGCAACTGGCCGTTTTCGCGGATGAAGGCTTGCAGATATTGGTGAAGCCCGCTGGCAATCACCTCACCTGACCGCGTCCGCCCCAGCCGCGCGGCGCGCATCCGCGCCATCCGGTCCGCCTCGCCATGCGCGCCGGTGCGCTCGGCGAGCAGCCCGAGCAGATCGACCGTCGTCTCGGCAGAGGCGAGCAGGCTGCGCGGCAGATCGCGGTTGGCGATCAGCAGGTCGATGACGTTCGCCGGCGTCAGCCCATCCGAATAGAGCCAGCGATAGGCGGTGACGGCGGACACGGTCTGCAGGATCGTCGTCCACTGGTCGCGATCCACCACGCCGCCCACCGCCTCGCCCTCGGGCAGCAGGATATGGTATTTGACGTCGAGCAACCGCGCGGTGTTGTCGGCGCGCTCCACCGCCTGACCCAGCCGGATGAACCAGTGCGACTGGTTGCGCAGCATCTGGTGCACCGCGCCCTCGAACCCCCGCGTCTCGTTCTTCACCGCCTCGACCAGGCTCAGCGTCTGCGCGGTGTCGCCCACCTGGTTGCGGTTTTCGAACACCAGCCAGGCGCGGTTGATCGCGGTCCACGCCTCGCGGCTCAGCGCGGTGCGCACCGCCTTGGCATTGTCGCGCGCCCGGTCGAGGCAGCGGACGACCGAACCCGGGTGGCTGGTATCGACGGTCAGGAAGCGGACCACGTCGGTCTGCCGCAGTGCGGCCCCGCTGGCCGCGAACGCCTCTTCGGTTTCGGTGACGGCAAGCGCCGACGACCAGGCGATTTCCCCCGCCGGCCGCGACGACATGACGTCCAGCCGCACGGTCGCCTCGATCAACCGCGCGATGAAATCCGCGCGCTCAAGATAGCGGCCCAGCCAGTAGAGCGACGCGCCGGTGCGAGAGAGCATCATGCGGCGCGCTCCCCAGCCAGCATAGCACGCGACACCTGCCCCACGCTCCCCGTCACCCCGGACTCGTTCCGGGGTCTACTCCGCTGCGAGGGGGATGGCTGGAGGCTCAGGCGCTGCCCCCGCGGCCCGGTGGATCCCGGAACGAGTCCGGGGTGACGGAGGGTTCGTGGGTAATGGTGCGACACACTCATGCCCCGCCCCCCTGGCTCTGCGTCATGCCACCCATCGTCTGCGTCTGCCCCAGCCGCGGCGTCTCTTCCGCCATCAGCACGAAACTGTCCTTCGTCCCGCCGCCCTGGCTCGAATTGACGACCAGCGACCCCTCCTTCAACGCGACGCGCGTCAGGCCGCCCGGCACCACCTGCACCCCGCACGATCCGGTCAGTACGAAAGGGCGGAAATCGACATGCCGCGGCGCGACGCCCGCATCGGTCAGCGTCGGCACGGTCGACAGCGCCAGCGTCGGCTGCGCGATATAGCGGTGCGGCTCGGCGATCAGCGCCGCGCGGAACGCTTCGATCTCCGCCTTGGTCGCGGTCGGGCCGACCAGCATGCCATAGCCGCCCGACCCGTCGACCAGCTTCACCACCACCTCGTCGAGGTGATCGAGCACGTAGGACAAAGCCTCTGGCTCGCGACACCGCCACGTCTCGACATTGGGCAGTTTCGCCTCGCCGCCCGAATAGAAGCGGACGATCTCCGGCATATAGCTGTAGATCGCCTTGTCGTCGGCGATGCCGTTGCCTGGCGCGTTGATGATCGCGACATTGCCCGCGGCATAGGCGGCGATCAGCCCCGGCACGCCCAGCATCGAATCGGGGCGGAAGACCAGTGGATCGAGGAAATCGTCGTCGATCCGGCGATAGATCACGTCCACCTGCACGCGGCCTGCGATCGTCCGCATCCAGACGCGATCGTCGTCGACCACCAGATCGGCCGCCTCGACCAGCTCGATCCCCATCGAATCGGCAAGGAAACTGTGCTCGTAATAGGCGGAATTGTAATGGCCCGGCGTCAGCACGACGCACACCGGCTGACTGCCACGCCCCGGTGGCGCCACCGATTTCATCGTCTGGAGCAGGCGGTCGGGATAGCTGTCGACCGGCTCGACGCGATATTCGCGGAACAGCTCGGGGCACAGCCGCACCATCGCCTCGCGGTTTTCGAGCATGTAGCTCACCCCCGACGGCGTGCGCGCATTGTCCTCCAGCACGAAGAACTGATCTGGCCCGGTGCGCACCAAGTCGATGCCGCAGATATGCGCCCAGATGCCGTGCGGCGGGCGCATGCCGGCGATTTCGGGCCGGAACTGCGGGTTGCCCAAGATCAGGTCGGCGGGCAGCACGCCCTCTTTCAGGATCCGGCGTTCGCCATAGATGTCGTCGAGGAAGGCGTTGATCGCCTCGACCCGCTGCACAAGTCCTTCCGACAGGCGCGCCCATTCGTCGTGCAGAAAGACGCGCGGCACGATGTCGAACGGGATGATCCGTTCGCGCGTGTCGGTGTCGCCATAGACGGCGAAGGTGATGCCCAATTGGCGGAACGTATTTTCCGCCGCCTGCTGGCGACGGCGCAGATCGTCATCCGGGGTATCGGCGAGCCACGTGCCCAAGGCTGCTAGTTCGGGCCGCGGCGGCGTATCGCCGTGCTGCCCCATGATCTCGTCGAACGCCGGTCGTTTCCCCATCGGAACGATAAAGCCCCCCTGCCAGCTTCGGTTCCATGCTGCGAGGAATCGCTGCGCCGCACAAGAGGGGAATATTCAACCAGTTCCACAGGGAAGAATCTGCCAAGTCCCCCCCGCCAGGGAGGAGGGTTACTTAAGCTCCGCCAGCATCCCCGGCGTCAGCACCTGCGGCAACACCCGCGGCTCGCTCGCCCCCGGTGCATAGTAAAGATACAACGGCACGCCCGCGCGGTTATGCGCCTGGATGAACCGCCCCAGCGCCGGATCGCCATCGGTCCAGTCGCCCACCAGCACCGCGACATTGTTGCGCTCGAATGCCGCGCGCGTCGCGTTCGTGTCGATCGACGAGGCTTCGTTGACCTTGCACGACAGGCACCAGTCCGCAGTGAAATAGGCGAAGACCGGCCGCCCCTGCTTGCGCAGGCTCGCCAGCCGTTCCTCGCTGAACGCATCGCCGCCGGTATGCGCGGGCTTCACCGCCCCGCCGGTCAGCGCCGCCGCCAGTCCCGCCGGCACCACCAGCGCCGCCAAAGCCAGCGCCCAGCCGAAGCCATCGCCCCGCCGCTGCCGCGTGCCGCCCAGGCTCAGGATCACGCCCGTCGCCACCAGCGTGGCGAGGCCCAGCGCCAGCCCCATCGTCCCCGCCTGCCGCCACGCCAGCCACAACAGCGCCAGCACCGTCAGCGCCATCGGCACGGCCAGCACGCGGCGGAACCGTTCCATCCACAGGCCCGGCTTGGGCAACCGCCGTCGCAGCGCCGGCACGAAGCCGATGGCGAGGAACGGCAGCGCCAGCCCCAGCCCCAGCCCCGCGAACACCGCGAGCGCCGCCGGCCACGGCAGCACCAGCGCCGCCCCCAGCGCCGCGCCCATGAACGGCCCGCTGCACGGCGTCGCGACGAAGGCGGCGAGCGCTCCGGTCGCGATCGATCCCGCCGCCCCGCCATGGCTGGCGAAGGCGGGTACCGGCACCTCGAACCGCCCGGCGAGGTTCAGCGTGATCGCAAAGGTCAGCGCGATCAGCAGCACGACGATACGCGGGTCCTGCAACTGGAACGCCCAGCCGACCGCCGACCCGCCCGCCCGCAGCGCCAGGATCAGCGCCCCCAGCCCGACGCACATCAGCACCGTACCCAGCATATAGCCCAGCGCATCGATCCGCGCCGCGCGCTCGTCCGATCCGCCGCGTGCCAGGTGCAGCGCCTTCAGGCTCAGGATCGGGAACACGCACGGCATCACGTTCAGGATCAGCCCGCCCAGCACCGCGCCGGCAAAGGCGAGCAGCGCCGCCATCCAGCCGCTGCGATCGTCGGGTGAGGCCACCACGCCGGGCTTGGCGGTCACGCTCAGCCCCAGGTCGCGGCCGATGCGCAGCACACCCGCAATGTCGCCCTTCGGCGCGCCCTCGGTGGTCAGCAGCAACCGGTCGCCATCGCGCGTCACGCTCTGCGGCGCCGCATATTTCACCATGTCGGGACCGTAGGGGAAGAAGGCGACGTCGGAGACCTTGGCCGCGGCGGGCAGCGGCACGCTCATCACCAGCTTGCCGTCCTTCACCTGATAGGTCGCGGCGGCATCCAGCGGCTTGGGGATCGCCGCGCGCCAGCGGTCGAAGTCCGCGCCATGCGACGGTGCACCGTCCCCGATCGTGAGGTCCAGGCTCAGCGCCTGCGCCTCGGGCACGCAGATCGTATCGGTGCAGACGAGATAGTTGATCGCCAGCCGCACCGGCAGCTTGGTGCCCTTGGCCAGCCCCGCCGGCACCCGCAGCGTCGCGAGCGGCGCATAGGGCGCCTCGTACACGTAATTCATCAGCCCCGCGACGACGAGCGTCGAGGGCACCGGCCATTGCAGGTCGGGCGCAGCGGTCACGCCCTTGGGCAGCGTCCATTGCAGCGCGGGCGCGAACCCCGCATCGCCCGGGTTGCGCCAATAGCCGTGCCAGCCCTTTTCGGGCTGCGTCGCGATCGCGATCGTCAGCGCTTGGCCGGCCCGCGGACTGTCGCTCTCCGGCACCAGCTGCATGGCAAGGTGCGGCGCGCCGCCGGCGGGGGCGAGGTCCGCCGTCGCCGGCATCGCCCACAGGCTCGCCAGAATCGTCATCAGCGCGCAACACAGCGCGCGCATCGCCATCACCGCCGTTCGCGGCTCGCCCATTCTTGCCCGATCCATCGCCGCCCGTCATAGCGGCGGCGGTTTCGTAACACGAGTACCCTCGATGAAAGCGCTGATCGCCGCCGCCCTGTTCGCCACCGCCGCCGCGCCGGCGATCGCTCAAACCGCGCCCGCGCCGGGCTTTCGCCCCGAACCGAGCCCCGCGCCCCGCATCCCGACGTCCGCCCCCGCTCCCGGCGCGACCAGCACCGCGCCCAAGACGCCGCCGAAGCTGATCGTCGCCATCTCGGTCGACCAATTCTCCGCCGACCTGTTCCAGCAATATCGCAACCACTTCACCGAAGGCTTCGCGCGCCTGCTGACCGGCGTCGTCTTCCCGTCGGGCTATCAGAGCCATGCCGCGACCGAGACGTGCCCCGGCCATTCGACGATCCTCACCGGCATGCGCCCGGCGCACACCGGCATCGTCGCCAACAACTGGGTCGAGCAGGGCATCGCGCGCGCCGACAAGATCGTCTATTGCACCGAGGACGAAACCGTCCCCGGCACCGATCACGAACATTATGTCGTCAGCGACAAGCATCTGAAGGTGCCGACGCTCGGCGAGATGATGAAGGCCGCCGATCCGCGCACCCGCGTCGTCTCGGTCGCCGGCAAGGATCGCGCCGCGGTGATGATGGGCGGCCACAAGGTCGATGAACTGTGGTGGTGGGACGGAAAGACCTATTCCACCTACGCCGGCCGGCCCGTGCCCCGCGCCGTACAGCGCGGCCGCGACGCCGTGGCGGCGCTGGTCGCCAAGCCCCAGGAACCGCTGCCGCTGCCCTCTTATTGCCAGGCGCTCGACCGGCCGATCACGGTGGCGGGCAAGGTCTACGGCCAGGGCCGCTTCGCGCGGGCGGCGGGCGACCTCAAGGGCTTCCGCGTCTCGCCCGCCAGCGATGCCGCGGTGTTCGCGATCGCCGCGGGGCTGATCCAGGACATGGGCCTCGGCAAGGGGCCGCAGACCGACATCATCGATATCGGCGCCTCGGCGACCGATTATATCGGCCATGCGCTCGGCACGCAGGGCACCGAAATGTGCATCCAGATGGACCAGCTCGATCACACGTTGGGCAGCTTCCTCAACACGCTCGACAGCTGGGGCATCGATTACGAGGTCGTGCTGACCGCCGATCACGGCGCGCACGACATGACCGAACGCCAGCAGCAGCATGCGATGCCGATGGAGGAGCATGTCTCCGGCGACGCCTCGATCAAGGTGGTGAATGCCGCGCTGATGCGCGAGTTCGGCCTCACCGTGCCTGCGCTGGTCGGCGCGGAGGGCGACGTCTATCTCGGCAAGGATCTGCCCGCCGCGCTGCGCCCGCGCGTGCTGGCCGAGGCGCAGAAGCGCTTCGCCGCCATGCCGCAGGTCGCCGGCGCCTTCACCCGCGCGCAGATCGGCGCCACGCCCTTCGCCACCACGCCACCCGAAAACTGGACGCTGATCGAGCGCGCGCGTGCCTCGTTCAACCCGGACGTGTCGGGCGACCTGCTCGTCCTGCTAAAGCCGCGGGTGACGACGATCGAGGAGCCGAAGGAAGGCTACATCGAAACCCACGGCAGCCCCTGGGATTACGACCGCCGCGTGCCGATCCTGTTCTGGCGCAAGGGCATCGCCGGCTTCGAACAGCCGCTGTCGGTGGAAACGGTCGACATCGCGCCGACGCTCGCCGCGACGATCCACTTGCCGGTAAAGGGCCTCGACGGCCGCTGTCTGGACCTCGACCCCGGCACCGGCGATACCTGCGCACGATGACGCACGATCTGCCGCACCCCTTGCCCCACACCCCCCGTCACCCCGGACTCGTTCCGGGGTCCACTCCGCGGCGAGGGGGACGGCTGGAGGCTCGCGCGCTGCCCTTGCGGCCCGGCGGACCCCGGACCAAGTCCGGGGTGACGATGTGGGTGGGACGCCTGTCGATCGCCATCGCGACCGTCGCGGCGCTCGCCACCCCCGCCGCGGCGCAGCCCAGCCCCATCCTGCAATCGCAATTCATCGACGCCGCCCCGCCCTATCCCCAAGCACACGCCTCGACGATCGTCGAACTCCCCGACCGCACCCTCGCCGCCGCCTGGTTCGGCGGCAGCGGCGAAAGCCGGCCGGACGTGAAGATCTGGTTCGCCCGCCACACCGCGAAGGGCTGGGACAAGCCCGTCGCGGTCGCCGATGGCCGGGGCGCGGACGGCAAGCTCTACCCCACCTGGAACCCGGTGCTGTTCCAGCCCGCGGGCCAGCCGCTCCATCTGTTCTACAAGATCGGCCCCAACCCGCGCGACTGGTGGGGCATGGTCATCACCTCGACCGACGGCGGCCGCCACTGGAGCGCGCCGACGCGCCTGCCCGACGGCATCCTCGGCCCGATCAAGAACAAGATGTTCGTGACGCGCGACGGCAGCTGGCTCGCGCCGTCCAGCCGCGAAGTCGGCACGCCCGAAAAGAACCGCTGGTTCCTCAAGATGGAACGCTCCGCCGATAGCGGCAAGACGTGGCAGACGGAGGCGGAAATCCCCTCGCCGATGAATATCGAGGCGATCCAGCCGAGCGTGCTGAGCTACCCCGACGGCCGCCTCGAACTGATCGCCCGCACCCGCCAGGGCGCGCTGGCGATGAGCTGGTCGAAGGACGACGGCAAGAGCTGGTCACCGCTCGCCGCGATCGATCTCCCCAATCCCAATGCCGGCACCGATGCGGTGACGCTGCAGGATGGGCGCCAGCTCATCATCTACAACCACGCCGCGCACCGCCCCGACACGCCCGGCGACGGCCCGCGCTGGCCGCTCAACATCGGCCTGTCGGCGGACGGCGTCGAATGGCATAAAGCGCTGACGCTGGAATCGAAGCCGATGCCCGACGGCTACGCCTATCCCGCCGTCATCCAAACCCGCGACGGCCTGGTCCACATCACCTACACCTGGAACCGCACCCGCATCCGCTACGTCGTGGTGGACCCGAAGCAACTGAAGTAGCGGCTCTCCGCCCCCAACCAACCCCGCCTCATCGTCATCCCAGCGAAGGCTGGGATCTCCCGCGGCTCCTGCACCGCCAGACAATCACGAGATCCCAGCCTACGCTGGCATGACGCTTGCGGTCGTCGGGCGCCCGCCCTCACCGCGTCTCGAACATCCGGATCCCCGGCCCCAGCCGGTTCGCGCCCACCGCCAGCCGCTCGTGGCTCAGGTCCGCGACGAACGCCGGATTGGTCGGCGCCCCCGGCGCCAGCCGCGCGTCATTGCCCTCGATCCGCAGCCCCGCGGACGGGTAGGTCTTCGCTTCGGCCGCCACGACGATCAGGCCGCTGTGGTTCTCCTTGGCTCTTCCCTGCACGAAGGTATTGCGCGTGATCAGCCCCCGCGCGCCCTCCGGCAAATCGATCATGTAATTGGTCTTCTGCCCCGCCGTATCGTCGAAGCTGTTGTCGCTGATCGTCACATTCGGCACGCGCAGCTTGACGTAATGCCCACCGCGACCGCGTTCGAAGCGCGAATTGGTGATCGTCACCTGCCCGCGATTGGCCAAGTAGATGCTGTGCGCGCAATCGGGCGTCTCGTCGCACTGGCCCAGCCCCGAAAAGGTCGCATGGTCGATCCGGATGCGCTGACCTGTCGGCTCGCCGCCTAGGATGCCTTCCTGGCTGTCGAGGAACATGGAGTTGGTGACGGTCAGGTCGCCCATTTCGGTACGGATACCCGCGCCATTGCCGTCCGGCACGCGATAGCCACGGAACACGAGGCCATCGATCGTCGATCCCTGCCCGCGCAGCACCAGCCCCGCCTTATCCTCGCACGCGGTCTTTTCGAAGATCGCGGTGCCCGGCTGCGCGGCACGGAAGGTGATGCGCCCGCCCTGCTGCACCGCGCATTGCCGATAGACGCCCGGCGCGATGCGGATCGTCCCCGTCCCCATGCGGATCGACGACACCGCCTCCTGCAGATCGGTGAAGCCCTGCCCCGTCTCGACGACGGTGAACGGCGCCTGCTGCTGGGCAAAGGCGGGGCTGGCGACAAGGGCGAGCGCGATCAGGGCACGGGTCATGGCCGCAATCCTGCCGCCCGTCCCCGCGCCACGCCAGCGCCAATCGCGGTTAACGGATCGCCCCGCTCTTTCATGGGGTTAGCGAACGGAAGACCTGTCCCACCGCGGGCCAGAAAAGCATTGCGGACGCGGATGGGAGTGGGCAACACCCGTGCCGCAGCGCGTCGGGGGACACGCTGCACCGGGGGGTATTGTCAGATCATGCACGCAATGTCGGCGACCGAGGTGTTCCTCCTCGCCATCCTGATCATCTTCACCTTGCCCTATGCGGTGTGGCGCCTGGGGCGGACCGATTATTGGGCGCCGCTGGTCGTCGTGCAGATCATCGGCGGCATCTTGCTGGGGCCCGGCATCCTCGGCGCGATCTTCCCCGATTATTACGCCTTCGTCTTCGCGCCCGCGACGATGGGGGCGCTGAACGGCATCGCCTGGTGGTCGGTGATGCTGTTCGTCTGGGTCGCCGGCCTGGAACTCGACGTTGGCGAAGCATGGAAGCGGCGGCGCGAGACAGGCGTCACCGCCGGCCTCGCCTTGGGCGTGCCGCTGATCGCGGGCAGCCTCGCCGCGGTCGTCATCCTGCGCTACCCCGGCTGGCGCGGGCCGAGCGGCGCGAACTGGCAGGTGGTGCTCGGCATCGGCATGGCCTGCGCCGTTACCGCGCTCCCCATCCTCGTGCTGCTGATGGAAAAGCTCGCCATTCTGCGCGCGCCGCTGGGCCAGCGCGTGCTGCGCTACGCCAGCCTCGACGATATCGCGATCTGGGGCGTGCTCGCGCTGATCCTGCTCGACTGGAACCGCGTCGGCCGGCAGGCGGGCTTCCTCGTCGGCTTCGCCATCGCCACCTGGGCGATCCGCAAGCTGTTGCGCGCGCTGCCGGAAAACGATCGCTGGTACGTCGGCCTGATCTGGCTCGCACTCTGCGCCTTCGCCGCCGACTGGGCCGGCCTGCACTTCATGGTCGGCGCGTTTCTGGCGGGGGCGGTGCTCGACGCGCATTGGTTCGGCGAGGCGCGGATGGACCGGTTCCGCGGCACCATCCTGCTCGCGGTGATGCCCGTCTATTTCCTGTCGACCGGCCTCAAGACGCAATGGGGCATGGGCGGCGCATCGGTGTTCGCGGTCGCCGCGCTGCTGCTCGCCGCGTCGGTCGGCGGCAAGCTCGCCGGCATTCACCTGGCGGGCCGCATCCTCAAATGGCCCAAGGGCGATGCGAGCGCGATCGGCTGGCTGCTCCAGACCAAGGCGCTGATCATGATCATCTTCGTCAACATCCTGTTGGACAAGAAGATCATCACCAGCGAAACCTTCACCGCGCTGCTGCTGATGGCGGTCGCCAGCACGATGCTGACCATCCCGATGGTCGCCCCGCTGCTCCGCCGCAACCCAGGCCTCGCAAAACGGGGGTTTTAGCGCCCCCGTCATACCGGCCTTGAGCCGGAATCCCGCTTCTTCGACGTCCGCCCCTAGCGAGCCCCCGGATCACGTCCGGGGTGACGAAATATCGTTGGTGTCCCTCACCGGTTCGGCGGGAAATCCCGGAACGCGTCGTTGGGCCAGATGAAATTGTGGTAGGTCAGCATGGCGCTGAACGACAGCGCCTCCACCTGGTGCCACCAGCCCACCGGCATGAACAGCGCATCGCCGGGGTGGATATCGACGTGATAGCAGCGCGCCGAGAGCACCTCGGGATATTGCGCCACCTTCTCGTCGCTCATGATGTCGTGGACGTCGCTGAACACGAAGTCGGTATTGGCGAGCTTCGACGTCTCTTCGGGCGGCAACAGGAACAGGCGCTTGGTGCCCATCAGCTGCACCAGCAGATTGTTGTTGAGATCGTGGTGCAGCGGCGTGAACGTGCCCTTCGGCCCGATCCAGATGCTGCCGATCCGCTCGTCCAGGAACGGCACCGGGCCGAAATCGCCCATCAGCGGCTGCAGCGCCACCGTATTGGCGACGTTGTTATAGGCGGTGATATAGGCGTCGTTGCCGGTATGCGCGCTCGTCACCATGTCGATATAGGCGTCGAACGGCATGGTCCGGGTGTGGCGCGTCTTGGCGATTTCAAAGTCCGGGGCGCTGTTGCGGCCGCCCTGATAGGTGATCTCCGCCGACCCCACCTTGCGCGCCATTTTCTTGGTCGTCCACTGGCGGACCGCCGGCCATTTCGCCGCCAGCCCTTCGATCACCACCGGAATGCCCGGCGCATAGAACAGGTCGAGGAACGTTTCCGCCGACACCGGCCCGCGGATGCGCGGCACCGCGGTCAGCACCGGGCTCAGCGCCTGCTGGCGCTGGCGCGTCCGCACCCGCCACGCATCGCGCTCCGCGGCGACCGGCGCGAAGCCCGGCAGCGCGACACTGCCCGGCACGGGTGGAAGCTGGAGGCACATATGGCAACGTCCCCTGGCGTAAACGGGCACGCCCGGCGTACCCTTCCTCGCCGCTGCCTATCGGGAAATGGTTAACAATCCGGTAGCCATCCCCTCCCTGGAAGGGAGGGGAGCTTAGAGAATGCCTCAGTCCAGATTCGGCCGCAGCCAGCGGGTCGCCTGGTCCACCGGCACGCCGCGCCGCGTGGCGTAATCCGCCACCTGATCCTCACCGATCCGCGCCACGCCGAAATATTCCGCCTGCGCATGGCCGAAATAGAAGCCGCTCACTGCTGCGGTCGGCAGCATCGCAAAGCTGTCAGTCAGTTCCAGCCCCGCATTGCCCTGCGCATCCAGCATCTTGAACAGCGTCACCTTCAGCGAATGTTCGGGGCACGCGGGATAGCCCGGTGCCGGCCGGATGCCGCGATATTGCTCGCGCACCAGCGCCTCGTTGGTCAGCTGCTCGCCCGGCGCATAGCCCCACAGGTCGGTACGGACATGCGCGTGCAGCCGTTCCGCGAACGCCTCCGCCAGACGATCCGCCAGCGCCTTCAGCAGGATGTCGTTGTAATCGTCGTTATCCGCCTTGAACCGCGCCAGATGCGGCTCGATCCCGTGAATGCCGACCGCAAAACCGCCCATCCAGTCGCCCGCTGGATCGATGAAATCGGCCAGGCACATGTTGGCGCGCCCCTCGCGCTTGGCGATCTGCTGGCGCAGGAACGGCAGCCGCACGCTCGCCTCGTCGGTGCGGTCGAGGTTCGGGATGTGGAAGCCTTCGGGAATGCTCGCGCCATCGGGGCTGCGATGCGCCTCGCGATGCTGCGTATAGACCCAGACGTCGTCGTCGTGACGATGGCATGCCCACAGTCCGGCGACGCCGCGCGCGGTCAGCCACTTTTCGCCGACGATTCGGTCGAGCATCGCCTGCGCATCCGCATACAGGCTGCTCGCGCTCTCGCCGACCACGTCGTCGGTCAGGATCGCCGGGAAGTTGCCGGCAAGCTCCCACGCGCGGAAGAACGGCGTCCAGTCGATATACTCGCGCAGGTCGGCGAGGTCCCAGTCGTCGAACACATGCACGCCCGGCTGCGCGGCAGGCGGCGCCTTCAGCGCCATGTCGACGCTCAGCCCCCGCGCCCGCGCCTCGGCAAGTGGCAGCAGGTCGTTCTGCCCCTTGTTGGCGCGCGCGATCCGCACCTTTTCGTAATCTTCGGCGACGCCCGCGACATAGGCGTCACGCTGCGTGTCGCTGACCAAGGTCGTCGCGACGCCGACCGCGCGGCTGGCGTCGAGCACATGGACGATCGGCCCGTCATAGGCGGGCGAGATGCGCAGCGCGGTATGCACCTTCGACGTCGTCGCGCCGCCGATCAGCAGCGGCATCGACATGCCGGCGCGCTTCATCTCCTCCGCCACCGTCACCATCTCGTCGAGGCTCGGCGTGATGAGGCCGCTGAGGCCGATCATATCGGCGTCATTCTCGTTCGCCGCCTCCAGGATCTTCGACCACGGCACCATCACGCCCAGGTCGACCACCTCGAATCCGTTGCACTGGAGCACGACGCCGACGATGTTCTTGCCGATATCGTGGACATCGCCCTTCACGGTCGCGAGTACAATCTTGCCCTTGCCCTTGGCGCCCGGCTCCTTCGCCGCCTCGATGAAGGGCAGCAGATGTGCGACCGCCTTCTTCATCACGCGCGCCGATTTCACAACCTGCGGCAGGAACATCTTGCCCGATCCGAACAGGTCGCCGACGACGTTCATCCCGTCCATCAGCGGGCCTTCGATCACCTCGATCGGGCGCGCGAACGCTTGGCGGCATTCCTCCGTATCGTCGACGACATGCGCGTCGATGCCCTTCACCAGCGCATATTCCAGCCGCTTGACGACGGGCAGGCTGCGCCATTCGGCCGCCTGCTTCTCCGCCACGGCATCGGTGCCCCGGAACCGCTCGGCGAGCGCGACCAGCCGGTCGCCCGCCTCGGGATCGCGGTTGAGGATGACGTCCTCGCACGCGGTGCGCAGTTCGGGATCGATCGTGTCGTAGACGTCGAGCTGGCCGGCGTTGACGATCCCCATGTCCATGCCCGCCGGAATGGCGTGGTACAGGAACACCGAATGCATCGCGCGGCGCACCGGCTCGTTGCCGCGGAAGCTGAACGACAGGTTCGACAGGCCGCCCGAGATATGGACGTGCGGGCAGCGCGCCTTGATCTCTTTGCACGCCTCGATGAAGTCGACGCCGTAATTGTTATGCTCCTCGATCCCCGTCGCCACCGCGAAGATGTTGGGATCGAAGATGATGTCTTCGGGCGGAAAGCCGATGCCCATCAACAGGTCATAGGCGCGCGCGCAGATCTCGACCTTGCGGTCCTGGGTGTCCGCTTGGCCGACCTCGTCGAACGCCATCACGACCACCGCCGCGCCGTACGCCATGCAGCGGCGGGCATAGTGAAGGAACGCCTCCTCGCCTTCCTTCATGCTGATCGAATTGACGATCGGCTTGCCGGACACGCACTTCAGCCCCGCCTCGATCACGCTCCACTTAGAGCTGTCGATCATGATCGGCACGCGCGCAATATCGGGTTCGGCGGCGATCAGCTTCAGGAAGGTCGTCATGGCATGCTCGGCGTCGAGCAGCCCCTCGTCCATGTTGACGTCGACCACCTGCGCGCCATTCTCGACCTGCTGGCGCGCGACCTCGACCGCGCGCGTATAGTCGCCCGCCATGATCATCTTCTTGAACGCCGCCGATCCGGTGACGTTGGTGCGCTCACCGATATTGACGAACTGGGCAGAGGAATTGGTCATCGTCTTTTCTTCCAATCCTCCCCGCTCGCGGGGAGGGGGACCGCTCGGCGAAGCCGAGGGGTGGAGGGGGCTCTCCACCAGCGATATCGTGTGTGGAGAACCCCCTCCACCATGCTGCGCATGGTCCCCCTCCCCGCTGGCGGGGAGGATTGGGATCACGCCGCCATCGTAAACGGCTCCAGGCCCGCCAGCCGCGTCCGCACCGGCGGCGTCGGGATCGTCCGCGGCGTCACCCCGCGCGCCATCTCCGCGATCGCCTTGATATGCGCCGGCGTCGATCCGCAGCAGCCGCCCAGCACGTTGACCTGCCCCGCGCTCGCCCATTCGCCGACCAGCCCCGCGGTCGTTGACGGCGCCTCGTCATAGGCGCCCAGTTCGTTCGGCAGGCCGGCGTTGGGATAGACCATGATCAGCGTGTCGCAGGTCTCGCTCAGCGTCTTGACGTGCGGGCGCAGCTGCTCCGCCCCGAACGAGCAATTCAACCCGATCGTCACCGGCTTGGCATGCCGCACCGCATGCCAGAACGCCTCGACCGTATGGCCCGACAGGTTGCGCCCGGAAAGGTCGGTCAGCGTCATCGACAGCATCAGCGGCAGGTCGCGGCCCAGCGCTTCGGCGGCGTCCAGCGTCGCCATGATCCCTGCCTTCGCGTTCAACGTATCGAACACCGTCTCGATCAGGATGAAGTCCGCGCCGCCCTCGACCAGCGCATCGATCTGCTCGCGGTACACGTCCTTCAGATAATCGAAGTCGATCTCGCGATAGCCGGGATCGTTGACGTCCGGGCTCAGCGACAGCGTCTTGTTCGTCGGCCCGATCGCGCCGGCGACGAAGCGCGGGCGGCCATCCTTCGCCTGGAATTCGTCCGCGATGCGGCGGGCGAGCTTCGCGCTCTCGACGTTGATCTCCCGCACCAGATGCTCGGCGCCGTAATCCGCCTGGCTGATCCGGTTGGCCGAAAAGGTGTTGGTCTCCGCGATATCCGCCCCCGCCTCAAAATAGGCGCGATGGATCGCCTCCGGCACCTCGGGCTTGGTCAGCGCCAGGATGTCGTTATTGCCCTTCTGGTCGTGGGACAGGCCCAGCGTGCCGGCATAATCGGCTTCCGAAAGCTTCCAGTTCTGGATCTCGGTGCCGAACGCCCCGTCCGTGATCAGGATGCGCTTGGCGGCTTCGCCCAGGAAGGTGTCGCGTATGGTCATGTCCATTACCCCGTCATCCCAGCGAAAGCTGGGATCTCGTGCCGCGAGGGCACGCTTCGTCTTGCGAGACCCCAGCCTGCGCTGGGGTGACGCCCCCCTTTACGCCGCCGCCGCGTCCTGCACCGGCTTCGCGCGTACGCCCAGCAGGTGACAGATCGCGAACGACAGCTCCGCCTTGTTGAGCGTGTAGAAGTGCAGCGACTTCACCCCGCCCGCATATAATTTGCGGCTCAGCTCCGCCGCCAGCGTCGCCGCCACCAGCTGCCGCGCGGCGGGATGATCCTCCAGCCCGTCGAACAGCCGCGCCAGCCACGCCGGCACCTCGGTGCCGCACATCTTGCTCATCCGGACGACGCTGGCGAAGTTGGTGACCGGCATGATCCCCGGCACGATCTCCGCGGTGATCCCCGCCGCCGCCACCTTGTCGCGATAGCGGAAGAAGGTTTCGGGCTCGTGGAAGAATTGCGTGATCGCGCGCGTCGCCCCTGCGTCCAGCTTCGCCTTCAGATTGTCGATATCCGCCGCGACGCTCGCCGAATCCGGATGGCATTCGGGATAGGCCGCGACCGAAATCTCGAACGGGTGCAGGCGCTTCAGTCCCGCCACCAGCGCGGCGGCATTCTCATACCCGCCCGGATGGCTTTCGAACTTCGCGCCCGCCGCGGGCGGATCGCCACGCAGCGCGACGATGTGGCGTACGCCCGCCGCCCAATATTCCTCGGCGACCTGGTCGATCTCCGCTTTGGTCGCCTCGACGCAGGTCAGGTGCGCCGCCGCCGCCAGACTGGTCTCGCGCTGGATGCGTGCGACTGTGGCGTGCGTGCGCTCGCGTGTCGACCCGCCCGCGCCATAGGTGACGGACACGAAGCTGGGGCCCAGCGGCTCCAGCGTCCGCACCGCTTCCCACAATTGCTCGTCCATCTTCTCCGTCTTGGGCGGAAAGAATTCGAACGACACATCCAGATCGCCGCCCACGTCCGCGTACAGCGGCGCCCCCAGCGCGACCTGCGCCTCTTCCAGCTGGTTTACCGAAATCGTCATGCCGCTCTTACCTCGCGCAAGCTGGCGCCGGACTTGCGCCCCAGCCATAAAGTCACCGTCAATTCGCCGCCGCCCAGCGTCTCCGTCCGGGCGAGGGCGAGCCCCGCATTGCCGAACCAGCCCGCGATCTGATCATCCGCAAAGCCCAGCCGCGTGTGCGCGTTGCGGGTGCGCAGCTCCTCGCGGTCGTGCGGCGCGAAATCGACGATCAGCAGCCGCCCGCCCGGCCCCAGCACGCGCGCCGCCTCGGCGATCGCTGCGCCGGGCTGCTGCGCGAAGTGGAGCACATGGTGCAGGATCGCGACGTCCGCCGCGCCATCCGCCATCGGCAGCGCATACAGGTCCGCCTGGCGCAATTCAGTGTTGGGCCGGTCGTGCAGCTTGGCACGCGCCAGCCGCAGCATCTCCGACGAGCGATCGATGCCCAGCGCGCTGTCCGCCTGGTCGCCGAACAGCTCCAGCATGCGGCCCGTGCCCGTACCGATATCGATCAGGCTGCCGAGCGGCCCGGTGCCCAGCACCGCCGCCATCGCCGCCTCGACCTCGCTCTCGGCGACGTGGAGCGATCGGATCGCGTCCCATTCGCCCGCATGCCCCTCGAACCACGCAGCCGCGCTCGATGCGCGATCGGCGCGCACCGCGGCCAGGCGCGCGGCATCCGCCACCGCCCAATGATCGGGCTCGTACTGCGTCCAGGCGTCGATCGCGCCCGCGACCGGCTGCGTCGCCGCCGCCTCGCCCAGCGCCACGAACACCCAGCTGCCCTCCTTGCGCCGTTCGGCAAGGCCCGCATCGCACAGGATCTTCACGTGCCGGCTGACCCGCGGCTGGCTCTGCCCCAGCACCTGCGCCAGCTCGCCCACCGACAGCTCCATCGTGCGCAGCAGCGAGAAGATGCGCAGCCGCGTCGCGTCGGCAAGGGCACGGAAGATGTCGAGTGCATGGGCCATGATCGCATCAACATATAAAGATATCTTTATATGCGGTCAACGCGGACCGAAACGGTCGCAAAGGCGTTTGCGGCGGGTTAGACGTTTTTCCTGGGAGACCCGATTCATGAAGCGCCTGCTGATCCTCGCCGCCCCGCTCGCCCTTGGCGTCGCCGCCTGCAGCCAGAATGCGCAGGACCAGACCGCCGAAGCCGGCAATGCGATCGCTGCCGATGCCGCCGCGACCACGCGCAACGCGGTCAGCGATGTCGACGCCGCCACCGACGAAGCCTTCGGCTCGGCCGAACGCCACCTCGACAATGCCGGCAACGCCATCGATCGCGCCGCCGATCGTGCCGACGCACGCGCCGATCGCGCCGGCGACGACATCGACCGCGGGCTCGACCGCGCCGGCCGGTCGATCAGCAACGCCGCCGATCGTGCCGCCGACGCCACCGGCAACACGCTGGAACGCGCCGGCCGCTCGCTGAAGGACTAAGACGAGTCGCCAGTCGGCCGTGCAGCCAATTCCTCCCCCGCCAGAGGGAGGTGGCATACCAAAGGCATGACGGAGGGGGGAAGCACCAGGCGATGTGTCGCCTACCTTCCCCCTCCAATACTGGCTCACGATCGTGCATCCCATGTCGATCACGTAAAAAAGCACATCGGGGAAATTGAGCGCCACATGACGAACCGGATCGCCACGGCACTCATCCCCCTGTTGCTCTCCGCATCGCTCGCCGCCTGTTCGGGCGGCAGCGACGATCCCCGCGCGGTGACGCCTGACGAAGCCGCGCAATTGAACGACGCCGCCGCGATGCTCGACGCCAACAGCATCGATCTCGACGCGGTCAGCGACGACGCCGCGAACGACACCCAGCCCGCCGCCACCCCGCCCGCCGCCAACCAAATGGACGCCTCATGACCCAGCTGCGCCGCCTCGGCTCCACCGACCTCCGCATCGCGCCGCTGGTGCTCGGCGGCAACGTCTTCGGCTGGACCGCCGACCGCGACGCCAGCTTCGCCGTCCTCGACGCCTTCGTCGCGGGCGGCGGCACGATGATCGACACCGCCGACGTCTATTCGGCCTGGGTCGACGGCCATCAGGGCGGCGAATCCGAAACGATGATCGGCAAGTGGCTGCGCCACAGCGGCAAGCGCGACGACGTGCTGATCGCGACCAAGGTCGGCATGCTCCCGGGAGAAGGCGGCGAAAAGCTCGCCCCCGCCCGCATCGTCGCCGCCGCCGAAGCCTCGCTCAAACGCCTCGGCACCGATCGCATCGACCTCTATTATGCGCACCAGGACGACGACAGCGTACCGCAGGAGGCGGTGCTCGAAGCCTTCGGCACACTGATCGACGCCGGCAAGGTCCGCGTCCTCGGCGCCTCGAACTTCCACGCCGCGCGCCTCAAATCCGCGGTCGACCTCGCCAAGACGAGCGACCTGCCCCGCTACCACGTGCTCCAGCCCGAATATAATCTCGTCAGCCGCCACAAATTCGAAGGCGAGCTGCAGGATTACTGCGTCACCGAAAACATCGGCGTCCTCCCCTATTACGGCCTCGCCTCCGGCTTCCTCACCGGCAAGTACCGCACCAAGGACGACCTCTCCCAAAGCGTCCGCGGCGGCCGCATGGGCGAATTGCTCGACGGCAAGGGCGCCACCGTCCTCACCGCGATGGACGCCGTAGCGGAGGAAACCGGCGCCACCCTCGCCCAGATCGCCCTCGCCTGGCTGATCGCCCAGGAAGGCGTGACCGCCCCGATCGCCAGCGCGACCAGCGTCACGCAGCTCGAGGACCTGTTGCCGGCGATGGAGCTGGAGTTGAGCAAGGACCAGCTGGAACGGCTCACCGACGCGGGGGCGTGAGCGAACGGACCCCGCACGCAGCGGAGATTTTAGGTTGATCTCCAATCCCTATTTACCGTCGTCAACGCCAAGCCGGGACCCGCAAGTGCCACTCATTGTTCGAACGTCAGCCGGTCTCCCCATCAGCCCTCGGTAGAGACTGATCCATCTAATCAAACTTGGCGTCATCCCGGCGCAGGCTGGGATCTCCCGGGTAATGGCGCGGGACAAAAGCTGCACGTTACCCCAGCCTCCGCTGGGGCTACGTTTCCGGTTAGCGGGGTCAAACGCTTGGACCGCCGCGATCCCCCGGCACGATCGCGACACAGCACGCCGTGGCGTTTCGTTGACCAAAAACCCTCATCGGTGTATTATATTACTAACTCACTGATAGGAGGCATTTTTGCGCCATTTGTCCTGGCTCGCCTGTCTCATCGCGACTACGGCGATCAACGCTTCATCGGGATATGCGCAGGAGCCGATCCCACAGAAGAAGACGCCATGGCCGATAGCGGTCCACGCCAGAATACTCTACGCGCCGACACCATTCCCGTCCGAGGGCACTCAGCATCTCTTTTATGAGGTGCTGCTGACCAACTTTTCCGACTCTCCGATCCAGTTGCAGGGGATCGACGTGCTGGACGGCGACAGGCCTGCGCGCGCGCCCCTGGCCAGCCTTCCCGCCACGGCACTTGCGTCGCTTACGCGCACGGTCGGCCACGACGATGCTGCGACGCTCCCACCGATCCCGGCTGGCGGGACGCAGGTGGTTTTCATTGAAGTCCGGATTCCCGAAGGGCAGCCCCTGCCTGGTCGCCTCGTTCATCGTCTGTCGTTCGGCAGCGGTAGCATCACGATGACAGCGATACCTGTTCACCGTTCGCTGAAGATTCTCGGTCGCCCGGTAACGGGAAGTGACTGGATCGCGGCGGACGCTCCGAGCAATGATCCCGACAACCATCATCGGCGCGGACTTTTTATTAACGATGGCGCGCTGACGGACTCGCGGCGCCTCGCGATCGACTGGAAGATCATGAAGGACGGGAAGTCCTATCGCGGCGACGCCAAGGCGGCGGCGTCCTATTTCGCATATGGCCAACCGCTGCTCGCTATCGGGGATGCCAAGGTCGTCAGTGTTGAGGACGGTCATCCCGACAACCCAGCCGGACATGGCGTCGACTTCCACCCCGCGGAGCCGGTGACGATCGACAATATCGGCGGCAATCTGGTCGTTCTCGATCTGGGTGACGGCCAATATGCCCATTATTGCCACATGAAGACCGGGAGCATCCGGGTCCGGGTCGGCGACCATGTTCGAAAAGGGCAGGTGATCGGCGCCATTGGTTCGTCAGGTGATGCGCGCGAACCGCATGTCCATCTGGAGGTCACGGACGCGATCAAGACCATGACGGGTGAAGGACTGCCCTACGTCATCGATCATTATAGCGTCATCGATCCCAAAACCGGCGCCCTTAGTTCTCGGACGAACCAACTGCCGCTCGATGACATGATGATTGATTTCGGCCGATAATGGAATGGGAAGAGTCTTTCCTTAACCCGCAGTCATCGGACGAGCCGGCCGTATCGACGAGCCCCTTTCCTACACGGAACAAATGTGAAACACTCGCCGCCGCACCGACCCGGCGCACCGCTCTTTCTCTCCCCACCCGTGGGGATCGCATAAACGAAACCGCCCGCCGGATAGCCCGGTCGGGCAGTAATCGAGACGCCATCCGGCACCATCGCCGGGGAAGGCTTTCGGGACGTTACGTGTCGTCCACTTCGTCCACTTCCGCGGGCCATAACGGCCCCCGCACCGTCGGGCACGGGGGCCGCGGAGGTTACGCCGCGAACTGGTTCATCGTGTTGTGGACGCCGCCCGCCTTCAGCGCGGCCTCGCCGGCGAAATATTCCTTATGGTCGTCGCCGATGTCGCTGCCCGACATATTCTGGTGCTTCACGCAGGCGATGCCTTCGCGGATTTCGCGGCGCTGCACGCCCTTGACGTAGCCCAGCATGCCCTCGTCGCCGAAATAGGCCTTGGCAAGATTGTCGGTGCTCAGCGCCGCGGTGTGATAGGTCGGCAGCGTGATCAGGTGGTGGAAGATGCCCGCCCGCGCCGCCGCATCCTTCTGGAAGGTGCGGATACGCTCGTCGGCCTCGTCCGCCAGCGGCGTGCCGTCGTAATCCACGCTCATCAGCCGCGCGCGGTCGTACGCCGACACGTCCTTGCCCGCTTCTGTCCAGGCATCGAACACCTGCTGGCGGAAGTTGAGCGTCCAGTTGAAGCTGGGGCTGTTGTTATAGACCAGCTTGGCGTTCGGCACGACCTCGCGGATGCGGTCGACCATCGACGCGATCTGCTCGATATGCGGCTTCTCCGTCTCGATCCACAGCAGGTCGGCGCCGTTCTGGAGCGACGTGATGCAGTCGAGCACGCAGCGGTCGGCGCCGGTGCCTTCGCGGAACTGGAACAGGTTCGACGGCAGGCGCTTGGGCCGCAGCAGCTTGCCCTCGCGCGTGATGACGACATCGCCGTTGCCGACCTGGCCGACGTCGATCTCGTCGCAATCGAGGAAGGCGTTATACTGGTCGCCGATATCGCCCGGTTCCTTGCTGAACGCGATCTGCTTGGTCAGGCCCGCGCCCAGCGAGTCGGTGCGCGTCACGATGATGCCGTCGTCGACGCCCAGCTCCAGGAAGGCGTAGCGGCAGGCGCGCACCTTCGCCAGGAAGTCCTCGTGGGGCACGGTGACCTTGCCGTCCTGGTGGCCGCACTGCTTCTCGTCGCTGACCTGGTTTTCGATCTGCAGCGCGCAGGCGCCCGCCTCGATCATCTTCT
Source organism: Sphingomonas sp. S6 (assembly GCF_043498045.1). Classification (NCBI taxonomy): domain Bacteria; kingdom Pseudomonadati; phylum Pseudomonadota; class Alphaproteobacteria; order Sphingomonadales; family Sphingomonadaceae; genus Sphingomonas; species Sphingomonas sp. S6. Next base: position 122,400 of record NZ_JBIEOE010000003.1, read on the forward strand.
TGGCGAGCAGATACGTCGCCTCGGCATTGCCGAAGCCCGCATCGATATCGGCGATGATCGGCACGACATGCGTCTGGTGGCCGTCGATCGCCTGCGTCAGCCGCTGCGCCTCCACCTCGTTGCCGCTCTCGCGCGCCTTGTCGAGGTCGCGGAACAGCAGGCTCAGCTCGCGCGCATCCGCCTGGCGGAGGAAGGTGTACAGCTCCTCGATCAGCGCGGGCACGCTGGTCTTCTCGTGCATCGACTGGTCGGGCAGCGGGCCGAACTCGCTGCGCAGCGCCGCGACCATCCAGCCCGACAGGTACAGGTAGCGGCGATCGGTGGTGCCGAAATGCTTCTTGATGCTGATGATCTTCTGCTGCCCGATGAAGCCGTGCCAGCAGCCGAGCGACTGGGTGTAGGCCGCGGGGTCGGCATCATAGGCCGCCATGTCCCGCCGCATGATCGCCGCGGTATAGCGCGCGATGTCGAGCCCGGTCTGGAAGCGGTTCTGCAACCGCATGCGCGCGACCGATTCGGCATCGATCCCGCCCCAGGTGGCGTGGCCGCCGATGGTTTGGCGGGCGGTGCCGATCTGCTGCTGGTAGGTCATGTCGCATATCCCTCGCTGTCTGGATGCGAGGATGTGTACGGACATTGACACGCCATTCGGAGGGAAATGCGCCGCAAATCGCGTACAAACGTCACGCCATTGGCGTTAACAGCTGTCACGTTGTATGATTGTTTTCAATCAGTCTCCCGTGAAGGTGAAGCCCGACACCCCCCGATCCCGCTCGTTGATCAGCAGCGCCCGCCCCGCCGGCGGCGCCGACCGCTGCGGGCAATCGGTGCGCTGGCACGCCCGGCACCCCAGGCCGATCGGCGTCGCGTCGCCCTTCAAGTCGATGCCCCGCGCCACCGCCAGCGCCCCGCCCAGCTCCGCCGCCACGCCGATCCCGACCGCGAACTCTGCCAGTACCCCGCCATAGCGCCGCCGCTGCGGCGTCACCGTCCGGGCAATCGTCAGCCACCGTGCCCGGTCCTCCAGCTCGACCAGCTGCACCGCCAGGCTGCCCGGCCGATCGAACGCCTGATGCAAGCGCCACAACGGGCAGCGCCCCTCCGCCTCCGCCAACGGCGACCCGCTCGCCCCGGAAAAGCGCTTCGAACACTGTCCCGCCCGGTCGATGCGGATCAGAAAGAACGGCAAGCCCCGCGCCCCGACGCGGTGCAGCGTCGTCAGCCGATGCGCCACCTGCTCGAACCCCGCCCCGAATCGCCGCTGCAGCAGTTCGAGGTCATAGCCCGTGCTCTCGCAAGCCCGCAGGAACCGGGCATAGGGCATCATCACCGCCGCCGCGAAGTAGCTGGCAAGGTGCCGCCGGAACAAGCGCTCCGCCGAGCGGTCGGCAAATCCCGCCCCCTTGGCAAGCGCATCGATCTCCGCCCGCGCCTCAATCTGCGCCAGCTGATACGCCGCGGCGAAGGTGCGCGACGCCGAATCGAGCACCTCGCTCAGCTGCAACTGCCGGGCGTGCAGGTCGAGTCGGCGGAGCAGATCGGGCATGACGTCGACCGGTAGGATGCGGATCGTCAGCTGGTGCTTGACGCGCAGCCGCTCGGCGATCGCGCCGTACAGATCGCCCGTGCCCAGTCGCAATTCGTCCGCCAGCGCCTCGGCCAGACTGTCGAGGTCCGCGAAATGCCCGCGCCACCGCTCGATTTCGCGCCGCACTTCCGCGACAGGGTCGGCTGCATCGCCGTCACTCGCCGCCCCGGCGCCCAGCCGATCGTACGCCCGCGCGAACGCCTCCGCCCCGCCCGGCGCCCCGGCGAGCCATTCGGCGATCTCGTTGCGGTCGATCTCCAGGTCCGCGAACAGCGGATCGGCCAGCCGCCGCCGCATCGCCGCTTCGCCCCCGCCCGGCTCGCCCGCGGTCAGCGCGCGCGGATCGAAGTCATACGATTCGGCTAGGCGGACGAGCAGCGCCGCCGACAGCGGCCGCTGGTTGCGCTCGACGAGGTTAAGATAGCTTGGCGAAATGCCCAGCACCTCGGCCATCGCCGCCTGCGTCAGCGCCGCCTGCCGCCGGAGCCGCCGCACCGCATGCCCCGCAAACAATTTACGTTCGGCCACGCCCACTCCCCACGCCATACCCGCGCCAGCAGGGCATTTACCCCATGGCACTTGTCATTTTGTTACAGCATGACGCGCCCGCTTGTCCATGTGGTGGACACCATGACCCCGCTGCGCATCCGGTCCCTCTCGCCGCACCCGCTCCCACCTAGCTAACGGAATTCTCGAAAGTTTCCTGGGGAGGAAAGGTGGCCGCCGGCATCTCGTATGCCGGCGGCCATTCCCGTTCCGGGGTCAGGCGATATGTCTGCGGGCCCAGTCGGCGCGGTCATTCACGCTCAGCCCCGCCGCCAGCGCCAGATTGAAACGTGCGTTTACACGCCCGTTACACCAAGGCGACGGGAGCCGATTCCCCGGCTCATGCGTCTCGTCACGACGCCGCCTCGTCGGCGCAACAGGGAGCGACAATGGCAGACGGGCTGACCGCGCGGATCCGAGAGAATATCGTGCTATACGGGGCGCTCGCCGCCAATCTCGGGATCGGTGTCGCCAAGTTTGTCGCCGCCGGTATCACCGGCTCGTCGTCGATGCTGACCGAGGGCGTCCACAGCTGCGTCGACAGCGGCAATCAGGTGTTGCTGCTCTACGGCCAGCATCGCGCCAAGCGCGCGCCCGACGCCGTCCACCCTTTCGGCTATGGGCGCGAGCTGTATTTCTGGGCGTTCGTCGTCGCGATTCTGATCTTCGCGGTCGGCGCGGGCGTGTCGGTATACGAAGGCTATCGCCACATCATCACGCCCGAACCGTTGCTTGACCCGCTGGTAAACTACATCGTGCTCGGCATCGCTATGGCGATGGAGGGTGCATCCTGGTTCATCGCGATGCGCGAATTTTCGAAGGCGAAGGGCAAGGCCGGCTGGTGGCGCGCGATCCGCCAGAGCAAGGACCCCGCGGGCTTCATCGTGCTGTTCGAGGATTCGGCCGCGCTTGCCGGCCTCGTCATCGCCGGCGTCGGTGTCTGGGCGAGCCATTATTTCGCCGACCCGCGTATCGACGGCGTCGCCTCGATCCTGATCGGCCTGATCCTCGGCCTCGTCGCCGTGCTGCTCGCCCGCGAAGCCAAAGGCCTGCTGATCGGTGAGCGAGCCGACCCGCAGGTGGTGGAGACCGTGCGCGACATCATCGCGCGTCATCCCGCCGTCACCGCCGTCAACCACGTCCGCACTATTCACACCGCGCCCGACGCGATCTTCGTCGCCGCCAGCGTCGACTTCGACGACGCCATCACCATGGGCGCGGCCGAGACGCTGATCGAGGAGCTGGAGGACGAATTGCGCGCCGCCGTCCCGCGGCTCAGCTCGATCTATATCCGCCCGGAAAAGCGCGAGAATGCCGCGACGCTCGCCCATCCTATCCAAGCCTGAGGGGCGCGAAAATACCACGCCGCCTCAGTGTGATCCCCGTTGCTCAAGCCCCGCCGCCGCCTGTATCATCGGCGCATGGTTCGCTCCCTCCTCCGCCCGCTGCTCGCCACCGCGCTGCTGCTGTCCTCGCTGTTCGGCGCGGCGCCCGCCTGGGCGGCGGTGACGATCACCTTCTGGAGCCATGAGCTCGGCAACAGCTTTCCGCACGCCTTCTTCACGCTGCGCGGGGTGCCGGATGCGGGCGGCGCGCCGGTCGACGCCAATTACGGCTTCACCGCCAAATCGGTGTCGCCCAAATTGCTGATGGGCACGGTGGCGGGGCGGCTCGACATTTCGAAGCCCTTCTACATCGCCGGCAGCGACGCGCAGTTCTCGGTCGTCCTCACCGATGCGCAATATAACGCCGTGCTCGGGCTGGTCGCGGCGTGGGACGAAAAGACCGGCGACGCGCATTACAACCTCAACCAGCGCAACTGCGTTCACTTCGTCAAGGAAGCCGCCCGCATCGCCGGCCTGACCGACCTCGACCGCCCGAAGCTGATGAAGAAGCCCCGGTCCTACCTCCAGTCGATCGCCGAGGCGAATGCCGGGCGGGTCACGGTGGTGAAGATGCACGGCAAGGCCTATCTCGCGACCCTGCCGCCGCTGGCGACCACGCCCGTCGTGGCGATGCCGGTAGCGGCCACGGCTGCCGCGACGACACCGATGGCGACGACCGTAGCGACGCCCGCACCATAAGCCCAAACCACCCCGTCACCCCGGACTCGTTCCGGGGTCCACTCTGCGGCCAGGGGGACGGCAAGAGGTTCCAGCCCACCCGCGCGCCCCAGTGGCCCCCGGAACAAGTCCGGGGTGACGGCGGAAGCTGACGAGGGGGACCACAAGAGGCTCCGGCCCCACCCATGCGGCCCCATGAACCCCGGAACGAGTCGGGATGACGACGCGCGCAGGAAACCCCCTACGCCGGCACGATCTCCATCACATCCAGCGTCGATTGAAACCCCGGGAACGGCAGCACCAGCCGCCAGCGTGCATCGCCGATCCGCTCGACGAAGCCCGCCATGTCGCGCCGCAGGTCGCGGCCGTACGGCATCGGCCGCGCCTCGTCGCCCAGCGCCAGCGTGCCGAGAAAGATCGTCCGCGAATCGGTGCTATCGAACAGCACGCCGCTCGCCCGCTGCACGCCGTCGGTGGCGAACTGGCGCTTGGGGCCCTCCCCTTCGACCCGGCACGCCGTCCAGGCGCCGCTCAGCAGCGCGCGCGGCGGCGGCGCGGTGCCGGCGAGCCGCTCGGCGCCATTACCGCCCAGCCGATAGGTGCGGCAGCGATAGGCCCCGGGCTTCAGCATTTCGCCGCGGATCACCTGATCGGGATTGAACAGCACCGGGTCCGCCGACAGCACCGCCGCGCCCGCCGGATCGGCACGCGCCTCCGCCAGCGCCTTCACCCAGGCGTCGCGCCATTCGCGCAGGCGCTGCCGGTCCTCCACCGTCGCCACCGCGCGCCAGTCGACCGCGGCCGTATCGGGGTCGCGCACATGCGCCAGCGCCGCGCCTGCCAGCACCGTTGCGACCAGCGCCGTCGCCGTGCCCAGCCACACGCCCCTCATGCGGCCGTCCACCCACCGTCGACCGACAGGTTGGCGCCGGTGATCGCCTGCGCCTCGTCGCGACACAGGAACAGCGCGAGCGCCGCGACCTGTTCGGGCGTCACGAACTCCTTGGTCGGCTGCGCGGCGAGCAGCACGTCGTTCATCACCTGCTCGCGCGTCAGCCCGCGCGCCTTCATCGTGTCGGGAATCTGCGCCTCGACCAGCGGCGTCCAGACATAGCCCGGCGAAATGCAATTGACCGTGATGCCGTACGTCGCGGTTTCCAGCGCGACCGTCTTGGTCAGCCCCACCAGCCCGTGCTTGGCCATGACATAGGCCGACTTGTTGGGGCTCGCCACTTGGCTATGCGCCGATGCGGTCGAGATGATCCGCCCCCAGCCGCGCGTCTTCATATGCGGCACCACGGCCTTCATGACATGCCAGGCGCTCGTCATGTTGATGCGGACGATCGCTTCCATCTTGTCGTCGGGAAAGTCTTCGATCGGCGACACGTGCTGGATGCCGGCATTGTTGATGGCGATGTCGATCCGCCCCGTCTCGGCGACCGCGCGGTCGATCAGCGCCGCGATCTGGTCGGGCTTGGTCATGTCGGCCGCGTCGTACAGCGCCGTGGCCCCGCTGGTCGCCGCCAGCTCGGCGCGGATCGCCTCGATGGCATCGGCATCGCCGAAGCCATTGATGACGAGGCTCGCCCCCTCCGCCGCCAGCGCCTTCGCATAGGCGAGGCCGATGCCGGAGGTGGAGCCGGTGATGACCGCGGTCTTGCCCTGAAGGATCATGCTGCTCTCCTGATAACCCGCCTGTCGTGGCGTCAAGCGCAGCCGGTTGCAACCGGGGGACGGGTTCGGGCATTCGTTACACACGCTAAACGGAGCCTGCCATGCGCCTCGACGATTTCGATCCCAACATTGACGTCGAGGACCAGGGTAACACCGGCGGTGGTGGCTTCGGCGGAGGCGGTGGCGGCGGCCTGTTGTTCGGACTGCTGCCGCTGATCGGCAGCCGCTTCGGCTGCGGCGGCATCGTCGTCGTGCTGCTGCTGTTCGCGGTGTTCGGCGGGCTTGGCAATCTCGGTAGTCTCGTGGGCGGCGGGGGCGGCAGCGGCACGCAGGTGACCCGCAGCGCCCCGTCCGAAGGCCGCGGCGCAACCGCGGTCTGTTCGTCCGATCCCGACAAGCGCGCTGCCTGCAACGCCTTCAGCTCGGCCGAGAACACTTGGGAGAAGATCTTCGCACAAAGCGGCGAGCGCTTCCGCGCCCCAGGTCTCTCCTTCTTCAACCAGAACGGCCGCTCGGGCTGTGGCGCCGCGCAATCGGCGATGGGGCCCTTCTATTGCCCGACCGACCAGCGCATCTACCTGGACACCAGCTTCTTCAACGAATTGGCCAATCGCTTCGGCGCCAAGGGCGATTTCGCGCAGGATTACGTGATCGCGCACGAATTCGGCCATCATATCCAGAACCTGCTCGGCACGTCGGACAAGGTGCAGCAGATCCAGCGCAGCAGTTCGGAGCGGGAGGGCAATGCCGCCTCGGTCCGCCTCGAGTTGCAGGCCGATTGCTACGCCGGCGTCTGGGCCGCGCAGAATCGCAGCCGCATGGAGCCGGGCGATCTGGAAGAGGGCCTGACCGCCGCGGGCGCGATCGGCGACGACACGCTGCAGAAGGAAAGCCAGGGCCGCGTCGTTCCCGACAGCTTCACCCACGGCACCTCCGCCCAGCGCCAGACCTGGCTGCGCCGCGGCATCGAAACCGGCGATCCCGCCGCCTGCGACACCTTCTCGGGCGCGATCTGATAGCGCGGGCGGGGGGACGGCGCCGGCCCCAGTCCGTCATCCCAGCGAAGGCTGGGATCTCCCCGTGGAAGCACGCTTCGGGCGCCGAGAGAGGCCCCAGCCTTTCACAACGTTCCGTCATTCCCGCGCAGGCGGGAATCCATAACCGCTACCGTTGATGATGGATTCGCCGCGGTAGCGCTTCTGGATCCCCGCCTGCGCGGGGATGACGGGGCGGGTGGGGCGTGCGACCCTCCCGTGACAAACGTCGCCCCAGCGGCCCCTACCGACTCGCCATCTGCCGCGCGAAATGCACCTCGACCGCCTTGGTCACGCTTTCCGCGATCTTCTCCCGCCCTTCGCTGCTGTCGAGGAACGCCGCATCGCGCGGGTTGGAGATATAGCCCGTCTCGAACAGGATCGACGGCATGTCGGGCGCCTTCAGCACCATCAGCGACGCCATGCGATGGAACACCGGCTTGGTCGGGATCAGCGGCTTGGCCTCGCGCCCCAGCAGCCGCGCGAAGTTCGCGGACGTGTTCATCGTCTCGCGCTGCGCCAGGTCGATCAGGATCGACGTCACGTCCGCGCCCGCATCGCCCAGGTTCACGCCGGAAATCACGTCCGCCTTGTTCTCGCGCGCCGCCAGCCGCGCCGCTTCCTTGTCGGACGCGACCTCGGACAAGGTGTAGACCGACGCGCCGCTCGCCTCCCCGCTGCCCACGCTGTCGCAGTGGATCGAGATGAACAGATTGGCCTTCAGCCGCCGTGCGATGCCATAGCGTTCGCGCAGCACGAGGAAGCGGTCGTCGTCGCGGGTCAGCGCCACACGCACCCGCCCGGTGGCGAGCAACTGGTCGCGAATCGTCTTGGCGATGCGCAGCGTCACGTCCTTCTCGCGCAGCCCGGTCACCGGGTTGATCGCGCCCGGATCGACGCCGCCATGCCCCGCATCGATCACCACCAGCGGCCGGTTGTCGTCGCCGCGCACCTTGGGCAGCGGCAGGCCGCGCGCCGGGGGCGGCACCGGGACCGATACCTTGTACTTGGGCCGCGCCGTCCAGCCGCCGATGTCGAAGGACAGGAAGCTCAGCGGCCCCGCCGCGCCCGCCGCCGCGAAGCGCGCCGCGCTCGCCGGTTCGATCGACAGCACCAGGCTGCGCCCGTCCTGCTCGAACGACGCATCGCCGATGATCGCCGGCCGCGCGAGGTCGAACAGCAGCCGTGTGCCGGCGCCTTGCCGCAGCTGAGTGACGCCGCTCACCGGCCCGCCGCCGCGCGCCCGCGCACCGGGCACGGCATCGGCGATGTCGATGGCGATCTGGCGACTGGTCGACAGGATCTCGCCGCTCGCATCCGCGACCGGGCCGTCGAAGCGGATGACGATCCGCCCGTCCTGCACCGCGACGCTGCGGATCATCGTCGCCGCCCAGGCGGGCGCGCTCGTGAACCATCCCGCAATCAGGGCGAACAGCGTCAGCACACGGCGTCCTTGCCGCGACAGGCGTACGCGGGTCCAGCGAAAAGCCATACACAACCCCTCGGGCGATTCTGAACGCGATCGCCACGAGGCCGTTGTGACGCACAGGGTGCCAACAGGGGGTTGCCCGGCAAGGTTAATCCGGGATTCGGCACGATTTTGCCGGGCGATACGGCAATTTCCTGCCAGTTGCGGTTCGCGTAGGCCGATGCTACCAACGGATTGCACCCGTGCGTCGCCCGTAAATATCGAACGGCGATGCGCCGGTTCTCGCGCCGTCCTGGCGCGGTCTTAACCAGGTTGACGCTCGCATGACGCACTTTTCCACCGTTCGACACCGCCCGGCCTCGGCCGGCGGCGTGTCGGGCGTGCGGGAGGGCCGTGCCCCCCGATGTGCCGGGCGAGCAGACGCATCTTTGCCACAAACCCGCGCCGGTCCGCCCGGCGCCACCTATCAACGCGCATGCGCGCCCTGCCGCCCGGTCCGTCACGGACCCGCCGCCGGAGCGCCACGCGCGCGGAGACTATTCAATGACCACGCGTATGCTGATCGACGCACGCCACCGGGAAGAAACCCGCGTCGCCGTCGTCAAGAATAACCGGATCGAAGAGTTCGATTTCGAATCCGCCGAACGCAAGCAGCTCAAGGGCAACATCTATCTCGCCAAGGTGACGCGCGTCGAGCCGTCGCTGCAGGCGGCGTTCGTCGATTACGGCGGCAATCGCCACGGCTTCCTCGCCTTCAGCGAAATCCACCCCGATTACTATCAGATCCCCAAGGAAGACCGCGACGCGCTGCTGCGCGAAGAAGCGGAGCATGCCGCGGAGGAAGCCGCGCTGCGCGCCGAGCATGACGACGACGATCATGACGACGATGCGCACGACGATCGCGATCACGACGATTTCGACGACGCCGATCATCACGACGACGACGATGCCGATCACGACGACGCCGAAGGCAGCGAAGGCGCCCCCGCGAAGAAGACGCGCAATGGCAATGACGACCAAGTCGAGGCGCTGCGCCAGCGCCGCATGAACCTGCGCCGCCGCTACAAGATCCAGGACGTCATCCGCCGCCGTCAGGTGCTGCTGGTGCAGGTCGTCAAGGAAGAGCGCGGCAACAAGGGCGCGGCGCTGACGACGTACCTGTCGCTCGCCGGTCGCTATTGCGTGCTGATGCCCAACACGTCGCATGGCGGCGGGATCAGCCGCAAGATCAGCAACGCCGCCGATCGCAAGCGCCTGAAGTCGATCATGGCCGACATGCAGCTGCCCAGCTCGATGGGCTGCATCGTCCGCACTGCCGGCCTGCAGCGCACCAAGGTCGAGATCAAGCGCGACTTCGATTATCTCGCGCGTCTGTGGGACGGCATCCGCGAAGCGACGCTCGGTTCGTCGGCCCCAGCGCTGATCTATGGCGACAGCGATCTCATCAAGCGCGCGATCCGCGACATCTATAACAAGGACATCGACGAGGTGATCGTCGAGGGCGAAGAGGGCTATCGCCACGCCAAGGAGTTCATGAAGCTCCTGATGCCCAGCCACGCCCGCCGCGTGAAGCAATATGCCGACGCCGTGCCGCTGTTCCAGCGTGCGCACGTCGAAGATCAGCTCGCCGCCATGTATCATCCGGTCGTGCAGCTGAAGTCGGGCGGCTATCTGGTCATCAACCCGACCGAGGCGCTCGTCTCGATCGACATCAACTCCGGCCGGTCGACGCGCGAACACAATATCGAACAGACCGCGACTGCGACCAACCTCGAAGCGGCCAAAGAAATCGCCCGCCAGCTGCGCCTGCGCGACATGGCCGGCCTCGTCGTCATCGACTTCATCGACATGGACAACAATTCCAATGTCCGGAAGGTCGAGAAGGCGATGAAGGAAGCGCTGAAGGACGATCGCGCCCGCATCCAGGTCGGCCGCATCTCGTCGTTCGGCCTCATGGAAATGAGCCGCCAGCGCCTGCGCACCGGCGTTCTCGAAGCCTCGACACGCCCCTGCCCGCATTGCGAAGGCACCGGCCTCGTCCGCACCGCCTCGTCGGCGGGCCTCAGCGCCCTGCGTCTGATCGAGGACGAAGCGGCACGCGGCCGCGGTTCGGTGCTCACCCTGCGCGCCAGCCAGGAAGCGACGATCTACGTCCTCAACAAGAAGCGCGCGGACATCGCCGAGATCGAGGATCGCTATGGCGTGATCGTCGAGATCGTCCCCGATCGCGAAGAGGAGGGCGCGCGCATGTCGGTCGAGGCCAGCGGCCCGCCGCCCGCGCATCCGCCCAAGATCGAGGCGCTGGTCGAGGAAGACTATGACGACGTTCCCGAGGATATCGAGGACGAGGAAGAGGAAGAAGAGGTCGTCGAGGCCGTCGAGGAAGAGCCCCGGCGTGAGCGCGAGCGCGAGCGCGAAGAGCGTGGCGAGGGTGAAGGCCGTGGCCGCCGCCGTCGCCGTCGCGGTCGCCGCGGTCGCAACCGCGAGGACGAGGCTGGCGACACCGCGTCGGCCGATTCCGCCGAGGCACCGGTCGACGCGACCGACGCCGAGGATGCCGACACCGACGCCGAGCCGGTCGCCGGTGACGAGGCTGACACCGTCGAGGCCGATGGCGAGCAGCCGCAGAGCGAAGGCCGTCGTCGTCGCGGACGTCGCGGTCGCCGTGGCGGTCGCCGCCATGCCGAAGGCACGCCGGCCGAGGGCACGGACGCCGCGGCCGATAGCGCCGACGTCGACGCAGACGCGCCGGCCGCCAACGAGCCGATCGTCGAGGCAGGCGATGCCGGCCCGGTGACGACCGGTCTCGACGCGCCGGCTCCGGCGAAGGTCGAGGACGCCGAGCCCGTCGAGGCCCCGCGCACCCGCCGCCGCCCGCGCGCGCGCAAGGTCGCCGACGCGGCTGCGGTCGAGGCACCCGCCGCAGCCGAAGCGGAACCCGCCGTTGCCGAAACGCCGGCCGCAGCCCCGGCGGCCGACACCGAACCGGCGCCCAAGCCCAAGCGCACCCGCAAGAAGGCCACCCCGGCACCCGTCGCCGAGGAAGCCCCGGCCGCCGAGGCGCCTGCCGCAGAGGAAAAGCCCAAGCGTCGCCGCACACGTAAGGCGGCCACCACCGACGCCGCCCCTGCGGACACGGTGACGGCCCCGGAACCCGCCGCCCCGGCTGAGCCCGAAGAATCGGAGGCCCCGGCGACCGACACCACCACCGAAACCGGCGAACAACCCCGCCGCGGCTGGTGGCAGCGCACCTTCGGCGCCTGATCGCCGACGCCCGCAGCGGCCCAAAAAAACGCCCTCTTCCTTACGGAAGGGGGCGTTTTTTTTAAGATCAGACGGCCGAACCACCCACTACGCCAACTGCCCCAACGTCATCCCAGCGAAGGCTGGGATCTCCCAGTGATAGGGCGCGACAAGAGCCGCAAAAGGTCCCAGCCTTCGCTGGGACGACGTCCGTTATGGGACAGGCGCCGCAAACAGCGCGATCGCAGATCGAAGACCCCGCGCCGCCATTCCGGCACGATCAACCACCGGCATACATGTCACGAGCCGCCCGCCCCACACACCCTGTCATGCCGGACTTGTTCCGGCATCCACCGGGCCGCGCACGAGTAGACGTCGTGTCACGCAACGACGGCAACCGACACAGCCGACGCCAAAAGCGCCAAGCCTGATCCCAGCCGTGCCCAAAAAACCGTCATTCCCGCGAAGGCGGGAATCCAGACTGGCAAGCCTCACGGCTCTCACCGCAACGGCAGCGGTTCTGGGTTCCCTCACCCGCGGGAATGACGGACAGGACGGGGAAAGCGACCGCGCATCATCGGCCAGAGCCAAGACCCGGGCGCCCCCCGCCCCCTCACCCTCAGCGCAGCTTCTCGGACCCGTTCTTCAGCGCCGCCTTCTGCTCTTCGGTCATCGCCTGCGCATTCACGTCGGCGTCGTCGATCGCATCGGCCTGCTGTTCGCCGCTCTTGCGGATTTCCTTGGCCTGGTCCTTCAGATTGTCCGCCGCCTGCTCCATCGCATCGGCGCGGTTGTCGTAGGACTTCTCGACCTCGGAGCCGAGCTTGTCGTCGCCCTTGCCGCCGCACGCGCTCAGCGAGAGCGCCATGGCCACCAGCGTCGCGCCGGCCAGAATCGTCTTCTTCATGTGTCGTCCCCTGTTGTCTTCCAAGCGAAAGGGCCGCCCCGCGATGCGAGACGACCCTGTCGGTTACGCGAACTGATGTATTGGCTCAGATCTTGTCGCCGAGCGCGCCCTTGACGCTGCCCTTGACGTCCTGACCCGTGCCCTTGGCCTGCTGCGCTTCGCCTTCGGCCACCAGGCGGTCATTGTCGGTCGCCTTGCCGACGGCTTCCTTGACGTTGCCGGCGATCTTGTTGCCGGCCGCTGCGACCTTATCGGTGAATTCGCCCATCGATCGTCTCCTGCGATTGACTGCGACCCGCCAGCCGGGCCGCTTGATCTATCGCAAGAACAACGGGCCGAAGTCGGACCGGTTCCGTGACAAAAACTTTAGCTTCTGGTGTGGAACCAATACGATATCAGATCAAACCGGCGAGTGGACTGGACGGATCGGCATAGCGCCGCTGCCCCATCCGCCCGGCGCGATAGGCCATCCGCCCCGCCTCGACCGCACGCCGCATCGCGCCCGCCATCAGGATCGGGTCCTTCGCCTCGGCGATCGCGGTGTTCATCAGCACGCCGTCGCAGCCCAGCTCCATCGCCACCGCCGCGTCCGACGCGGTGCCGACGCCCGCATCCACCAGCACCGGCACACCCGCGCCCTCGACGATCAGCCGGATCGTCACGCGGTTCTGGATACCGAGGCCGGACCCGATCGGCGCGCCGAGAGGCATGATCGCGACGGCGCCGGCATTCTCCAGCCGCTTCGCCGCGATCGGATCGTCGACGCAATAGACCATCGGCTTGAAGCCTTCGTTCGCCAGCACCTCCGTCGCGCGCAGCGTCTCGTGCATGTCGGGATACAGCGTCTTCGCCTCGCCCAGCACTTCCAGCTTCACGAGGTCCCAACCGCCCGCCTCGCGTGCCAGCCGCAGCGTGCGGATCGCGCTCTCTGCATCGAAACAGCCCGCGGTGTTGGGCAGATAGGTGACCTTCTTGGGATCGATGAAGTCGGTCAGCATCGGCGCGTTGCGATCGCTGACGTTCACCCGTCGCACCGCGACCGTGACGATCTCCGCCCCACTCGCCTCCAGCGCCGCTGCATTCTGCGCGAAGTCCTTATACTTGCCCGTCCCGACGATCAGCCGCGACCGGAACGTCTTGCCCGCGACGCTCCACGTATCGTCGACGATCGGCGCCGGATGATCGCCGCCACCAACAAAATGCACGATCTCGATATCGTCGCCATCCTCGACGCACACGTCCTTCAACGTCGAGCGCGGCACGACCTCCAGGTTCCGCTCCACCGCGACCTTCTCAGGCACCAGCCCCAGCTCATTCGCCAGATCGGCGAGGCTGAGGCCGGCGGCGACGCGCTTATGCTCGCCGTTCACGGTGATCGATACGGTGCCGTCGCTATGGGCCATGACGCGTCAAACTCCTTATGCGTGCCCCATCTAGGCGCGTGACGGCGCGTGTCCACCGTTGCGGGGTCGATTCACGCGAAGCCGTCGGCAGAAGATTTGGATCACGCGAAGACTCTATGACGCGAAGAGCCAACACATGATGTGGACGTTGTGACCTGCCGCGCAGCGGCATCCTGCTCCATGCCGTCGTTTGCGAGACAGCCCGCTTCCGCGGGCGAGACACCTTCGCGTCTTCGCGCCTTCGCGTGAATCCGCCTTCTTCCCACGTCTTCGCGCGAAACCTCGCCTTCTACCCGGAAGAGCGATACACCCCCGCCCATGACCGACACGATCTACGTCCTCAACGGCCCGAACCTGAACCTGCTCGGCACGCGAGAGCCGGAAATCTACGGCCACGATACGCTCGACGACATCGCCGGCCAGCTCGAAGACCGCGCCCGCGAGCTCGACCTCGACATCGACATGCGCCAGTCCAACCACGAAGGGCACCTGGTCGACTGGCTGCACGAAGCGCAGGCGCGCGGCGCGAAGGCGGTGATCCTCAACGCCGGCGCCTTCACGCACACGTCGATCGCGGTCCACGACGCGATCAAGAGCATCAAGACGCCGGTGATCGAGGTTCACCTCTCCAACCCGCACACCCGCGAGGATTTCCGCCACGTCAGCTTCGTCGGGCGTGCCGCAAAAGGCACGATCGCCGGCTTTGGCGCCCTCTCCTACATGCTCGCGCTTGAAGCCGCGGCGCGCTTCTGACAGGAGGCCTTCCCATGACCGACCAGACCAACCAGGGTGCCATGCAGGTAGACGTGAACCTCGTGCGCCAGCTCGCCGAACTGCTCGACGCCACCCATCTGACCGAGATCGAGGTGGAAGAGGGCGACCGCAAGATCCGCGTCGCGCGCAAGGCCGCACCCCAGGCCGCGCCCGTCCATTACGCACCCGCGCCCGCCGCCGCAGCGCCTGCCGCCCCCGCGGCCGCCGCGCCGGCCGAAGCCGGTGCGATGGCGCCGACCGTGTCCGCCAATGCGGTAAAATCGCCGATGGTCGGCACCGCTTATCTCGCCGCCGAGCCGGGCGCCAAGCCCTTCATCAGCGTCGGCCAGAGCGTCTCGGCCGGCGACACGCTGCTGATCGTCGAAGCGATGAAGGTCATGAACCCGATCGTCGCCGCTACCGCGGGCACCGTCCGCCAGATCCTGATCGAAAACGGCCAGCCGGTCGAATTCGACCAGCCGCTCGTGGTGGTCGAGTAACGGCCCCGTGACTTCGACTGCCACCCGCCCCATCAAGAAGCTGCTGATCGCCAACCGCGGCGAGATCGCACTGCGCATCCACCGCGCCTGCCGCGAGATGGGCATCCGCACCGTCGCGGTCCATTCCACCGCCGACGCCGACGCGATGCATGTCCGTCTCGCCGACGAGGCGGTCTGCATCGGGCCGCCCGCCGCGGTCGACAGCTATCTCAACATCCCGAACATCATCTCGGCGGCGGAGATCAGCGGCGCCGACGCGATCCACCCGGGCTACGGGTTCCTCAGCGAAAACGCGCGCTTCGCCGAGATCGTCGAGCTGCATAACCTGATCTTCGTCGGGCCAAAGCCCGAACACATCCGCACGATGGGCGACAAGATCGAGGCGAAGCGCACCGCGGGCGCGCTCGGCCTGCCGCTCGTTCCCGGATCGGATGGCGCGATCAGCGACGTCGCCGAAGCCAAGGCGATCGCGGCGAAGGCCGGCTATCCCGTCATCATCAAGGCGGCGTCGGGCGGCGGTGGCCGCGGCATGAAGGTGTGCCATTCCGAGGACGAACTCGAAACGCTGATGCAGCAGGCCGGCAGCGAGGCGAAGGCCGCGTTCGGCGACGCCACGGTGTACCTCGAAAAGTATCTCGGCAACCCGCGCCACATCGAAATCCAGGTCTTCGGCGACGGTAACGGCAATGCGATCCATCTCGGCGAGCGCGACTGCTCGCTGCAGCGCCGCCACCAGAAGGTGCTGGAAGAAGCGCCCTCGCCCGTGCTCAGCCAGGCCGATCGCGAACGCATCGGCGGAGTCTGTGCCAAGGCGATGGCCGACATGGGCTATCGCGGCGCGGGCACGATCGAATTCCTGTGGGAAGACGGCGAATTCTACTTCATCGAGATGAACACCCGTTTGCAGGTGGAACATCCGGTGACGGAGATGATCACCGGCCTCGACCTCGTCCGCGAACAGATCCGCATCGCCGAAGGCCATCCGCTGACGCTGCGTCAGGAAGACGTGCAGTTCCGCGGCCATGCGATCGAATGCCGCATCAATGCCGAGGACCCGCGCACCTTCGCCCCCTCGCCGGGCCTGGTGAAGCAGTTCCACGCGCCCGGCGGCATGCACGTGCGCGTCGATAGCGGCCTCTACGCCGGCTATAAGGTGCCGCCCTATTACGACAGCATGATCGCCAAGCTCATCGTCTACGGCACCACCCGCGAAGGCGCCTTGCGGCGTCTGCGCCGGGCGCTGGAAGAGTTCGTGATCGAGGGGCCGACGACGACGATCCCGCTGCACCGGGCGCTGCTCGACGATCCCGAATTCCAGCGCGGCGACTATACGATCAAGTGGCTGGAAGAGTGGCTCGCCAAGCAGGGATGACGGCGGCCGTCCATCGGACGGCCTCCTCCTGACATGCCGACGCGTTAATCGTCCCCCCCCAACGTCATCCCAGCGAAGGCTGGGATCTCCCGGCAAGCGTGCACACCACGCGCCACGAGAGATCCCGGCCTTTGCCAGAAAGGCGGATCACGCGCCCGCACCGCACAAACCCCTGGGGCCAAAAACAATTTTCGACTTGAACGACTTAAAGACAGCAGTCGTTGCTGACGCTTAAGTAACGGCTTCATGAATTTGCCGTTAGATTGAAACCGATATGGACATACAGACATTTTACCAGCGCCTCTAAGGAAGGGAGACTGGAAAAATGACCCGGATGTTTGGCACGATCGCCGCCTGTGCGCTACTCGCCGTTTCCTCGACTGCCGTTGCAGCGCCGCTGCAAGTGCAGGAAAAGGCAACTATTCCCAGCCGCAGCGGCGAAGTCCGCCATGTCGACCTGCTCAAGCAGGGCAAGCATCTCGAAACCGTGACCTGCGGCGACTTCGGTCTGCTCGACGAAAGCTTCCGCCCGCAGGCGGTCGTCTATGCCGCAAACTACGGTCCGAAGGGCAAGCCGCACCCGACCGTGACGCTCGACGGCGTCGAGAATGTCGTGCCGATCGTCGTGCAGCAGTGCAAGGCGCAGCCCGGCAATCACTTCCTCACCGCCGTGCGCAACGCCATGAAGGCCGCGCGTACCAAGGGCTGATCGCCTCACTCGGCCCGGTGAAGGGGGCGGCGCATCGCACATGCGCCGCCCTTTTTGCGTTCCGCGGGGCCCTGGACTCAGGCACGACGCCCTCCCGCAGCCCGCCGAACCGCGCTACACCCGCCGTCATGCACGCCACCATCTACCACAACCCGCGCTGCGGCACCTCGCGCAGCACCCTCGCCCTCCTCGAAGAGGCCGGCACCGACGTCACGGTGATCGAATATCTGAAGCACCCGCCGACCGTCGCCGACCTGTCGCGGCTCTACGCCGCCGCCGGCATCACCCCGCGCGAGGGGCTCCGCATGACCGAGCCCGATGCCAAGGCGCTGGCCGACGCCGACGATGCGACCATCCTCGAAGCGATGGCGATCAACCCGATCCTGATCCAGCGCCCACTCGTCGAAACCGACAAGGGCGTCGTCCTCGCCCGCCCCACCGACAAGGTGCGCGAGATACTCTGAGGCGCGCCGCCGCCTCCCCATTCGTCATTCCCGCGAACGCGGGAATCCAGACTGGCTAGCCGAGCGGCTCTAGTCGCTCGCGTAGACGCCGTCCCAGCTGCCCCAAGCGTCACCCCAGCGCAGGCTGGGGTCTTTCGCGGCCTCGGGCGCACCCTTTGACCGAACGATCCCAGCCTGCGCTGGGATGACGGCGAGCTGGACATGGGAGCGACCAGCCCCAAGCCGGTCTGCCCCCCCCGCCTCCACAAGGAGGACGGGGAACGGGCGAGGCCAACCGCACAAATAGAACGCCCCTGTCCAACACGGCCCGGATCGGCTATATCCCCCGCCATGCCGTTCCTGCCGCCTCGCGCCACCCGTTGCCCATCGGCACCGGGCCGGGGGGCGTTTTCGGACGATACGTGTCGTCCACTTCGTCCACTTCCGCGTATCGAATCGCTGCTCGCGACTCGGGCAGCGCCGCAGGAAGTGCCCGTTTTGCAGGCAGCAAATCCGTCCGAATCCCGGTTGCCCCTCGGGCGCCGGACTGGCACGTTTGGTGCAACACCCGCGCTCGGGGCGAGGGTTTCAGTCAAGGGGCGTGTTCCTGTGAAGAAGGTCGAAGCCATCATCAAGCCGTTCAAGCTGGATGAGGTGAAGGAAGCGCTGCATGAGATCGGCGTGTCCGGCATCACCGTGACCGAGGCCAAGGGCTTCGGCCGGCAGAAGGGGCATACCGAATTGTATCGCGGTGCCGAATATGTCGTCGACTTCCTGCCGAAGGTGAAGCTGGAGGTCGTCGTCGACGATGCGCTCGCCGAACGCGTGGTCGAGGCGATCGCCGCTGCCGCGCAGACGGGGCGGATCGGCGACGGCAAGATTTTCGTCATCCCGGTCGAAACCGCGTTGCGCATCCGCACTGGCGAACGCGACGAGGCGGCGATCTAGGTCATGCACAATCCCGCGATCTGACATCTTCGTCATTTGACGCGGCGCAACAATCTGTGTGATTGGCACGCCCGCGACGCAACATCCTTCCGGTCACGGCCGGGTCATTACCAGAGCAAAGGGCTTCCCATGGCGACCGCCAACGACATCCTGAACAAGATCAAGGAAGAGGAGATCGAGTGGGTCGATCTGCGCTTCACCGACCCCAAGGGCAAGTGGCAGCACCTCACCATGGTCGCCAGCATCATGGGTGAAGATGAATTCACCGACGGCCTGATGTTCGACGGCTCCTCGATCGAGGGCTGGAAGGCGATCAACGAATCGGACATGGTGCTCAAGCCCGATCTCGACGCGATCTACACCGATCCGTTCTCGGCCACCCCGATGCTGATCGTGTTCTGCGACGTCGTCGAACCCTCGACCGGCGAACTCTACGCCCGTGATCCGCGCTCGACCGCCAAGCGCGCCGAGGCGTATCTGAAGACCACCGGCGTCGGCGACACCGTGTACGTTGGCCCGGAAGCCGAATTCTTCATGTTCGACAACGTGCAGTTCGACACGAACTACGCCGAATCCTACTTCAAGATCGACGATATCGAGCTGCCGACCAACACCGGCCGCGAGTATGAGGGCGGCAACCTCGGCCACCGTCCCCGCGCCAAGGGCGGTTATTTCCCGGTCGCGCCGGTCGACTCGGCGGTCGACATCCGCGGCGAGATGGTGTCGACGATGCTCGAAATGGGCCTGCCCTGCGACAAGCATCACCACGAAGTCGCGGCCGCGCAGCACGAGCTGGGCCTGACCTTCGGCACGCTGACGCAGACCGCCGACCGCATGCAGATCTACAAGTATGTCGTGCACCAGGTCGCGCATGCCTATGGCAAGTCGGCCACCTTCATGCCCAAGCCGATCAAGGAAGATAACGGCTCGGGCATGCATACCCACTTCTCGATCTGGAGCGGCAAGACCCCGCTGTTCGCGGGCGAAGGCTATGCCGGCCTGTCCGAGATGTGCCTGTACTTCATCGGCGGCATCATCAAGCATGCCAAGGCGGTCAACGCCTTCACCAACCCGACCACCAACAGCTATAAGCGTCTGGTGCCGGGCTACGAAGCGCCGGTGCTGCTTGCCTATTCGGCGCGCAACCGCTCGGCCTCGTGCCGCATCCCGTACGGCACCGGCCCCAAGGCGAAGCGCGTCGAAGTCCGCTTCCCGGACGCGATGGCCAACCCCTATCTCGCCTATGCGGCGCTGATGATGGCGGGCATGGACGGCATCCAGAACAAGATCCACCCGGGCGAGGCGATGGACAAGAACCTGTACGATCTGCCGCCGGCAGAGCTCGCGCAAGTTCCCACCGTCTGCGGTTCGCTCCGCGAGGCGCTCGACAGCCTGGCCGCCGATCACGACTTCCTGCTGAAGGGCGACGTGTTCTCGAAGGATCAGATCGAAGCCTATATCGAGATCAAGCGCGGCGAAGTCGCGCGCTGGGAAATGACCCCCAGCCCGGTCGAATACGATATGTACTACAGCGCCTGAGCGTGCCGGGCCGGCACGCGGTGCGGCAAGGCCGCACAGGCGCTGTCGGCCAGCCACGGCAATGCCGAGGACTGACGGCGTGGCTCCGCCACGATGCCGATCGAGACAAAAGAGAGGGGCGCCGGACCAGATCCGGCGCCCCTCTCTCGTTGGGATTGGACGACCAGCAATCCAAACCCCTCACAACGCTGCAGAAAACCGATAGGGCTGTCCTACACGCCCCGCCGTCGCTACCGCCGGCTCGAACGCATTCCCGACTGGCTTCGGTCGGAACAATGCCAAGGCAAGGGACGACGATGATGGCCAAACGCTTCTGGGCACAGCTGATCGAGATGGACGAGCCGATGACGCCGGCCAGCATCCCCGGCGCGACGGATCACGAGTCCGCGGCGGAGAACCTCGTCGCGGATTTCGTCGGTGCGATGGGAGGAGAGATTACCAACGGCGCGGTGCGCGTCTGGATCGATGGCGGTCTCGCGAAAATCTACGACTGGAGCGCCGAGTTCGAGATGCCCGATACATCCGACCTGTCGGATGACGAGGAGATCGAGGTCGAGGGCGAAATCGTCCTGACCGAACGGGTGCGGCGCCCGGACTGACCGGGTCCGCCGCACCCCGCGGTTGATTTACTTCTGGCAGGCGACGATCGCCGTGACGACAGAGATCGTTTCTTCCGGATCGCGGACGCGCACCGTGTCCAGCCCCAGTTCCTTCGCCGGATAATCGTTGCCGCCGGGGAAGATGGCGTCGCCGATGAACATCATCGCGTCGAGCGGAATGCCGCTCTCGTCACGCAGCTTCTTCAGGCCATAGGCCTTGTCGACGCCTTCCTGCGTGATGTCGATCGACGTCGCGCCGCCCATGTTGATCGACAGGCCCGGCAACCGCTGCTTCAGGTCGGCCTGGATGACCTTGCGCTTCTCGAACTTGGGGTCCCAATGTTCCTTTTCGGCGACCGGCGCTTCCTGGCCCAGCGCGGAGAAGGTGATCTGGCTGCCGCGATCCTCGATCCGCTCGCCCCAGGTTTTTTCGGGGACGAAACCGGTCGCCTCGAGCGATTCGTCGAACGCCTTCAGGATCTTCGCCTTGGTCGCATCGTCGAACAGCTCGGCATAGACCGTCTGCCATTCGCCATCGCGGTGGACGTACAGCTTGGTGCCCGTCGTCGGCATCAGCCACAGCTTGGAAAGGTCGGCGCGCGCCGGCAGCCGACTCGCCACCTGCTTCTGGAACTGCGGCCAATCGCCGCCCGAAATGACCGCGACATGCGCCACGCCGAGCAGGTCGGCGAGCGCTTCGCCCATCGGCTCTTGCAAGGGCTGCTTGCTCTCGGCCAGCGTTCCATCGAGGTCGAAGGCAATCAGCTGTTTCATTCGGACGCTCCGGTACGGGGAAGGATGATGATGTCGATGGCATGGGCGACGCCATCGGCATCGTTGGCGGTGGTGACGTGATCGGCGCGCGCCTTCACCGGATCGGGGGCGTTGCCCATCGCGATCGACAGGCCGGCGCGCTCCAGCATCGGCACGTCGTTGAATTGGTCGCCGAGTGCCGCAATCGCATCCAGCGGCTGGTCGAACGCCGCGGCGAGCGCGATCAGGCCGTCGCCCTTGTTGGCGGCCAGCGCGGTCACGTCGAGGTAATACACCTGGCTTTGCACGATCGTCGCGTCATCGCCATGCGCCGCCTTGCAGCGGTCGGCGAGGTCGCTGAGCATCGGCGCATCATCGCTGACGAACGTAATCTTGTCGGCGCGGGTCAGCAGCTCGCCGAAATCGTCCGTGACGATCGGATTCTGATTGGACGCCAACCGCTCGTGCGCCACATGCTCGCCCTGGTCGGTCGAGGCGTACCAACGGTCGTCGGCAAAAACCCACAGGTCGACCGGGCTATCCGCCGCGATCGCCATCACGCCGCGGGCCACGGCTTCGTCGATGACGTGATGCTCGGCGATCGTGCCATCGCGCTTGAACAGGATGCCGCCGTTGAACGCCGCCATCGGCCCATCGAGCCCCAGCGTCTCGACGATCGGCAGGATGCCGGAGATCGGCCGCGCGCTGATGACGGTGAAGCCGACCCCTGCCTCTTCCAATCGCGAGACCGCCGCGGTGGTCGCGGCGGTCAGCTTCTTCTGTTTGTCGACCAACGTGCCGTCGATGTCGGACACGACGAGGGCGATGGACTTCGCGCCATCGCTCACTGGGGCATCTCGACGTGCCCGCCGAAGCCGAATCGCATGGCCGACAAAACTTTGTCGCCATATGTATGTTCGATGCGGCTGCGGTATCGCGCGAAAAGCGAGGCGGTGAGCACGTTGGCGGGCACCTTTTCCTCCATTGCGGCGTCGATCGTCCACTGGCCCTCGCCCGAATCCGCGACGCTGCCGGAGAAGCCCTGCAGCTCGCCGTCCTTGGCCAGCGCAATGGCCGTCAGATCGAGCAGCCACGACGAAATGACGCTGCCGCGGCGCCAGACCTCGGCGATGTCGGTCATGTTGAGGTCGAAGCGCTCGTCCTCGGGCAATTTGTCGCTGTTCTTCGACTTCAGAATGTCGAAGCCCTCGGCATAGGCCTGCATCAGGCCATATTCGATGCCGTTGTGGACCATCTTGACGAAGTGCCCGGCACCCGCGGGTCCAGCATGGATATAGCCCTTTTCGGCGCGCGGATCGGCCTGGCCGGCGATGCGGCCCGGCGTGCGCTCGATCGTGCCGAGGCCGGGGGCGAGCGCGTCGAAGATCGGATCGAGCATCGTGACGGTGTCATCGTCGCCGCCGATCATCATGCAATAGCCCCGCTCGAGGCCCCAGACACCGCCCGAGGTGCCGACGTCGACATAATGGACGCCCTTGTCCGCCAGACCCTTCGCGCGGCGGATGTCGTCCTTGTAGAACGTGTTGCCGCCGTCGATGACGACATCGCCGGCCTTGGCACCCTCGCCGATCGCGGCGATGGTATCCTCGGTCGGGCCGCCGGCGGGGAGCATGACCCACCAGATCGCGGGCGTATCGAGCTTGCCGCGGACGTCGTCGAGGGAACTGGCGCCGATCGCGCCTTCACCCGCCAGCTTGTCCACTGCCTCCGCGCTGCGATCGTAGACCACGACCTGATGGCCCGCCTTCATCAGCCGCCGTGCGATGTTGCCGCCCATGCGGCCGAGGCCGATCAGTCCGATCTTCATATCTGCTGCCTTACGGATGGGGTTGATGGAGGGTAGAACCCGGAGCGGCCGGAGTTGTTGCGCTGGCGGTTCGATTTGTCGGACGCGGGGCGGAAGGTCACAAAAGTCGCACCTGGGGGGGGACTGCGGAAAGTCACAAAAGTCGCGCCGAGGAGGGTGTTTTGTTCTCGTCACCCCGGACTGTTCCGGAATCCACTCTGCGGCCAGAGAAGGGCTGGAGACTCAAGCCTTTCCCTTGCGGTCCGGTGGACCCCGGGGTGACGAAGAATAGGGGCGGGGTTCTGCCCGCCCCTATTCTTTACGCCTCCGCCGGCTGCTTTGCGGCGATCGAGCCCAGCAGGTCGTCGAACGCCTTGGCGAAGGATGCGACTCCTTCCAGCACCAGCGTGTCGGTGACGCCGGTCAGGTTGAGCCCGAGGCGTTCGGCATCGGCGAGCACCTTGCGCGCACCCTCGACGTCTTGCGTCAGCGTTTCGGCGACGGTGCCGCGTTCGCGGAAGGCGTCCATCGTCGCGGGCGGCATGGTGTTGACGGTGTCGCGGCCGATCAGCGTGTCGACGTAGAGCGTGTCGGGATAGGCCTTGTCCTTCACGCCCGTCGACGCCCACAGCAGGCGCTGCGGCTGCGCGCCCTTGGCGGCGAGCGCCTGCCAACGGTCCGACTTTTCGAAGTCGAGGAACCATTGATAGGCCATCTTGGCGTTGGCGATCGCGACCTTGCCGCGCAGGCCCTTCAGCGTCTCCGCTTCGGGATCGCCCTCGGCCACGCGGCGGTCGATTTCCTTGTCGATGACGCTGTCGATGCGGCTGACGAAGAAGCTCGCGACGCTGGCGATATGGTCGATCGGCTGCCCCTGGCGGACGCGCTCCTCAAGGCCGGTGGCATAGGCTTCGGCGACGCGGATGTAGGCATCGAGCGCGAACAGCAAGGTTACGTTGACGTTGATGCCCTTGGCGATCGTCGCGCTGATCGCCGGCCCGCCCGCAAGCGTGCCGGGGATCTTGATCATCAGGTTCTTGCGGTCGACCATGTGCCACAGCTTGTCGGCCTCGGCGATCGTCGCATCGGTGTCGTCGGCGATGTACGGCGACACTTCCAGGCTGACATAACCGTCCTTGCCATCGAGGCGGTCGTAAACCGGCTGCAACGTCTCGGCCGCCGCCTTGATGTCCTGGATCGCGAGATGTTCGTAGCGATCGATCGTCGCCGCGCCGGGGTTCTCCTTGTCGAAGGCGGCGAGCGTCGCATCATAGGCGTCGCCATGGCCCATCGCCTTTTCGAAGATCGACGGGTTGGAGGTGACGCCGGTCAGGCCGTCCTCGTTCACCAGCTTTTCGAGGCCCTTGGCTTCCAAAAACTTGCGATCGACGAAGTCGAGCCACACCGCGGTGCCCGCAGCGGAAAGGTCGCTCAGCTTGCTCATCACTTGGTCTCCAGCATCTCGCGCGCCACCTTGACGACATTGTCGACGGTGAAGCCGTATTTGTCCTGCAGCTTGGATATGGGGGCGGAGGCGCCGAACGTCGACATGGTGATCGTGCGGCCGTCGAGGCCGACGAAGCGATGCCAGCCGATCTCGCCCGCCTGCTCGACCGCAAGGCGCGCGGTGACGCCCTTGGGCAGCACGCTTTCCTTGTATTCGTCGGACTGGAGTTCGTAGCGATACCAGCTCGGCAGCGACACGACACGGCTCTTCACGCCATCGGCGGTCAGCTTCTCATGCGCCTCGACGACGAGGTGCAATTCGCTGCCCGTCGCAATCAGGATCACGTCGGGGGTGCCGTCGCAATCGGCGAGGACGTAGCCGCCCTTCATCACGCCCTCGGCCGAGGCGTATTTCGACCGATCGAGAGTCGGCATCGCCTGGCGCGAGAAGATCAGCGCGGTCGGGCGGCTGGCGTCCTCCAGCGCGGCGCGCCAGGCATAGGCGACCTCGTTGGCGTCGCCCGGACGGATCGTATCGAGGCCGGGGATGGCGCGCAGCGTCGCGAGGTGCTCGATCGGCTGGTGGGTCGGGCCATCCTCGCCGACGCCGATCGAATCGTGGGTGAAGACCCAGACGCTGGCGAGCTCCATGATCGCCGACAGGCGCACGGGCGCGCGCATGTAATCGGCGAAGACGAGGAAGGTCGAACCATAGCTGCGCAGGTGCGACAGCGTCATGCCGTTGACCACGCCGCCCATGCCGTGTTCGCGCACGCCGAAGTGGAAGTTCTGGCCGCCATAGTTCGACGCTTCGAACGACGGCTTGCCCTTGATGTCGGTCTTGGTCGACGGCGCGAGGTCGGCAGAGCCGCCGATCAGCCACGGCACCTTGGCGGCGAGCGCGTTGAGCACCTTGCCGCCCGAATCGCGGGTCGCAAGCCCCTTTTCATCGGCCGGGAATTCGGGAACGTCGGCGTCCCAGCCCTCGGGGAGCTTGTCCTTGAGCATCAGGTCGAGTTCGGCGGCGAGATCGGGCTGCGCCTCGCGATACTTTGCGAAATTCGCTTCCCATTCCTCGCGCAGCTTGGTGCCGCGGTCGGCGATCGCGTCGTGGAAGTGTTCGGCGACGCCATCGGGGATGTAGAAGCTCTTGTCGTCGGGCCAGCCATAGGCCTTCTTGGTCGCGCGGATGTTATCCTCGCCGAGCGGCTCGCCATGCGCCTTTTCGCTGCCGGCCTTGGGGCTGCCCCAACCGATCACCGAATGGACGACGATGAAGGTCGGGCGATCGTTCGTCGCCTTGAACGTCTCGATCGCAGCCGCAAACGCCTTGGTGTCGTTGGCATCGTTGAGGTGGATGACGTTCCAGCCATAGGCCTGGAACCGCTTGCCGACGTCTTCGTCGAACGCGAGATCGGTGCCGCCCTCGATCGAGATGTGGTTGCTGTCGTAGATCCAGCACAGGTTGCTGAGCTTGAGGTGCCCGGCAAGGCTCGCGGCCTCGGCTGCGACGCCTTCCATCATGTCGCCGTCGCCGCACAGCGCGTAGACGTCATGGTCGAACAGCGTGAAGCCGCCCTGGTTGTAGCGTGCCGCGAGCCACCGCTCCGCGATCGCCATGCCGACGGAGTTGGAGCACCCCGCCCCCAGCGGCCCGGTCGTCGTCTCGACGCCCGTGGTGTGGCGATATTCGGGGTGGCCCGGCGTGCGCGAGGCGAGCTGGCGGAAGCCCTTCAGATCGTCGAGGCTGAGCGCGGGACGACCGGTCTTGTTACCGTCCGCGTCGATCTCTTCGATGCCGGCGAGGTGGATCAGGCTGTACAGCAGCATCGACGCATGGCCGACCGACAGCACGAAGCGGTCGCGGTTGGGCCAGTCGGGCTTGGACGGATCGTAGCGCAGGAATTGCGACCAGAGCGTATAGCCGACCGGCGCCAGCGCCATCGGCGTGCCGGGGTGACCGGAATTGGCTTTTTGCACCGCGTCCATCGACAGCGTGCGGATCGTGTCGATCGTCAGGCGTTCCAGCGATCCGTCCTCGTGGAGCGCAGTCGTCGTATCGGTCATGGAATAGGGCCCTTGCTCTTACGCTGCATCGAACGCCTGCACGCCCGATCCGTTGCGGTCGAGGGCAGCCTTTAACGGGAGGGCGCGTCCCGTTCCAGTCGCGAAACGACGCCGCCACGCGCGATATAGGCCCCGTCCACCTCGCGCAGGAACAGCCCGTGGCCGAGCGCGCCGGGCAAGGCATCGAGCCACGCTGCGATGGCCAGGGGATCGGCAAGTTCGAGGCGGCAGTCCGCGATCCAATTGCCGTTGTCGGTGACATAGGCCTCGCCCTCGCGCAGGCGCAGCGTCGCGCCGTCCCCCAAAGCCGCCAGCACCGACGCACGGGCGAAGGGCAAGATTTCGACCGGCACCGGCACTCCGCCGATACGTGGACGATGCTTCGATCCGTCGGCGATCACCACCATCCGGTCCGATGCGGCGGCCACCACCTTCTCGCGCAGCATCGCCCCGCCCGCGCCCTTCACCGCGTACAACCGATCATCGATCGCGTCGGCACCGTCGATCGTCAGGTCGACGCGTGGCACGTCGGCAAAGTCGAGCATCGCGATACCGAGCCTACGGCCCAGCGCATCGCTGGCGCGCGACGTCGCCACGGCGCGGATGGTCATACCGTTCTGCGCGATGCGCTCAGCGAGCGAATGGATGGCGTGCGTCGCGGTGGATCCGGTGCCCAAGCCGACGAGCATGCCGTCGCGCACCTCGGCCACTGCCGCCGCCGCGGCAGCCGCCTTGTCGGCGTCCTGACGCGGCCTGTCGCATGTCTCCGTCATGGCACTCCTTTTCCGCACTGCGACAATTTGCGACATTAATAACGGTCAACTTGACTTGCATTTCCCCGTCGATCGCCGTCTTTGCATTGCGACGAGCAACCAACCGCCGCGCCGCGCATTGTCGCGCAGGTCGCGGCTGCGCGAGCCGAGATTAGCGGGTGACATACTTGACCACAGCATCGATTCGTCGCCGGCGGCACCTTGCCGGGGCCGCCACTGTCGCCCTCGCCCTCACCCTTTCCGCCTGCGGCGGTGGTACGCATGACAAGGAAAAGGGCGGCGGCCGCGGCGCGAATCGCGGGCCGACCACGGTCGGTTATGTCGTGATGCAACCGACCAGTGCCGCGATGGTCACCGAACTGCCGGGCCGGACCAGCGCCTATGAAAGCTCCGACGTCCGCCCGCAGGTGAACGGCGTCATTCGCCGCCGCTTCTTTACGGAAGGCTCGCTGGTCCGCCGCGGTCAGCCGCTCTACGAAATCGATCCGCGCCTGTATCGCGCCGCCGTCAACCAGGCGCAGGCGAACCTCGCCAGCGCGCGTGCCAATCAGGAAGCGCTGACGATCCAGGCGGACCGCTACAAGCCGCTCGCCGCGATCGAGGCGGTGTCGAAGCAGGAATATACCAACGCCATCGCCTCCGCTCGCCAGGCGACCGCCTCCGTCGCGCAGACGCGGGCGGCGCTGGATACGGCGCGCGTGAACCTGCAATTCACGACGGTGCCGGCGCCGATCAGCGGCCGGATCGGCCGATCGCTGTTCACCGTCGGTGCGCTCGTTTCGGCGAGCCAGACCGATCCCCTGGCGCAGATCCAACGGCTCGATCCGATCTTCGTCGATATCCAGCAATCCGCCGCGGACCAGCTATCGCTGCGCCGCAAGCTGATGCAGGGCGGCGTCGCGCCGACCCGGGCCGAAGTGAAGCTGCTGCTCGAGGACGGCAGCGATTACGGCTATACCGGCACGGTCGAATTCGCCGAGGCGCTGGTCAACCAGGAAACCGGCACCGTCACGATGCGTGCGCGCTTCCCCAATGCGCAGGGGCTGCTGCTGCCGGGCATGTTCGTACGGGCGCGCTTCGCGCAGGCGATCAACGAACGCGCCTTTTTGGTGCCCGAACCCGCTTTGTCGCGCGATGCCAAGGGCAATGCGAGCGTGATGGTCCTCGGCGCCAACAACAAGGTCGTCAGCCGCCCCGTCACCGCCGCGCGCACGCAGGGGCAATATTGGGTGGTGACCCAGGGGCTGAACCCCGGCGACAAGGTGATCACGCAGGGCCTCAATAACCTGCGCCCCGGCGCGCAGGTGAAGGCGGTGCCGGCGAACAGTGCGCAGGTAGTCGCGCCCCCGAAACAGGGCGAGGGCAAAGGCGACGGCAAGCAGCAGGGTAACGCCCAAAGCAAGGCGGGCTGATCCCCGATGATCTCCCGCATCTTCATCGACCGTCCGATCTTCGCCTGGGTGCTCGCCATCATCGTGATGCTGGCGGGCGTCGGCGCGATCCTGAGCCTGCCGATCGCGCAATATCCCGACGTGGCGCCGCCGCAGGTGTCGATCCGCGCAACCTTCCCCGGTGCAAACGCACAGACGCTGCAGAATTCGGTGACGCAGGTCATCGAACAGCAGCTGACCGGCATCGACGGCCTGCTGTATTTCAGTTCCTCGTCGTCGAGCCGCGGCTCGGTGTCGATCACCGCGACGTTCGAAAAGGGCACCGATCCCGACATCGCGCAGGTGCAAGTGCAGAACCAGGTGCAGCAGGGCGTCGCGCGCCTGCCGCAACAGGTGCAGCAGCAGGGCCTCGTCGTTCGCAAGTCGAACCCGGACAATCTGCTGATCGTGGGCGTCTATGACGAGACCGATCAGAAGACGAACCAGGACGTCAGCGATTATCTCGTCTCCAACCTGCAAGACCCGCTGGGCCGCGTGCAGGGGGTGGGCGACGTCAACGTGTTCGGATCGCAATATGCGATGCGCATCTGGCTGAACCCGGCGCGCCTTGCCAGCTACCAGCTGATCCCGTCGGACATCACCACCGCGATCCAGAACCAGAATACCGAAGTCGCGGCGGGCGAAGTGGGCGGCGTGCCGTCCAGTCCGGAGCAGATGCTGAACGCGACCGTCACCGCACAGTCGCGCCTGCAAACGCCCGAGCAGTTCCGCCAGATCATCGTCAAGACGCTGCCGTCCGGCGCGACCGTGCGCCTGTCGGACGTCGCCCGGATCGAGCTGGGCGCCGAAAGCTACGCCGCCTTCAGCCGCATCAACCGGCACCCCGGCGCGGGCATCGCGGTGCTGCTGGCACCGGGCGCCGACGCACTGAAGACCGCCGAGCTGGTGAAGGCCGAGGTCGCGCGCGTCGCCAAAAGCTTCCCGCCCGGCCTCAAGGTCGCCTACGCCAACGACACGACCGCATTCATCAAGCTGTCGATCGACGAGGTGGTGAAGACGCTGCTCGAAGCGATCGTGCTGGTCGTCATCGTGATGTTCGTGTTCTTGCAAAGCTGGCGCGCGACTCTGGTGCCTGCCATCGCAGTGCCGGTGGTGCTGCTCGGCACCTTCGCGATCTTCCACTTCGCCGGCTTCTCGATCAACACGATGACGCTGTTCGGCCTCGTCCTCGCCATCGGCCTGCTCGTCGACGACGCGATCGTCGTCGTCGAGAACGTCGAGCGGTTGATGGAAGAAGACCCCGAGATGACGCCGCGTCAGGCGACGATCGAGTCGATGAACGAGATCAGCGTCGCGCTGATCGCCATCGCGCTCGTCCTGTCGGCAGTGTTCCTGCCAATGGCGTTCTTCGGCGGATCGACCGGCGTCATCTATCGTCAGTTCTCGCTGACCATTGTGTCGGCGATGGTGCTGTCCGTCCTCGTCGCGCTGATCCTCAGCCCCGCGCTTACTGCCTCGCTGCTGAAGCAGAAGTCGCAGGAGCAGACGGAGAGCAAGGGCATCAAGAAGCACTTCGGCAAGGTCGCCGAATGGGGCGAGGCCGCGGGCAATTGGTTCAACCGCACGTTCGAAAAGACGGTGACCCGCTACACCGGTGCCGTGCAGACGGTGGTGGATCGCAAGTGGCTGTTCCTGCTGATCTACGTCGGTGTGGTCGCATTGCTCGCGATATTGTTCCTGCGCCTGCCCACAGGCTTCCTGCCGACCGAGGACCAGGGCGCGGCGATCGTGCAGTTCCGCCTGCCCCCCGGCGCGACGATCGCGCGGACGCAGCAGGTGCAGCGGCAGGTCGAGAATTATTTCGCCCAATATGAGCCCAAGAACACCTCCGTCCTGTTCACCGTCGCCGGCGGCGGTGGTGGCGGCGTCAGCGGCCAGAACACCGGCCAGGGCTTCCTCAACTTCGTCGACTGGAAGGACCGTAGCGGCAAGGAGAATACCGCCGATGCGATCACGCAACGCGCATCCGGCGCATTCCGCGGGCTTCGCGACGCGCAGGTATTCGCGCTGGTGCCGCCGGCGATCCGCGGCCTCGGTTCGTCCGATGGCTTCACCATGGAGCTGCAGAACACCGGCGGCCTGACGCAGGAACAGTTCGGCGCCGCGCGCGACAAGTTGCTCGCGATGGCGAATGCCGATCCGAAGCTGGCATCGGTGCGCCTGACCGAACTGCCCGACATCGCGACGCTGCGCATCGACATGGACCAGCAGAAGCTGGCCGCGCTGGGTCTGACGCAGAGCGCGGCAAACAACACGCTGACCACCGCCTGGGGTGGCCAGTATGTCAACGACTTCATCGATCGCGGTCGCGTGAAGCGCGTTTATGTGCAGGGCGACGCGCCGTATCGCGCAGCGCCGGACGATCTGAAACAATGGTTCGTGCGCGGATCGAACGGCCAGATGGTGCCCTTCTCGTCCTTCGCGACCACGGGCTGGTCGACCGCCCCCACCACGCTGTCGCGCTTCAACGGCATATCCTCGTTCGAATTTTCGGGTTCGGGCGCCCCGGGCGTCAGCTCGGGCGATGCGATGGCACGGATCAGCGAGCTGGCCGCACAGATCCCCGGCACGTCGATCGCCTGGTCGGGCCTCAGCTATCAGGAACGGCTGTCGTCGGGTCAGGCGCCGTTGCTGTACGGCCTGTCGATCTTGGTCGTCTTTCTGTGCCTTGCGGCGCTGTATGAAAGCTGGTCGATCCCGTTCGCGGTGCTGCTCATCATCCCGCTGGGGCTGATCGGCGCAATCGCTTTCGTGACGCTGCGCGGCCTGACCAACGACGTCTATCTGCAGATCGGCCTGCTGACGACGATGGGCCTCGCCGCCAAGAATGCGATCCTGATGATCGAATTCGCCGAACAGGCCGAACGCAAGGGCGCGCGCGTCATCGACGCGGCGCTGGAGGCGGCCAAGATCCGTCTGCGGCCGATCCTGATGACCAGCTTCGCCTTCATCTTCGGTGTGCTGCCGCTGGCGATCTCGACCGGTGCGGGTGCGAACAGCCGCATCGCGATCGGCACGGCGGTGATCGGCGGCATGCTGTCGGCGACCTTCCTGGCCATCTTCTACATTCCGCTGTTCTTCGTCCTCGTACGGCGCGGCGTGCGCGATGGTCTCGCCAAGCTGCGCGGCCGCCCCACGGGCCACCAGGGGCATCACGACGACACGCCCCCCGCCCCGCCGATGCCGCCCGCTGCCGATCCGGAGCCTGCGCGATGACCCGTTCGTTCCTCGCCATCGCGCTCGGCGCCACGATGCTCGCCGGCTGCTCGATGGAGCCGACATACGTCCGCCCCGAAACGCCGGTGCCGGCGTCCTGGCCGGTGGGCGACGCCTACCTTCGCCAAAGCGAGGCAAGGCTGCCGGCGATCACCTATCGCGACGTGTTCAAGGACGCGCGGCTGCAACGGCTGATCGACCAGGCGCTCGCCAACAATCGCGACCTGCGCGTCGCCGCCGCCAATATCGCCGCCGCGCGCGCGCAATATGGCATCCAGCGTGCCAACCTGTTCCCCGCGGTCAACGCCACCGGCCGCTACACCTATTCGGATGGCGGCAACGGCACGCGCGGCATCGCGAACAGCGGCAACACCGGGACGGGCACTGGCGGCACGGGAACGGGTGGAACGGGCACCGGCGGTACTGGCACGGGCACGGGCGCCGGCACCGGCGTCGATACGGGCAACGGCACGGGAACGGGCACGGTCCTCAACACCGGCGGCGGCAACAGCGCCTTCTCTGCGCAAATCGGCACGACGGCGTTCGAGATCGACCTGTTCGGCCGTTTGCGATCGCTGTCGCGCGCCGCGCTCGATCGCTATTTCGCCACCGAAGCCGGCGCCCGCGCGACCCGGCTGACGCTGGTGGGCGAGGTCGCGAGCGGCTGGCTGACCTACGCCGCCGACCGCAGCTTGCTGAAGGTCGCAGAGGATACCGCGAAGAGCGCCGCGGTCAGCGTGCGCCTGACCCGCGCCCGGCTGGAGGGCGGGATCAGCGCCCGCACCGACCTGCGGCAGGCGGAGCAGATCCTCGAAACCGCGAACGCCGACCTCGCCGAGCAGAAGACGCTGGTCGCGCAGGACGTCAACGCGCTGCAATTGCTGGTGGGGGCGCCGATCGATCCTGCGCTGCTGCCCGAGTCGATCGACGTCGCCGCGCCGACGATCGCCAGTCTGCCCGCCGGGCTCGACAGCGGCATTCTGCTGCGCCGGCCCGACGTGGTGCAGGCGGAGTATACGCTGCAAAGCTACAATGCGCAGATCGGCGCGGCGCGCGCGGCCTTGTTCCCGCGCATCTCGCTAACCGGGCTGGTCGGTTTCGCGAGCAACGCGCTTTCGACGCTCTTTACCGGCGGGGCGTTCAACTATTCGGTGACGCCGTCGGTCAGCTATCCGATCTTCCAGGCCGGCGCCGGCCGCGCCAACGTCCGTTATACCGAGGCGCAGCGCGACGCGGCGCTCGCGACGTATGAAAAGACGATCCAAACCGCGTTCCAAGAGGTCGCCGACGCGCTCGCCCGTCAGGGGACGATTGCCGACCAGTTGCGCGCACAGGCGAATTTCCGCGATGCCGCCGCCGATACGTTGCGGCTGGTCAATGCGCGCTACCAGGGAGGCCTCGATACCTTTCTGTCCAGCCTCGATGCCCAGCGCAGCTATTATTCGGCGCAGCGCACCCTGATCGGCACGCAGCTGACCGCGGCGAACAATCGCGCGACGCTCTACCGGGTGCTAGGCGGCGATTCGTCGCTGGAGGTGACGCCCGATGGTCCGCAACCCGTCTCCCCCAGCGGCGCGCCGCGCCGGGACTGAGCCTTGCCGCGGGTTGACGCCGGCCGGGCGACTGCCGATGTACCGGCCCCACACGTACGGTAGCAGACGGGCCAGGAGCGATCATGAGCCACACCATCCGCCGGTTCCGGCCGACCGACGACGAGGCCGTCCTCGCCTTCACCGCGACGCTGCCTGAGCATGACCTGCTGTTTT
Organism: Sphingomonas sp. S6; assembly: GCF_043498045.1. Classification (NCBI taxonomy): domain Bacteria; kingdom Pseudomonadati; phylum Pseudomonadota; class Alphaproteobacteria; order Sphingomonadales; family Sphingomonadaceae; genus Sphingomonas; species Sphingomonas sp. S6. The sequence continues at coordinate 156,429 of NZ_JBIEOE010000003.1, forward strand.
CCGGCCGGGACCTGCGCCATCCGCGGGTGATCGAGGCGTGGCAGCAGGCGGTCGGGGAAGGCTGGATCGACAGTTTGGTCGCCGAGGACGAAGGCCGCATCGTCGCCACCGCGGCACTGATCCGCGACCCCTTGGGGTGGAGCGGGCATGTCGGCGAAATCCGCCTGCTCGTGGCGTCCGACCGGCGCGGCCAGGGTCTGGGCAGCGACCTGTTGCAGGCGTTGCTCGCGATTGCGCAGGCGCACGGCCTCGCCAAGCTGACCGCGACCATGACACCCGACGCCGCGGCATCGGTGGCGCTGTTCGAGCGGCTGGGCTTCACGCAGGAAGCGCGGCTCGCCGGTCACGTCAGGGCGAGCGATGGCGTCGCGCATGACCTGCTGATGCTGGCACGCGCGACGCCGTTCGGCTGAGGAACGGGCGGCCCCTCGCCACCCGCCCCTCGTGCCGGTCACTCCCCCGATTTGGGGGGAGTCACCGCATCGCGGCCGAAGCGCAGGATCATCTCACCGATCTCGCGCGCCTGCTCCATCGAGCGTTCGCCCTGTCGGCGCAGGTAGTTGCCCTGGATGCGCAGCACGTCGGTGACGTCGCGGGCCTGTGCCGCCTCGCGCATCGCCTCGAATGCATCGTGCGAATTGCGTTCGGCCTGTTCGATGATCTTGAGGCCCAGCGCCGCGCTGCCGTCGGCCACCTTCTGGCCGGACGCGCGCATCGCCTCGCCGGCGCGCCGGGCGGGGTCCATCACATGGTCGGTAAAGGCGCCGCGCATCGCCTCGCTGGCGCCGCGCATCGTCTCGCTCGCGCGTTGCGCGGCATCGTGCATGGGGTTGCCGCCGGTCTTCGCGGCATCGTCGGTGGGATGGGTATCGTCCGCCATTGCGCCTCTCCTCTCATGACGTCTGGGTGGTGTGGGACAAACGTGCTGTCCCGGTTTTTTGCTCCGCTAACCGCTTGCGCGGACGCGGGCGGTGGTTAGAGGTCAAGGTGATGAATACGCCTGAGGACCAGAGGCAACGCCGCATCCGCGGCGAGCTGCTGCACCGCGCGGTGGCGCTCGGCGAAGAGCTGATGCGGCTGGCCGACGATCTCGACATGACGGTCGCCGGGCTGCACGTCTGCCAGGGCGTCGAGATGATGCGCGACGAGGCGGAGCGGCTGGTCGGCCCGACGCACTGACGCGCCGGCCGCTGCGCCCTCGCCATCACGCGCCGCCGATGCAGCGCAGGACCAGTGTCAGCCCGTCATCGGTCAACGCCAGCGGGGTCGACGGATCGAGGGTGCCCGCCCCATTCGCCGCACAGCGGATCAGCGTGCGTCGGACCAGCAGGTCCAACCAGCGGGCCAGCACCGCCGGGCGCAGGGACAGCAGGGCGCCGAGCGCCTCGCCCGTCACTGGCCGCGCCTCTTCATAGGCGACGAACAGCGTCAGCAGGATATCCCACCCCGGCTCGCCGAACAGCTCGACGAGCGAGCCCGCCATGGCGTCGCGCTGGCGGCGCTGGGCCAGCAAGGTGCGTGCACGATCGGCATCGCTCGGCTCTTCGGGGCCTGCGGGAACGGGGGCGACGATCTCGCCCCGACTGCGCGCGGCGGAGGCCCGGACGCGTTCCAGCGCCGACACCAGTCGTTCGTACTCCTCGCGATCGCGTTCGGGCCAGCGCAGCAACCGTATGTCGGCAGTCATGATGAAGGGATGTCCGGTTGGCGCAGGGGCGACCAGTCGCGGTCGCTCCCGAACTGGGCCTTGCGCTGGCGGTGACGCAACGCGCCGATCGCCAGCATGAGCAGCATGGGATAGGCGATCTTGCCGCTCGCGCCCGCGTACATCCACGGCACCAGCGACGGCTGAATGGCCTTCACGCCATGGATCGCCAGCGTGATCAGGTGCAGCGCGCTGACGTACAGCGGCCAATAGCGGTCCGCGCGCAGGGCGATGACCAACAGTCCCACCAGCATGATCAGGTCGACCAGCAGGAGCGCAGGTTCGACATGCCGGAAGGGTCGCAGCGAATCGTAGAACGGCGCCAGAAAGGTGGCGAATGCGCTGCCTACGAACACCAGGGCAGTCCACCGCTCCGGCGCGCCTCCCATCAGGAAGGCGTATCCGCAGGCGATGAGCAACAGCGCATTGAAGACGATGACGTGTGTCATGATCTGCCCTGTGGGGCCATGGCCCGGCCGGTAAAAGGAGCAAACTTCACGAACCGGGCCATGACGCCTTAGGCGACGGCGCGGAGATGCCCCGCGTCGACGCCCGTCGGGGCGAATTCGGGCTTGGGCTTTTCGTCGCCGAAGCTCGTTTCATACCCGATCTGCTTACCGATCTTTTCGATGACGCGATGGCCGGCAACGGTGTGGCCGCGGGCGGCGCCGATCGCCATGATCGCCTGGCCCAGCACCTCGAACGCCTGCTGCCCGGCGATCGCCGGCAGGTTGGCGGCGTGGCGGGCGCGGGGCAGCGCCGCGAGCAGCTCGCCGCCGGTGGAGAAAGCCTCGTCGAGCTGCGTCTCGAGCTTCCAGAGCAGCTGCGCGACGGCGTCGGCCGCGGCCTGGCTGGCGACGGAGGATGCCGCGACCGGAGCGGTGCGCGATGCGACGATAGATGACATGATGGCGACCCTTTCCACCCCGTGCGGGGCGCTTTCGCTGACGATCAGGAAAGGTTGCGGGTCAGCGCCTCGATCAAATGGGTCAGTGCCTGGAGGCCGCTCATCAACATGCCGAAACCGACGATGGTGCCGAATGCGATGGCCTGTATCCAGATCAACCGATCCCCGACCGTCAGGTCGTTGCCCCGTTGTCCTTTCCGCCGGAAGGGCAGCCGGATCGGGAACGCCGATGACCTGAAAGGTCGGGCGCCGCCGCTGTCCGCTGCCATGACGATGGTCTCGTCCGGCACCACCGGCAGTGGCGGATCGGCAGCGAGCGGGGATAGCCGCGCAGAATCACCCCCGATTTTATCGGGGTCCCCCGCTTCTGAAATAAGCGTTATATCATCGGTACTTGGCTCGACGGTCTGATCTTCATACGCTGCCCAGCGCAGCGCCGCATCGCGCCGATTGCGTGCGCCGAGCAGCTTCACGGCCTCGGTCAGATAGCTGTCGACGGTGGATTTCTCGATGCCGAGTTCTTCGGCGATCTCCTTCGAACCCTTGAGGGCGCGCACCCCGCGCAGGCATTCGCGATGGCGGCGCGACAGGCGATCGAACGCCGCGGCGGGATCGGATACCGGGCTCGCGGTGGCACGCGCGCGAATGGCGTCGCCGTCGCGCAGTGGCGCGGCGATACCGTTCGATCCGTTCCGCCCGGTGTCGTCGCGCGCCTTCATCGTCGTCCCATGCCCGGAGCGGGTCTAGCACGGCTGGCGCGCATCACCAGCGCTTCCGCCAATCTGGGCCTATTTTGCGGCTGCCTTGCGATGTTTGGCGCCTGATGCCGCCTTGCGTACCGTCGCGCGCTTGCCGCGCCGCTTGGGCACCGGGGTCGCACGGCCGCGCAGCAGCGGCACCGCAAGCGCCGCCGCCGCCCCGACGACGAGCGTGCCGCCGATCGCCAGCCATGTCGGCAGGCCGAGCCCCTGGCCGTTTTCCACCCGATTCGGCTTGCCAGGCCGAGCCTCCGGCGCGGGGTCGTGGTGGACGGGGCCGGCGTGCTTCATCGCGGAATTGGGGATATGGGACACGGCATCGCTCCTTTTGATCTTTCCGCTCAACCGGATAGGGCCGGACAATGTTCCTGTTTGCGATCGCGAGGGCGTTACCGGAAGGTTGACGGACCCCTGCTCCGTACCGCCACGGCACAGCTCGATTTGCCGACTCGCATTGCCCGCGAAACGCGCCCATCCTCGCGGCTCCGTACACCGTTTCCGGAACATGCATCGTGGTTGCCCGTCGCCAGGCCATTGCGGCCAGACTGATCCTTGCCGGCGCCGTCATCGGAATCGCTGCGATTGCCGCGGTGGCGCCGCATGGTACCGCATCGGTCGCGGGGCCGACATCGGCCAAAGCACCCACCGAGCGGCACGCTGCCCTTGCCTCGCCCCCGGCCACGGCCGTTATCACCACGCCCGCCGCAGCGACTGCCAAGCCGACGCCTGCCGCCCTCTCCACGCCCACGCCCGCGCCGGAGAACATGCAGGTCAAGCGAATCCTCGATATCGGCCCGATCAAGTTTGGCGATTACGCCTGGGATACCAAGGGCGTGCCCGATGGTCCGCTGATCATCACGGTCGATCTTGCCGCGCAGACGCTCTCCGTTTTCCGCGACGGCTATGAGATCGGCGCCGCCGCCATCCTGTACGGCGCCGATGAAAAACCGACGCCGCTCGGCACCTTTCCGATTCTGATGAAGGACGCGACGCACGTGTCGCGCACCTATGACAATGCGCCGATGCCCTACACGCTGCGCCTGACCGGCGATGGCGTTGCGATCCACGGATCGAAGGTCGAATGGGGCTATGCGACGCATGGCTGTATCGGCGTTCCCGTCGCCTTCGCCAAATTGCTGTTCGCGCAGGCGAAGGTCGGCGACCGCGTCATCATTACCCGCGGCAAGACGCTGGCGACGGGACAGGCGATCCTCCCCGCGCCCACGACCTGAGCCGCCAAGCGAACGCACGCGCAGCATAGGCGCTTCCCCAACCGTAAACCCCTTGCTAAGGCCGCGGCGACATACGCTTTCGCAGCGCTCATCGCGCGCCCGCGCGGCTTCCCTGCCGCCTCCCCGAGCGCCCTCGAGCCAAATTGAAGGGACCATAATGACCGCCATCGGCCAGGACAGCCTGAAGACCCGCACGACGCTCGACGTCGCGGGCAAGACCTACGATTACTACAGCCTTGCGAAGGCGGCGGAAAAGTACGGCGACATCAGCCGCCTGCCCTTCTCGATGAAGGTGCTGCTCGAGAACATGCTCCGCTTCGAAGACGGCAAGACCGTGACCGAAGAGGACGTGAAGGCGATCGTCGACTGGCAGAACGAGCGCCGGTCGGACCGCGAAATCCAGTATCGCCCCGCGCGCGTGCTGATGCAGGATTTCACCGGCGTGCCGTGCGTGGTCGACCTTGCCGCGATGCGCGACGCGATCACCAAGCTGGGCGGCGACGCGGCCAAGATCAACCCGCAGGTCCCCGTCCACCTCGTCATCGACCACTCGGTCATGGTCGACGAATTCGGCACGCCGCAGGCGTTCGAGGATAACGTCGATCTCGAATATCAGCGCAATGGCGAGCGCTACGAATTCCTGAAGTGGGGCTCGAAGGCGCTCGACAACTTCCAGGTCGTTCCGCCGGGCACCGGCATCTGCCACCAGGTGAACCTCGAATACGTCAGCCAGGCGATCTGGTCGTCGACCGAAATGGGCGACAATGCCAGCGGTTCGGCGGCGATCGCCTATCCCGACACGCTGGTCGGCACCGACAGCCACACCACGATGGTCAACGGCTTGGGCGTGCTGGGCTGGGGCGTCGGCGGCATCGAGGCGGAAGCGGCGATGCTCGGCCAGCCGGTTTCGATGCTGATCCCCGAAGTCGTCGGCTTCAAGCTGACCGGCGCGCTGAAGGAAGGCATCACCGCGACCGACCTCGTGCTCACCGTCACGCAGATGCTGCGCGCCAAGGGCGTCGTCGGCCGCTTCGTCGAATTCTACGGCCCCGGCCTGTCGTCGATGACGCTCGCCGACCGCGCGACGATCGCCAACATGGCGCCCGAATATGGCGCGACCTGCGGCTTCTTCCCGATCGACGACAAGACGATCGAATATATGCGCCTGACCGCGCGCCCCGAAGAGACGATCGCGCTGACCGAAGCTTATGCCAAGGCGAACGGCTTCTGGCGCCACGACGATGCCGCCGACCCCGTGTTCACCGACACGCTGGAGCTGGACATGGGCACCGTCACCGCCTCGCTCGCCGGCCCGAAGCGCCCGCAGGATCGCGTCAGCCTGGGCAATGTCGACGACGTGTTCAACGGCGACCTCACCAAGCTCTACAGCAAGACCAGCCCGAAGCGTGTCGACGTCGCCGAGCGCGGCCATGACATCGGCGACGGCGACGTCGTGATCGCGGCGATCACCAGCTGCACCAACACCTCGAACCCGTCGGTGCTGGTCGCCGCCGGCCTGGTCGCCCGCAAGGCGAATGCGCTCGGCCTGAAGCCCAAGCCCTGGGTGAAGACGTCGCTCGCCCCCGGTTCGCAGGTCGTCACCGATTACCTCAACAAGGCCGGCCTCACCGCCGACCTCGATGCGATCGGCTTCAACCTCGTCGGCTATGGCTGCACCACCTGCATCGGCAACTCGGGTCCGCTGCCGGGTCCGATCTCGGCCGCGATCAACGAGAATGACCTCGTTGCCGCCTCGGTCCTGTCGGGCAACCGCAACTTCGAAGGCCGCGTCTCGCCCGACGTGCGCGCCAACTTCCTCGCCTCGCCGCCGCTCGTCGTCGCCTATGCGCTGAAGGGCACCGTGACCGAGGACATGGTCGAAACCCCGCTCGGTCAGGGCAAGGACGGTCAGGACGTGTTCCTGAAGGACGTGTGGCCGACCAATCAGGAAGTCGCCGACACGATGGCGGCGAACATCGACGACGAGATGTTCCGCAGCCGCTACGGCAACGTCTACGCCGGCGACGCCAAGTGGCGTGAGATCGACGTGACCGGCTCGGCGACCTACGCCTGGCCGGCGGCATCGACCTATGTCGCCAACCCGCCGTATTTCGAGGGCATGGAAATGACCCCGAAGCCGGTCCACGACATCATCGAGGCGAAGCCGCTCGCGATCCTGGGCGATTCGATCACCACCGATCACATCAGCCCGGCGGGTTCGATCAAGGCGGACAGCCCGGCCGGCCAGTGGCTGACCGAGCGTCAGGTCGCGCGCAAGGACTTCAACAGCTATGGCGCGCGTCGCGGCAACGACCATGTCATGGTCCGCGGCACCTTCGCCAACATCCGCATCAAGAACGAGATGGTGCCGGGCGTCGAAGGCGGCATGACCCAGTATGACGGCGAAGTGATGCCGATCTACGACGCCGCGATGCGTCACAAGGCGGACGGCACGCCGCTCGTCGTCGTTGCCGGCAAGGAATATGGCACCGGCTCGTCGCGCGACTGGGCGGCGAAGGGCACCAACCTGCTCGGCGTCCGCGCGGTCATCACCGAAAGCTTCGAGCGTATCCACCGTTCGAACCTCGTCGGCATGGGTGTGCTGCCGCTTCAGTTCGCCGATGGCGTCACCCGCCAGACGCTGAAGCTGGACGGCACCGAGACGTTCACGATCACCGGCGTCGCCGACCTGCGCCCGCGTCAGACCGTCGAAGTGACGCTGAAGCGCGCCGACGGCAGCACCGAGACGTTCGAGACGCGCTGCCGCATCGATACGGTCAACGAGCTGGAATATTTCCTCAACGGCGGCATCCTCCAGTACGTGCTGCGCAAGCTGGCCGCGTAAGAGGTTCGACCTTCGGATACGAAGAAGGGGAGGTGCCGGGAGGCGCCTCCCCTTTTTTGTTGGGCGCGCCACTCGCCCCACACCCTTCGTCACCCCGGACTTGTTCCGGGGTCCACTCTGCGGCGAGGGGGATGGCCAGTATCTCTTGCCGTCCCCGCGCGGCCCGGTGGACCCCGGAACAAGTCCGGGGTGACGAAGTGCTTTGGGCAGCGGCGCGCCTCCCTCCCTCCCCCGCCGGGAGAGGGAAAAGCGCCACATGCGCACTGGGTGAGGGTGAGTGCGGACCGGCTGCGGATCAACCCAGCCCCCTACCCGCCACCGCATCCAGCTTCGCCACCAGCGCCGGATCCCGCGCGCCCTTCGCGGTGATGATCGCCGCATCCAGACACGTATCGATCGGCGACGCCACCCGCTCCGCCGGCAGCGAGTGCAGCAACGCCAGCACCATGGCTCGCGCCTTCGCCGCATTGGCGGACAGCTGCGCCAGTACCTGCGTCACATCGACCGCCGCCTCCTCCGCACGCCAGCAGTCGTAATCCGTCACCATGCCGACCAGCGCATAGGGTAGCTCCGCCTCGCGGGCGAGCTTGGCCTCGGGCATCGCGGTCATGCCGATCACATGGCAGCCCCATTGCCGGTAGAGCAGGCTTTCCGCCCGCGTCGAAAATTGCGGCCCCTCCATCGCGAGATAGGTGCCGCCGCGATCCACGCCCTCCCCCGCCGCGTCTGCGACCAACGCCGACAGCCGCGGGCAGACCGGATCGGCCATCGAGACATGCGCGACGCAGCCGGTGCCGAAGAAGCTCGACACGCGCCCCTTCGTCCGGTCGATGAACTGGTCGACGATCGTGAAGCTGCCCGGCGGGCGGTCCTCGACCAGCGACCCGACCGACGACACCGCCAGCACGTCGGTGACGCCCAGCCGCTTCAGCGCATCGATATTGGCACGGGCATTGAGCTCATCGGGGCTGATCCGATGCCCCCGGCCGTGGCGCGGCAGGAACGACACGCGCGCCGCACCGACGCGTCCCGTAAAGATCGCGTCGGACGGTTGCCCCCAAGGCGTCGCCACCTCGACCCAGCGGCCGTCCTCGATCCCGGCGACGTCGTACAGCCCCGACCCGCCGATGATGCCGATATGCCAGCCGCTCACGCGATCTGCGCCCGACCGCGCGCGTAGAGGAAGTAGACGAGCAGACCGAAGGCGTTCCAGCCGAGGAAGGCGATCTGCGTCACCACCTGCAGGCTGGTGAACAGATAGCAGCAGCCCAAAATGGCGAGCGGCGCGACGACCCAGGCGAGCGGCGTACGGAACGGCCGGCGCGCGGCGGGGTCGCGGCGGCGCAGCACCAGCACACAGGCGGCGACCGCGACGAAGGCGCACAGCGTACCCGCATTGGCGAGGCTGGCGATGACGTCGAGCGGCGCCAGACCGGCGATCGCGGCGACGAACACCGCAGTCATCGCGGTAATCCGTGCCGGCGTCCCGCGCTTCGATACCTTCGCCAGGCTCTGCGGCAGGAAGCCGTCGCGCGCCATGACCAGGAAGATGCGGCTCTGCCCGTACAGGAAGGCGAGTAGAACCGTCGGCAGAGCGACCGCCGCCGCCGCCGCGACGATCGTCGCGATGCCGGCCTGGTCGATTTCACGCAGGATCAGCGCCAGCGGTTCCGGGCTGGAGCCGAAGCGCGTGTAGCTGAGCGCCCCCACCGCCACGGCGGCGACGATCATATAGATGGCGGTGCAGGCGATCATTGATCCGACGATGCCGATCGCCAGATCGCGCTCGGGATTCTTCGCCTCCTCTGCCGCGGTCGAGATGGCGTCGAAGCCGTAAAACGCGAAGAAGATGATCGCCGCGGCGCCCATCACGCCATATTTCACGCCGTTCGCATGCTCGGGGCTGCCATAGCCGAACGGTGCGAACGGGTGCAGGTTGGCCACATCGAAATGCGGCAGCGCCACCGCGACGAACAGCGCCAGCGTCACGATCTTCAGCACGACCAGCGCGGTGTTGATCCGCGCGCTTTCGCGCGTACCGAGCATCAGCAGCCCAGCGACCACCGCAATGATCCCCACCGCCGGCAGGTTGACGACGCCGCCCAGGCCCGGCCCGTTCGCAAGCGCATTGGGCACGACGATGCCGAGTCCCTTCAGGAACCCCACCGCATAGCCCGACCAACCGACCGCGACGGTCGAGACGACCAGGGAATATTCGAGGATCAGGCTCCAGCCGACGACCCAGGCGATCACTTCGCCCAGCACGGCATAGCTATAGGTATAGGCCGATCCCGACGCGGGGATCATCGTCGCCATCTCGGCATAGCAGAGCGCCGCGCAGGCGCAGATCGCACCGGCGACGACGAACGACAGGATCACCGCCGGACCCGCCCGGTCCGCGCCGACTCCGATCAGCGTCAGGATGCCGGTGCCGACGATCGCGCCGACGCCCAGCGCCACCAGATGCGGCCAGCCCAGCGTGCGCGCGAGCTGTTGGCCCGGCGGCTGTGGCTGGATCGTCTTGCGGCGGAACAGGCTCATGTCTTCCCCTCTGTCGTTATCGGACCGGGGTATAGGCGGTTGGTCGGGGCGTGGGTAGGTCGCTTCCCCCCGTCATCCCGGCCTTGAGCCGGGATCCCGCTTCTTCTGCGGTTTACGATAGCGAGACCCCGGATCAATTCCGGGGTAACGAAGCAAAGCTACGATCGCTGAGCCTTGATCGAACTCAGAACCGTCGCGCCACGCCCGCGATCAATTGCACATCCGGCGTGTCGCGATTGAGGCCGGCGATCGCCGACGTGTCGAGCTGCCAATCGTCCTTCGGCTGCCACGCCAGCGTCATCGCGGCGCGCGCCCGCGTCGTGTGATCGCTGGGGTCCTGATCGCGTGCAAGCGACGCGTCCGCGCCGACCGATACCGCCTCGCTCAGCTTCACCGTGACGCCCGCCGCGGCGCCATAGCGCACATGCTCGCCACCCGAATCCTCGTTGGCCAGTGCCCGGATCGCCGGCGTGAGGGCAATCTCGACCGTGTCGGACACATCGTACGACAGCGGCAGCAGCAGGCTCGGCTGCGCGCGGCCGGCGCCGATCGGCTGCCGCCCGACCGGCAGCGTCACAGACGGCAGGACCGCGATCGACAGGCCCTTGCCGTCGGGATGCAGCAGCGACGCCTTCAGCCCGATCACCGCATCACCGACGCGATCGGCCCGATCGATATCGCCGGTCGCCGTATCGCGCGTCCGCTCATGACCGAAGGGCTGCCACCCCGCGCGCAACTCCAGACGATCGGTCACGCCGACACGGACCAGCGTGTCGCCGATCAGGATCGTATCGGTCACGCCATCGCTCTGCCGATCGCGTGTCCAGTCGGCCAGGCTCGATTCGATGGTCACGCGCCCGCGATCGACGATACAGGCCTGCGTTTCGAGGCCCGGCCGCTCCGGGCAGAACTCCCGGTCCTGCGCAGCGGCAGGCGTCGCGACGGCGAGTGCGAGCAGCGCCGCCGCGCTGCGCTTCACGACAGTCGTACCCAGGTGGGTGCGTGGTCGCTCGCCTTTTCGCGGCCGCGATAGTCCTTGTCGACGCCGGCGTCCTGCAACCGGTCCGCCGCCTGCGGGCTGAGCAGCAGGTGATCGATCCGGAACCCCGCGTCGCGCTGCCAGGCCCCGGCCTGATAGTCCCAGAAGGTCCACACGCCGCCGTTGGGCTTGCGCGTCCGCAACGCATCGGTCCACCCTTGCGCCAGCAATCGGCGGTACGCGGCGCGGCTTTCGGGCTGCATCAGCGCATCGTTCGCCATCGCCCGGACCGAAAAGGTATCGTCGTCATTGGGGATGACGTTGTAATCGCCCATCAGCACCGTCGGCACCTCGGCCTCCAGCAGCGCGCGCGCGCGGCTGGCGAGCCGTTCCATCCAGCGCAATTTATAGTCGAACTTCGGTCCCGGCTGCGGATTGCCGTTGGGCAGATAGATCGACGCGACGATCAGGCCATCGACCGCGCATTCCAGATAACGGCTGTGCTCGTCTTCCGGTTCGCCGTCGAGACCACGCTGCGTCTCGATCGGGGTCTGCCCCTTGGCAAGCACGGCGACGCCGTTGAACCCCTTCTGCCCGTGCCACACCGCGCCATAGCCCGCCGCCTCGATATCGGCGATCGGGAAGGTATCGTCGGTGGTCTTCAATTCCTGCAAACAGACGACATCGGGCTGTTGTTCGGTCAGATACTCGATCAGCCGCGGCAGCCGTGCCTTGATGCCGTTGACGTTATAGGTGACGAGCTTCACCGCCGTCAGACCGCGAAGCTGGAGCCGCAGCCGCAGCCCGACGCCGCATTGGGATTGTCGACGCGGAACGCCGCACCGCCCAGCGATTCGACATAGTCGACCTGACACCCGCGCACGAGGTCCAGGCTGATGCTGTCGACGACCAGACGGACGCCATCCGTCTCCGCGATCGTGTCGTCCCCCTCGGGCGCGTCGGCGAAGCCGAACTTGTACTGGAACCCCGAACAGCCGCCGCCATCGACCGACAGGCGCAGGATGGCAGGCTTGTTCTGCTTGCCCGCGATCGCCGCGACGCGCGCGGCGGCAGCGGGGGTGAGGGCGATGTCGGGCTGGGTCATGCCGCCGAGATAGGCGTGGGATGCGGGTGGGGCAACCGGCTATGCCACCCCGCCTTCGTCATCATCCGTGCGAGGGCCGACGTGATGGATGAAAGGCTGGTAGGCGACTGACGATGCCTCCGCCCCGTCTCGTCATCCCGGCGAACGCCGGGGTCCATGGACGCACCGCGGCGGGCGGCTCGCGCGCCACGTCAATCATCGACACCATGGATCCCGGCGTTCGCCGGGACGACAAGCTTGGGTCGATCAATCCTGCGCGGCAGGACCGTCGGTCGACACCGGGATCGCATGGACCGCACGGTCCTGCGCGGCGAGCAGGTAATCGGCGGTGGTCAGGAACGGCACCGGGTTCACCGCATGGCCGTCGATACGGACTTCATAATGCAGGTGCGGGCCGGTCGAGCGGCCGGTCGACCCCATCAGCGCGATCAGCTGGCCGCGCGTCACGCGCGCGCCATCGGCCACGAGGATCTTCGACAGGTGGCCGTAGCGGGTCGCGATTCCCTTGCCGTGGTTGATCTCGACCAGATTGCCATAGCCACCCTGGCGGCCGGCGTGGTCGACGATGCCGTCGGCGGTCGCATAGATCGGCGTACCGACCGGGCCGGGGATGTCGACGCCCGCATGCATCGCCGCGGTGCCGCGGAACGGATCGGAGCGGATGCCGAAGTTGCTGGTGAACTGCAGGTGCTGCACCGGCTGCACCGACGGAATGGCGATCGCCCCCTGCTGCAGCGTGTCGAGCTTCTTCCAGCTCTGGAACAGCGTGCGGAACTGCGCATCGGCCTTCAGGTCCGCCTGCGCTTCCGCGCCATTGGCCTCCAGCATCGGGCCGCCCATTGCCTTGGCGTTCACGCGGCTGGCGACGCCGAGCGTCTTCAGCGTCGCATTCGCCTTGGCGAGGCGCTGGTCCACCACCTTCTGCGCGGCGTCGGCGAGCTGGGCCTGGCGTCCTTCCACCTTCACCAGCGGCTTGACGACATCGGCGGCGAGGCGATCGGCGGTGGGATCAATCGCGAGCGTCGCGAGCGCCAGTTCGGCTTCGTCACCCTTGCCGGTCAGCGCCGCGGTGATCAGCGCCTGGCGCTGTTCGATCCGCTCGGCATGCAGGCGGGCGACGTCACGGATGTGCGACACGCGGGCCTGCATCGCGTCGAGCCGGTGCTCCATGCCCGCAACGCGCGTATCATGCGCGGGGGCGACGACCAGCTGCGCAGCCTGCGCCGCGCCATAGCCCGAAAACCCCAGGGTCAGCGTCGCCGCCGCCGCGAGCGTCGCCTGACGACGGCCGGTCAGGCTGACGCGGCGCAGCGCATTGCCATCGTGAAACAGGACGTCGCGTGCGACGAAAAGCGAACGAATGCGGTTACCGAGTCGAGCGCTCATGGAAACGAAGCTGTTCATCAGACCCCAGTGCGATGCGCCGCTACCCGGGTGACCGGGTCCGGCCGTAATCCAATCGTCGTGATTCGCAGCCCCACCGCGCCCCAGACGCGCAGTCTCTGCCTGCAATCGATGCGCATCCACAACCCATGGAGCATGGCTCCCGCGATCAACCGGCTGACGCGCGCGCCGAGCCGATGATATGAGGTTACGCGGCCGTTCATCATGACCGTGCGATCGCCGTCCATTTACGGTCGTTCGCACCATGACAGTCGCGTGACATGCGGACGTGACGCGGTCGGCGCGGCGTCCTATATCGCTCGTCTGATCAAACGGATGGCCCTTATGCTCGACACACCAACCGCGCTGGACGCACAGGTTCCGACGCTCAGCCTCGCCGACCAGGCGCGCGACCCCGACGGCTTCGCCAAGGCGTTCGGCGAATCGTTCGAACGATTCGGCTTCGCGATCGTCGCCGACCACGGCATCCCGCAGGATCTGATCGACCGTGCCTGGTCCGAAACCGAGGCGTTGTTCGCGCTGCCCGAGGCGGAAAAGCGCGACTATTTCGTCGCAGGCGGCGGCGGCGCGCGCGGCTACACCCCGTTCAAGACGGAGATCGCCAAGGACGCCAAGCACGTCGACCTCAAGGAATTCTGGCACATCGGCCGCAATCTGCCGGAGGGGCATCGCTACGCCGACAGCATGGCACCCAACATCTGGCCGGCGCGGCCCGAGGGGTTCAAAGACACGTTCCTCGAACTGTTCACCGCCTTCGATCGCGCGGGCGACAAGCTGCTCTCTGCGATCGCGCGCCATCTGGGCCTCGCCCCCGACTGGTTCGATCCGGCGGTGAAGGACGGCAACAGCGTGCTACGCCTGCTCCACTATCCCCCCATCCCCGTCGATGCGGAGGGCGTACGCGCCGGCGCGCATGAGGACATCAACCTCATCACCCTGCTGCTCGGCGCCGAGGAAGCGGGCCTCGAACTGCTCGACAAGAACACCGGCGACTGGCTGGCGATCAAGCCACCCGAAGGCGCGATGGTCGTCAACGTCGGCGACATGCTGCAGCGGCTGACCAACCACGTCCTGCCGTCGACCACGCACCGCGTCGTCAACCCGCCGGTCGAACGCCGCGGCCATTCGCGCTATTCGATGCCCTTCTTCCTGCACCCCGCGCCCGATTTCCTGATCGAAACGTTGCCGCAGACGATCAGCGCCGAACGGCCGAACCGCTATCCCACGCCGATCACCGCGCATGACTATCTTCACGAACGGCTCGTGGAGATCGGCCTCATCAAGAAGTAACGGCAGAAAGAGCCGCGACACCCACTTCGTCACCCCGGGCCTGATCCCGGGGTCCCGCTGTTTCGCCAGGGCCGCAAAAGAAGCGGGACCCCGGCTCTTCGGTCGGGGTGACGGGTTACCAGATAGCAGCCCGTCCCCCGCCCTCGCTCAATCGAACCCGGTCTCCAGGAACCGCGTCGCAATGGCGCAATGCATCGCCACCCCCTTCGCCATCACCGATTCCTCGATCGTCATCCGCGTATTGTGCAGCGGCGGATTGGTCGCGGGGTCGCTGCCCACCGGCGCGACGCCGATGAAGGCGAAGGCACCGGGCGTCTCACGCAGCACGTAAGAAAAGTCTTCGGCACCCATCATCGGCTGCGGCATCGCCGCAAAGGGCTGGCCGAGCGTGCCCGCCACGCCCTCGATCAGCGCTGCGCCGCGCGGGTCGTTGACCGTCACTGGATAGCCCGCCTCGATCCGCGTCTCCGCGGTCGCGCCATGCGCGGCGGCGATATGCTCCGCAATCCGCCGGAACGCCGCCTGCATCGTCGCTCGCGTGCCCTCCGACAGCGTGCGCAGCGTGCCGAGCATCGTCACCTCGCCCGGCACGATATTGTGTGCCGACCCCGCCTGGATCTTCGTCACCGACAGCACGGCAGGGTCGGTGACGGGAATGGCTCTCGCGATGTAGGTCTGCAGCGCGGTGACGATCTCGCAGGCGACGGGAATCGGATCGATGCAATCGTGCGGCATCGCCGCATGCCCACCCGCGCCGCGGATCGTCGCGTGGATCGTGTCCGCCGACGCCATGATCGGCCCGCCGCGTGTCACGACGACACCCGCGGGCGCATTGGGCGTGATGTGCAGCGCGAACGCCGCATCGGGCTTGGCGATGGCGAGCAGCCCGTCGTCGATCATGAAGCGAGCGCCGTGATAGCCCTCCTCGCCCGGCTGGAACATGAAGACGATCGTGCCCGGCAGGCTTTTCCGGCGCGCGCACAGCGCCTTGGCCGCGCCGACCAGCATCGCGGTGTGCGAATCGTGCCCGCAGGCATGCATGCGGCCGGGAATGGTGCTGGCAAAGGGCAGCCCCGTCTCCTCCTGCATCGGCAGCGCATCCATGTCGCCGCGCAACAGCACGGTGCGGCCGTTATCGCCCGCCTGCCCCTTCAGGATCGCGATGAAGCCTGTGGTGGACGTGCTGTCGTGAATCTCGAGCGGAAGGCCGGCGAGCGCCGCCTTGATCTTTGCGGTGGTCAGCGGACAGTGCAGTCCGACTTCCGGTTCGGCATGGATCGCACGGCGCAATGCGATCGTATCGTCCAGCCCCGCTTCGCCCGCAGCGGCCCAGTCGGTGGAAAACGTCTCGTCTAGGGACATGAATAGGCTCCGTTACTTGAGGCACATGGTGCGCCTCAGGAGCCGTTTTGTCGAGGTGGGGGGCGGCACGGCGCGCAGCCGAACCGCCCCGAAAAGACCTCAGCCGATCTGCCCGAACACCCAGCGCAGCACCGCCTTCTGCGCATGCAGCCGGTTTTCCGCCTCGCGCCAGATCAGCGACTGCGGCCCGTCGATTACTGCATCGACCACTTCCTCGCCGCGATGCGCGGGCAGGCAGTGGAGGAAGCGCGCGTCGGACTTGGCGCGCGCCATCAACGCCTCGTCGACCTGGAACGGCATCATCGCGGCAAGCTTGGTATCGGCATGCGCCTGGCCCATCGAGATCCAGGTGTCGGTGACGATCACGTCCGCGCCCTCGACCGCCTCGGCCGCGGTGCCGACGACACGTGCACGGCCCTTGCCCAGCGCGACGTCCGCCTCGTTCGGCTGATAGCCCTGCGGACAGGCCGCGACGACGTCGAACTGCATCAAGCCCGCCGCTTCCATGATCGAGGCGAGCACGTTGTTGCCATCCCCCAGCCACGCGACCTTCAGCCCGGGCAGCGCCTTGCCGTCCTCCAGGATCGTCTGCAGGTCGGCCATGATCTGGCAGGGGTGCGACGCGTCGGTCAGACCGTTGATCACGGGCACGCTGGCGTGACGCGCCATATCTTCGACCTTGGCGTGATCGTCGGTGCGGATCATGATCGCATCGACATAGCCCGACAGCACGCGCGCCGTATCCGCGATGCTTTCGCCGCGGCCTAGCTGCATGCTGCCCGCATCCATCACGATCGACGTCCCGCCCAGCTGGCGGATCGCCATGTCGAAGCTGACTCGCGTGCGCGTCGAGTTCTTTTCGAAGATCATCGCCAGCACATGACCGGCCAGCGGTGCGTCGGCATCAACGCGCCCCTTGGGCCAACCAGCCCGCGCCGCCTTCCGGGTCAGCGCATCGTCGAGCATCGCGGCAACGCCATCGGCGCCGGCATCGGTGAGATTCAGGAAATGACGCACTATTTATCCTCCCCGGCATGGATTGGCAGGTGGATTGCCCCCCGGGCAATCCAGATCATGCCGGGGGCATGATCGGCCTGCCAATGGGACCGCTCGGCGCCAGCCGAGGGGTGGAGGGGGATCTCCGCGAACGATCCCGCCTGCCGCACTCCCCCTCCACCATGCCCTTTGGCATGGTCCCCTCCCCGCGAGCGGGGAGGATGTCAGTTGTTCAATCGTCGCTCGCCGGCGCGAACACCCGCGCCGCCGCACTCAGCTTGTCGATACACTCGGCGACATGCGCATCCTCGATCACCAGCGGCGGCAGCATACGCACCACATTCTCGCCCGCCGCGACCAGCAGCAGGTTGTGGTTGTCGCGGGCATGCGCGACGAACTCGCGCGGCTCGACCCCAGCCTTGAGCTTCAGGCCGAGCATCAGCCCCTTGCCGCGCACGCCTTCGAAGACGTGGTCGTGGTTGGGGATCATCTGCTCCAGCGCGCCGCGCAGCCGCTCGCCCATCGTCGTGACGTTCTCAAGGAAGCCGTCCTCCAGCATCACGTCGAGCACCGCCTGCCCCGCCGCCATGGCGAGCGGGTTGCCGCCATAGGTCGACCCATGCGTGCCGATCACCATGCCCTTCGCCGCCTCCTCGGTGGCGAGGCACGCGCCCAGCGGGAAGCCGCCGCCGATGCCCTTCGCGACCGACATGATGTCGGGCTCGATGCCGTAATGCTCATACGCCCACATCTTGCCGGTCCGGCCATAGCCGCACTGCACCTCGTCCAGGATCAGCAGCAGGCCGTGCTCGTCGCACGCCTTGCGCAGGCCCTGGATGAACTCGGGCGTGCTCACCGACACGCCGCCCTCGCCTTGGATCGTTTCGACCATAAAGCCAGCGGTCGTGTCGTCGATCAGCGCCAGCGCGGCGTCGAGGTCGTTGAACGGCGCATAGGCGAAGCCGGGCAGCAGCGGCTCGAACCCGTCACGCATCTTAGGCTGATTGGTCGCCGAAATCGCCCCCATCGTCCGCCCGTGGAAGGCGTTGTTGAAGGTGATGATCGTGTGCCGCTGCGGATTGCCGTTGGCGAAGTGATAGCGCCGCGCGGTCTTGATCGCGCACTCGACGGCCTCGGTGCCCGAATTGGTGAAGAACACCGTATCGGCAAAGCTGTTCGCGACGATCCGCTCGGCCAGTGCCTCGCCTTGGGGGCTGCCGTAGAGGTTGCTGACATGCATCAGCGTCGCCGCCTGCTCGGCGATCGCCTTCACCAGATGCGGGTGGCCATGTCCCAGCGCATTGACCGCGATCCCCGCCGCCATATCCAGATAGCGGCCGCCATCCTCGCTGATCAGATAGCACCCCTCACCTCGGACCGGACGCACCCCGCACCGTGGGTAAACGGGCATGAGCGGCGTAATGGTCACGAGAGGTCTCCTCTTCTCTTCAACGAGAAAGGGCGGCCCGTGGTGGCCGCCCTTTGCTGTCTTACTGGAGGGGGAAGGGCGGGGTCAACTCGCCAGGATGAGTCGTTTATCTAACTCGCAGCAGGATGGCGGTACGCTAACGTGATGTCCGTAGTCTCTAGCTGACCCCTGCCCGATCGGATCGGTATGCGCGCCCCTGTCGCTATGCCGAGCGGATAGACCATCGAATAACGCTCGACTTTGTACACGCCCCGACTGTCGGTCGTGCCTTTAAGCGGTGCATATCGCCTGCCGGCCACCGCTTTCAACTTCCGCGCAAGCCAGGACCCCGGCGGGCTCTTCGATCGCCCCACGACATCGACGTCCGCGACGGACCCATCTGCCCGCACCCAGAATGCGACGTCCGCCCATTCGGGATCGGTATTGCCGCCATCCTTGCCATTCAATCCGTTCTCGGATGCCGTGAACCGTGTTTCAGGTTCACTGAGCAACACTGCTTCGTCGCCGGTGACGGGCTTGGCGCTAGCGACTATGCGGTCCCGATCACGCGGCTTGGCGTTCAACGCCGCGATCTGCGTATCTAATAGTCCCAGGGCTTCGCGATACTCGGCGAACTCGGACTCGGTCCGCTTGGCAATCCGATTGCGCCATAACTTGGCCGTATCCCGATAATCCGGGTTGGCGTTGGCCAAGGCGGCGTACAGCGTCGCACCGCGGAACAGCGCCTGTGCCTCGACGCCGTAATAGCCCTTTTTATGCGCCTTCGCCGCGACATCATCCAGGATCTGGCGTGCCGCGATAATGCGCCCCTCCTTCGCAAACTGCCCAGCCGTATCAAGGCGCTGTAGCAAAATAAGGGGATCGTCCGGCGACAATCCTGCCTTTAGCGCATCCGCCGCATCCAACGCCGAAAGTCTGGCCGAATCGGGTCGGCCATCAAGATTTGCAAGAGTGTTCAGGGCCCGATGGAGGTCCGAGACCTCCATCGGATATTTGGCATCGAATTTGGCGGTGCGGCTGCGGGTCTTCAGCAATGTGTGCCGTGAGGACGCATAGTCCCCCGCCAAGAACTGCCGTGTCGCATAGACCAATGCCGCTTTAATCTCTTCATTGGGCGGACATTCCCGCGCGATGCAGGCGTCCAGTGCGCGCTTCGCCCCTGCAACGTTACGCGCTACCACGATGATGTCGCTTTCGGGGGGCGGAGCAGGCGCCGCAGCAGTTACTGCCTGAAGTAAAAACGCCCAACCGATCATGATTTAACCTCCGAACGCGACACCTCGTAATATGAGCGAGGATCAGGCGTTCGTCCAGCGCTTACGCATCGATCGCCTCTTCATCCATCCGCGCCGCATTTTCCTGAATAAACGCAAAGCGGTGCGCCGGATTGTTGCCCATCAACCGATCGACCAAGTCCTTCACACCCGCCCGTTCTTCATATTCTTGCGGCAGCGTCACGCGGATCAGGCTGCGCGTGTTGGGGTCCATCGTCGTTTCGCGGAGCTGGCCCGGATTCATTTCGCCAAGCCCCTTAAAGCGAGCTACATCGACCTTCTTGCCCCTGAACGCGGTGCGCTCCAGCTCGGCGCGATGGGCGTCGTCGCGGGCGTACAAAGACTTGGCGCCAACGGTTAGGCGATAAAGTGGCGGCTGCGCGAGGTAGAGGTGTCCGCGCCGCACCAAGTCGGGCATCTCTTGGAAAAAGAACGTCATCAGCAGCGTCGCGATATGCGCGCCATCGACGTCGGCGTCGGTCATGATGACGATGCGTTCGTAACGCAGCTGGCTGGCGTCGCAGTCCTTGCGCGTGCCGCAGCCGAGCGCCTGGATCAGGTCGGCGATTTCCTGATTGGCGACGATCTTCGCACTCGTCGCGCTGGCGACGTTGAGGATCTTGCCGCGGATCGGCAGGATCGCCTGCGTCTTGCGATCGCGCGCCTGCTTGGCGGAACCGCCGGCCGAGTCGCCTTCCACGATGAACAGCTCGGTGCCTTCCGGTGAGTCGGCCGCGCAATCGGTCAGCTTGCCGGGCAGGCGCAGTTTTCGCGCGCTGGTGGCGGTCTTGCGCTTGACCTCGCGCTCGGCCTTGCGGCGCAGGCGCTCGTCCATCCGGTCGAGGACATAGCCGAGCAGCGCCTTGCCGCGCTCCATATTATGGCCGAGCCAATGATCGAAATGATCGCGCACCGCCTTTTCGACGAGGCCCGCGGCCTCCGGCGACGTCAGCCGATCCTTGGTCTGGCTCTGGAATTGCGGATCGCGGATGAAGACGCTGAGCATCAGTTCGCTGCCGACCATCACGTCGTCGGCGGTGATATCCTTCGCCTTCTTCTGGTTCACCAGGTCGCCGAACGCGCGCAAGCCCCGGACTAGCGCCTGGCGCAGGCCCTGTTCGTGCGTGCCGCCGTCGGGCGTGGGGATGGTGTTGCAATACCAGCTGTAGCTGCCGTCGCTCCACAGCGGCCAGGCGACCGCCCATTCGACGCGCCCCGCGTCACCCGGAAAGTCCTGCCGCCCGGCAAAGAAATCGGCCGTCGCGCATTCGCGACCACCGATCTGTTCGCGCAGGTGGTCAGCAAGGCCGCCCGGAAACTGGAACACCGCCTCGGCGGGCGTGTCGCTGCCCTCGACCAGTTCCGGCGCGCAATGCCAGCGGATTTCGACGCCCGCGAACAGATACGCCTTGGATCGGACGAGCTGGTGCAGCCGCTTGGGCTTGAAGCCAAGCTCGGGCCCGAAAATCTCGACGTCCGGCGTGAAGGCGACCGACGTGCCGCGACGATTGGGCGCCGCACCGACATGCTCGAGCGGCCCCAACGTCTGCCCGCGGCTGAACCGCTGCCGGTACAATTGCCGATCGCGCGCGACCTCGACCACCGTATCGCTCGACAGCGCATTGACCACCGACACGCCGACGCCATGCAGGCCGCCGCTGGTCGCATAGGCCTTGCCGGCGAACTTGCCGCCCGAATGCAGCGTCGACAGGATCACCTCCAGCGCCGACTTGTCGGGAAATTTCGGATGCGGGTCGACGGGAATGCCGCGACCGTTGTCGACGATGGTCAGGCGGTTGCCCGGCTCCAACGTGACTTCGATCCGCGTCGCATGGCCCGCCACCGCCTCGTCCATCGCATTGTCGAGCACCTCGGCGGCAAGGTGGTGCAACGCGCGTTCGTCCGTACCGCCGACATACATGCCGGGGCGGCGACGCACGGGCTCCAGCCCCTCGAGCACCTCGATCGACGAAGCGTCATAGCTGTTGGCGGGGGTAGCGGACGAAGCGAACAGATCCTGGGCCATCGCGCGGAACCATAAGGGAACATCCACGCCGATACCAGCATCGCGCGATACAGCGATGTTGCTACAATATGTCTCAGGTGATGCATGAAAGCCACAGGTTCAGCATTTGGCTGATCTGACGCATATTTTCCGTCGGAGTGGACGTTCCTTGCCCGACTGTCACGTCTGTCGGGAGAGACATATGCGTTCTATTCTGGTCGCCGGCGCGCTTGCCGCGGCTTCGTTCACCACCGCCGCGCAGGCGCAGGAGATGACCGACGATACGCCGTTCAGCGGCATCTATATCGGTGCGGCCGGCGGTTACGACGTGCAGCCGAACGATGTCGGCTCGTCGATCCTGTTCGATCGTGGCTCGAACGGCAGCTTCGGCGACACGGTGTCGACCGCGGCGGGCGCCAACGCCTTCTCGCCCGGCTTCTGTAACGGCCGCGCGCGCGGCGCGACGCCGACGCCCGGCGGCTGCGCCAACGATCGCGATGGCTGGTCGTACTACGGGCGGATCGGCATGGATTCGCAGCGCGGCAACATCGTGATCGGTGCGGTCGGCGAATTCGGCAAGAGCGAGATCACCGACAGCGTCAGCGCCTTTTCGACGACGCCGGCCAATTACGTCATGACCCGCAAGCTGGATTGGGAAGCGAGCATCCGCGGCCGCGTCGGCTACGCGCCGGGCACGACGCTGTTCTATGGCACGTTCGGACCGGGCTATGCGCGCATCGACCGCGAATTCACGACGACCAACACCGCCAATGCCTTCAGCCAGTTCGGCAAGCGCAACCAGTGGGGCATCGTCGGCGGCGGCGGTATCGAACAGAAGCTCGGCAAGAACTTCTCGATCGGCATGGAATATACCTATCACCAGTATCGCGACGACGATGCGCGCGTGCGCGTGACGCAGGGTGCCGCGCCGACGACGAACCCGTTCGTGCTGGGCGGCACGACGACGGACTTCCGCCGCTCGGACACCCAGTTCCGCTGGCATTCGCTGCGCGCGACGGCGGCGTTCCGGTTCTAAGGCGCACGGCGGCCTGAGCCATGCCAAGCGTGGCTCAGGACTCGCCCAGGCCCGGCCAGCGTACCACAGAGCGGACACGACTGACGACGCGGCGTCGCCGCGGCGAGGGCCGAACAGGTGGAATGCACCGTGACCACCGCGAGGGTGGCGTATGTGGAAACGCCCCTCCACCACCCGCTGCGCGGGCGGTCCCCACCTCGCCGGCCTTTGACCCTTCCGCCCGAAGACGTCACCCCAGCGCAGGCTGGGGTCTCTCTCGGCTCAGTTGCGCTCCTAACGGCAAGATCCCAGCCTCCGCTGGGATGACGAGTCTAATGCGGCTGGGTCGGCCTCCCGCGCGCGGAAGAACAGAAAAAGGCCGCATCCCCGAGCAGGGAGCGGCCTTTTCTCTACCAAGCCCGTCATGGGGCTGAACCCCATGACGTCGGACGCGGCTTTCCGCCGCGCCGGCCGGGCGGCCCTCAAGCCGCGTCCGCTGAGGCTGCGCCTCAGCGGACGCGCGGGCCGCCGAACGGCATCGGCGGGGGCGGACGGCGGTCGCGGCGCGGCAACTGCGCCTGATACGCGTGGCCACAATGTTCGACGCAATAGGGGAAACCCGGGTTCACCTTCTCGCCGCAGAAGTGGAAATCCGGTTCGCCCGGATGGCCCAGCGGCCACTTGCAGATGCGGTCGTTGAGGTCGAGCAGCGTCGTCTTGCCCGCGATTTCGGGCGAGGGCTTGGCCGGCACCAGCCGGCGCGGCGGCGCGGGCGTGGCGGGGGGCTGCTGCTCGCCGGGCGACTGGCGCACGAAACCACCGGGGCCAACCGACCGCAGGATCGGCTGCGGCTCGCGACGCGGCGCGGCGACGACGGCGTCCGTGTCGTCGTCATCCTCGTCTTCGTCGTCATGCACGTCCGCCGCGACCACGACAGGCTCGGGCGCCGGCGTCGGCTTCGGCGCGGGCGGCGGCGGAGCGGGCGGCGCCGCGACGACGGGTTCCGGCTCGGGCGCGGCCGGCACCGGTGCGGGGGCCGCAGCGGGCTCGTTCGGCTTCACCGGCGACGGGCGCGATTGCAGCCCCAGGCGATGCGCCTTGCCGATCACGGCGTTGCGGCTGACGCCACCCAGCGCCTCGGCGATCTGGCTGGCGGTCTGGCCCGCTTCCCACATCGTCTTGAGCGTGTCGATCCGCTCGTCGGTCCAGGACATTCGTACTTCCCTATATTCTCACAGCCGGGTTGCGGGCGGCTGCGCAGGCGATTACCCGCTTCGCTCATGAGCAGCCAGCCCCCAATCGGCGAAATCCAATCGGCGATCCGGTCCGCACCCGGCGTGCCGGTGATCCGGAACGTAAATTGGGGCGGCCTGAAGACCCTCTATGTGAAGGAGGTGCGCCGGTTCTTCAAGGTGCAGCTCCAGACGGTGTGGGCGCCGGCGATCACGACCTTACTGTTCCTGATCGTCTTTACCATCGCGACCGGCGCGAAAAGCCCGGTGCAGGTCGGCGGCACCATCGTCCCCTTCGCCGATTTTATCGCCCCCGGCCTGATCATCAGCCAGGGCATGGTGGGCCCCGCCTTCGCCAACGCCAGCTTCTCGCTGCTGGTCGGCAAGATCCAGGGGACGATCGTCGATTACCTGCAACCGCCGCTGTCGACCGCGGAGCTGCTCGCGGCGCTCGTGGGTGGCGCGATGACGCGCGCGTTCCTCGTCGGCTTCATCTGCTGGTGCGCGATGGCGCTGTATCCCGGCGTCCACGTGACGCCCGCGCATCCGCTGGCGATCCTGTGGTTCGGCTTCCTCGGCGCGGCCTTCCTGTCGTTCCTCGGCGTGCTGACGTCAATCTGGGCGGAGAAGTTCGACCATGCCGCCGCGGTCACCAATTTCGTGATCGCGCCGCTGTCGCTGCTGTCGGGCACCTTCTATTCGGTCGATCGCCTGGCCCCCGCGTTCCGGGCGTTCAGTCATGCCAACCCCTTCTTCTATATCATCTCGGGCTTCCGATACGGCTTCCTCGGCACCGCCGATTCGCCCATTATGGTCGGCAGCATCGCGATTCTGGCGGTGGACGTCGTGCTGGGGGTGACATGCTACGTGCTCTTGCGAAAAGGCTGGAAGCTCAAGAACTGATCGCCGCGCTGGCGCTGGGCTGCCTCGCGCCCGTCACGGCGAGCGCCCAGACGACGCCGCCGCCCGCCGCGGCCCCCGTCGCAGCGGACGCCGATCCGGCACTGCGCACGCAGGCGGAGGCGCTGCTGCCGATACTCGCCGGTCGCACCGGCTATGACACGCTGTTCGCCCCCGCCTTTCGTCAGGCCGTGCCGCTGGGCCAGTGGCAGGCGCTCACCGCGCAATTGCGCGACTCGCTGGGCGCACCGCAGCGGATCGCAACGCTGACCCCGAAAGGCCGCTACGCCGCGCAACTGCTGGTCGGCTACGAGCGCGGCACCGCGACGATGCTCATCGCGATCGATCCGGCCGGCCCCCACGCGATCACCGGCCTGCGCATCACCGGCACCACTCGCAGCGACGACAGCGCCGCGACGATCGAAAAGGACCTGTCGGCGCTGCCCGGCACGACACGGCTCGGCGTCTACGCGCTGGACCGCGCGACGCCGATGCCCGTGCTGGCGATCCGCGACGCCCAGCCTGCCCCGCTCGGCTCCGCGTTCAAATTGTGGGTGCTGGCCGAAGCCGCGCGGCAGGTCGCCGCGGGTCAGCATCGCTGGGACGAGGTGGTGCCGGTGGCCGCGCCGTCCCTCCCCTCCGGCATCCTGCAAGGCTGGCCCGTGGCGACGCCGGTGACACTCCAGACGCTCGCGACGCTGATGATCTCGATCAGCGACAATACCGCTACCGACACGTTGATCGGCGTGCTGGGCCGCAGCCAAGTGGACGCCATGGCCGCGCGTTTCGGCGCCACCGGCCCGGTGCTGACGACGCGCGAGGCCTTCGCGATCAAGGCCGATCCCGCGCGCATCGCCGCATGGAAGGGCGCCGACGCCACCGGCCGCCGCGCCCTCCTCGCCGCGCAGGGACGGGCGATGGCAACCCAGCGCATCGACCCGATGATGTTCTCGTCGGGTCCGATTGCCAACGACAGCGTCGAATGGTTCGCCGCGCCGCGCGACATGGCGCGCCTGCTCGCACATTTGCGGGACGCGGGACCGGTGGTGCGCGGCATCATGGGCGTCAACCCGGGCATTGACCCCGCCACCGCGGCGCGTTTCCGCTATGTCGGGTTCAAGGGCGGGTCGGAGCCGGGGGTGATCACGCTCAACCTGCTGGCGCAGGCACAGGACGGGCGCTGGTATGCGGTGGTCGGCGACTGGCACCGTCCCGATGCGGCGGTCGATGATGCCGCCTTCGTCGCATTGGTATCGCGCGCGCTGGCGCTGGTCGCTACGCCCGCCACTCGTCCCTGAGCAGGCCGTAGATCACCGTATCGCGCACGCCGATATGCGTCTCCCATTCCGCACGCAGGCGACCCTCCAGCGCGAAGCCGAGCCGTTCGACCAGGCGGATCGAGGGAGCGTTGTCGGGGTCGATGTCGGCAAACACCCGCCGCTGCCCCTCGGCGAACAGCTGCGTCAGCAGCGCGCCAAGCGCTTCGAAGGCGACGCCCTGCCCCCAGGTTTCGCGCGCGAACAGATAGCCGATCTCCGACACGCCCGCCCGACGCTGGCCAGCGGCAACGAAGCCGATCGCGCGGTCGTCCTCCCGAAACGTCACGGCCCAGCCGCGCCAGTCGGGATGCACCTTGGCGAAATGCGCGCGCAGATCGTCGACCTGCGTGAACGGCGGATAGGACCACCAGCGCATCGCCTCGGCATCCGCCATAGTGGGGAACAGCGCCTCGGCATCGTCCGCCACGCGCGGCCTGAGCGTCAGCCGCGCCGTCTGCAGGATCGGCGTCACGCCGTCAGCGCGTCGACCAGCGCCTTCACCTTCGCCTGCCGCCATTGCGGCAGCGGCGCGACCAGCCAATAGCCAAGCCGCGACGGCTGCGCCTCGCCGATCGTCACCAATTGCCCCGCCGCGATCGCCCGCGCCGCCAGCAGTTCGGGCACCGTCGCGCGCCCCAGCCCCGCCACCGCCGCATCGATCGCCAGCCCTGCGTCGGCCACCTTCACCAATGCCGCCCCGTCGCCACCCGGCGCACCCGGCCAGCCGATCGCCGCGTCCCCGCCGCCCGGCGCCGCCACCGTCACCATGCCTTCCGACTCGAGCGCCTCGCCCTCATGCTCGCCCGGCCCCTCGCCCCAGCGGATCGCCAGGTCGAGGTTCGCCTCGGTGAAGTCGCCCGTATCGTCGGCGGCCAGCAGCACGAAACGCAGCTCCGCATCCGCCTGCGCCACCTCGGCAAGGCGCGGCATCAGCCATTTCTCGGTCAGGTCGCGCGGCGCGGCGATCGTCAGCGACTTGGACGATTGCCCCGCCTGCATCGCGCGCACCGCTTCCTCGAACTGCAGGAAGCCATCGCGCAGCGCCGGCAGCCCCGCCTCCGCCTCGGGCGTCAGTTCCAGCCCGCGCGTCGTTC
The DNA here is from genome assembly GCF_043498045.1 of Sphingomonas sp. S6. Lineage (NCBI taxonomy): Bacteria > Pseudomonadati > Pseudomonadota > Alphaproteobacteria > Sphingomonadales > Sphingomonadaceae > Sphingomonas > Sphingomonas sp. S6. The sequence goes on from NZ_JBIEOE010000003.1 coordinate 183,821, forward strand.
GGCGGAACAGCACCACGCCCAGCGTATCCTCCAGCGCGCGGATCTGCTGGCCGACCGCGGCCGGCGTCACCGCCAGCTCGTCCGCCGCGCGCGTGAAACTGAGATGGCGGGCCGCCGCATCGAGAACGCGCAGGCCATTCAGCGGCAGGTGCGTGCGCTTCATAGCCGCTCCCTATCCGTCACCCCAGCGTAGGCTGGGGTCTTTCGCGAGTGAAGCGGATCACGCGCCACGAGGATACCCCAGCCTGCGCTGGGGTGACGTGCGGAGGGGGCAGTCCAACCCCTCACGTTTCCACCGCCGGCGCCAGGAGCGCAAACCTGGGGATCGACGCGTCGAACGCCTGCCCGGCCTCATCGATCAGCCGGTAACTCCCCTGCATTGCGCCACTCGGCGTTTGCAGCGGGCAGCCGGACACGTAATCGAAGCTGCCGCCCGGCGCGATGACCGGCTGTTCGCCGACGACGCCCTCGCCCTCCACCGAATGGCGCGCGCCGCGGCCGTCGGTGATGATCCAGTGCCGCGTCAGCAGCTGGATCGTCCGATCCGAATCATTCTCGATCCGGATATGATAGGCCCAGAACCAGCGCCCCCGCTGCGGCTCCGACTGTTCGGGCAGATAGCTGACCGCGACGCGCACGGTCACGCCATCGGTGGTCGCGGCATGGGGGAACAGCTGCTTCACGGCCGTTCTACAGCCCGACCGCGCGCAGCGCCTGGTCGAGGTCGTCGATCAGGTCCTGCGGGTCTTCGAGCCCGACGTTGAGCCGCAGCATGCCCTCGGTCACGCCCATCTCGGCGCGCGTCTCCGCCGACACGCCGGCATGCGTGGTGGAGGCCGGGTGCGTCATCAGCGAGCGCGAATCGCCGATGTTGTTGGAAATATCGATCAGCGCCAGCGCATCGAGCAGCCCGTGCGCCTGCGCGCGGTCGGCGACCTCGAACGCGAAGATCGGCCCCGTCGCGCGCATCTGGCTCATCGCCAGCGCGTGCTGCGGATGGCTCGGCAGCCCGGGGTGCAGGATCTTCGGCACGCGGGCTTCCAGGAAACGGCCGACCGTCAGCGCACTTTCCGACTGGCGGGTGATGCGCAGGTCCAGCGTCTCCAGCCCCTTTAGCACCACCCAGGCGTTGAACGCCGACAGCGTCGGGCCGGTGTTGCGCGTGAACGGCAGCAGCGTGTTGGTGATGAAATCCTCGGTCCCGCAGACCGCGCCGGCTAGCACGCGACCCTGCCCGTCCATCATCTTGGTCGCGGAATAGGCGGTGACGTCCGCGCCCATGTCCATCGGCCGCTGGAGCGCGGGCGTCGCAAAGGCATTGTCGACCACTGTCGTGATCCCACGCTCGCGCGCGATGCCGCAGACGGCGCGGATATCGACGACGTCCATCGTCGGATTCGCCGGCGTTTCGAAGAAGAACACCTTCGTCTGGGGCCGCACCGCGTCCAGGAATTGCTGCGGGTCGCGCGCATCGACGATCGTGGTCTGGATGCCGAACTTGGGCAGCAATGTATCGGTCAGCCAGCGGCACGATCCGAACGCCGCGCGCCCGCCGACCAGGTGATCGCCCGCCTGCAGCTGGCACAGCAGCACCGCGGTCATCGCCGCCATGCCGCTCGCCATCGTCCGGCACGCCTCGGCACCCTCCAGCAGCGCGATGCGCTGTTCCAGCATCTCGACCGTCGGGTTCTGCAGGCGGGAATAGGTCATCCCCTCCTGCTCGCCGGCAAAGCGCGCCGCGGCGTCGCCCGCCTTGTCGTAGGTATAGCCAGAGGTGAGGAACAGCGCCTCGCTCGTCTCGCCATATTCGCTGCGTGCCGTGCCACCACGGACGGCCAGCGTCGCGGGGCGCCAGTTGGCGGTGATCGAACGGTCCTGACCTGCCTTGCGCTTCATGCCGCCCGCTTTGCCGGACGGCGACGGGGGGTGCAAGGGTGAGGCTGCCTTCCAGTCCTCCACCGCCACGGCAGGGCAACTCCCAATCGTCCATGCCCGTCACCCCGGCCTTGAGCCGGGGTCCCGCTTTTTACGGCCGACTTAAAGCGGGACCCCTGGTCGAGCCCGAGGTGACGATCAGATAGGTCGGCCCCCTCATGTCGATCATCCCCCACGCAACGCTTGCCAACCAGCCCCGACCTGCGGACAAGCCCCCCGTGCGCCTGTTCCACCGCCCCCTCCCCGCTGCGCTCGGCCTCGGCCTGATCGCGCAACTGCTGTTCAGCTGGCGGCTCACCACGCCGCACACTTTGGTGTTCGACGAGGTGCATTACGTCCCCGCCGCCCGCATGCTGCGCGACCTCGGCGGGCCGGTGAACATCGAACACCCGCTACTCGGCAAGACGCTGATCGCCGCCGGCATGGCGCTGTTCGGCGACGATCCCCTCGGCTGGCGGATCGGTTCGACTCTGGCAGCGACCGCGGTGGTCGTCGGCGTCTTCGCGATCCTGTATCTGCTGTTCGGCCGCGTCCGCACCGCCGGCATCGGTACGACGCTCGCCATCCTCAACTTCACCGTCTTCGTGCAGGCGCGCACCGCGATGCTCGATGGCTATATGGCCGCCTTCGTCGTCACCGGCGTCGCGAGCTTGCTGTGGGCGATGCAGGCGGACACGCGCGGCGCCGCGTGGCGACGCTGGATCGCGGGCGCGGTGCTGCTCGGCCTCGCCCTGGGCACAAAATGGACCGCGCTGCCCTATATCGGATTTGCGGGTCTGGCGTTCCTGCTGACGCATCGCACGCAGCCGCGCCTGAACCCACTTGCCGCGCTCGCAGTGCTCGGCGCGGTCGCCGCCCTCACCTACGCGCTCACCTTCTGGCCGGCCTTCCTCTACCGCACCCAGCCGCTCACGCTATCGACGCTGCTCCCCTTCCAGCTCGAAATGTACGCGCGCCAGACGCAAGTGCTGCCGCCGCACCCCTATCAATCCGCCTGGTGGACCTGGGCGTTCGACTGGCGGCCGGTCTGGTATCTGTACGAACCTGTCGACGGCGCGCAGCGCGGCATCCTGCTGCTCGGCAATCCGGTGGTGATGTGGGGCGGCCTGATCGCCGTCCTCGCCTGCCTGTACGCCTGGGTGCGCGGCAACGTTCGCGCCGGCGGCGTCGCGCTGCTATGGATCGCCAGCGTCGCGATGTGGGCGCTGATCCCCAAGTCGCTCGGCTTCTTCTATTATTACTATCTGTCCAGCATCTGGCTGTGCGTGGTCATCGCCGCCGCCTTCGACCATTGGCGCGCGCGCCTGCGCTATTGGGACGAAGCCTTTCTCGCCGCCGCCGCGGTGCTGTTCGTCCACTTCTACCCCATCCTCGCCGCGACACCGCTCAAAGGCGCGGGCTCGTTCCACGGCTGGATGTGGCTGAAGAGCTGGATCTAGTAGCGGCCCCAGACGAACTTCGACGACAAGGCATAATTCCACACCGCACCGACCAGGATACCGATCAGCGCCGACGCCGCCGCGCCGCCGTTGCGGAAATCGTGGACGAAGGCGGCGATGCCGACATTCGCCACCAGCCCCACCGAACACACGACGCAGAACGACACCCAGCCGTCGAGCAGCTGGCGGAAGCCCTTCAACCGCCGGTCGCGATAGGTCAGCGCATTGTTGAGCGCGAAGTTGAACGTCATTGCCGCCATCGCGCCCAGGATCTGCGCGAACAGGAAGTCCGCACCCGCCAGCATCGCCAGCCCCAGCACGCCCATGTGCACGCCGACGCCCAGCACGCCGATGCCGGAAAACATCGCGAAACGCACCGGCACGAACCGCCCGAACATCCGGTCGTACAGCGCGATCAGATATTCCATCGCCACGACGTGATCGAGCTTCGATTCGCCCTCCGTCCGCACCCGGAACGTATAGGGCAGCTCGGCGAAGTTGAGCGGCCGCGTGCTCGTCGTCATCAGGTCGAGCAGGATCTTGAAGCCGATCGCCGACAGGTCGGGCACCAATTCGCGCACCACTGCGGTGCGGATCGCGAAGAACCCGCTCATCGGATCGCTCAGGTCGCCCTTCAGCACGCGGCGCGACAGCTTGGTCGCGAACGCCGACTTGGCGACGCGATCGCGGTCCCAGTCGCCCGTGCCGCCGCCATCGACGAAGCGCGATCCGACCACCACGTCGAGCGCCTCGTCCGCCTGCAACAGGTCGAGCATCTTGGGCAGCAACGTCTCGTCATGCTGCAAATCGCCGTCGATCACCGCAACGACGGGCGCCGCGGTCGCGCACATCCCCTCGATACACGCCGACGACAGGCCGCGCCGGCCGATACGGTGGATCACTCGCACCCGCGGATCGATCCGGCCGAGCTCGCGCGCCACGTCAGCGGTGCCGTCGGGGCTATCGTCATCGACGAAGATCGCTTCCCAGCGCCGCCCGGCGAGCGCCTGGTCGAGCCGCGCGATCAGCGTCGGCACGTTGGCGCGCTCGTTGAAGGTCGGGATGACGACCGCGATCTCGAGGAGCGTGCTCATGCGCGTCGCTTACAGCGCGGCGAGGACCGCGTCGCCCATCGCGGCGGTGCTCATCGTACCGCCCAGGTCCGCGGTGCGCGCGCCGTCGCGGATCGCCTGCGCCACCGCCGCTTCGATCCGGTCCGCCGCCGCGGGCTGTGCCAGCGAATGGCGCAGCATCATCGCCGCCGACAGGATCGCCGCGCACGGATTGGCCTTGCCCTGCCCCGCGATATCGGGCGCCGAGCCGTGGATCGGCTCGTACAGCCCCTTGCCCGCGTCATCCAGGCTGGCCGACGGCAGCATGCCGATCGAGCCTGCGCACATCGATGCCTGATCCGACAGGATGTCGCCGAACAGATTGCCGGTGACGATCACGTCGAACTGCCCCGGATTGCGCACCAGCTGCATCGCGGCATTGTCGACGTACATATGCGTGAGCTGCACGTCCGGGTATTCGGCCGACACCTCGATCACCACGTCGCGCCACAATTGCGAAGTTTCGAGCACGTTCGCCTTGTCGACCGAACACAGCTGCCCGCGCCGCTTCGCGGCCGCCTGGAAGCCGACATGCGCGATGCGGCGCACTTCGGTTTCGTCGTACGACATGATGTCATAGCCTTCGCGCGCGCCGTTCTTGCCCTCGCGCCGGCCCTTTTCGCCGAAATAGACGTCGCCGTTCAGCTCGCGCACGATCAGCAGGTCGATCGCCTTCGCGACCTCGGGCTTCAGCGCGCTCGCATCCTCCAGCCCTTCGAACAGGGTCGCCGGTCGCAGGTTGGAAAACAGCCCGAGGTGCTTGCGCAGGCCCAGGATCGCCTGTTCGGGCCGCAAGCCCCGCTCCAGAGTGTCGCACGTCGGATCGCCGACCGCGCCGAACAGCAGCGCATCTGCGCGCCGCGCCACGTCCAGCGTCGCCTCCGGCAGCGGATGGCCCGCCTGATGATAGGCGACGCCGCCGACCAACGCCTCTTCATAGGTAAGGTCGAGGTCGAGCGCGTCGAGCACGCGGCGCGCCTGTGCGACGACTTCGGGACCGATGCCGTCACCGGCGAGGAGAGCGATCATTGCCATGGCCGCTGCCTAGCCGCGCGGGCCTTGCTCACGCAACGGCCCTTTTCAGCATGGCGACCAGCCGTGCGCGTGCGGCGAGCGGATCGGCGTGGGCGTGGGTCAGCACGTCGCGGCTGAGGAAATGGCCGGTAATCGCCAGCCCCGCAAAGATATCCGGCCACTCCGCCGCCCCGCCCGCGTGCAGAAACGCCGGCAATGCGAACAACTTCTCCTCATAGCCATAGGCCGCCCCGCGCGACACCGCCCCCCCGCTGCGCGGCGAGACATAGGCCAGATCCGCATCGCCGCCCCTCACCACGCACCGTTCAAGGTCCAGCCCGAACCCCAGTTCCGCCAGCAGCAGCAGCTCGTACCGCACCAGCACGCTCGCCCATCCACGCGCCGACGGCGCCGCCTCTACCGCGTCGAGCACCGCGCTTAGCCCGTCATATATCCTCGGATAGGGTTGCGCCTCGGGCAGCGCCGCCGCGGTCAGCGCGGTCACCCAGGCGAGCGCCGCCGCCGCCAGCGGCTCGCCGTGCAAGGCGGCGCGACTGTGCAGCGGTTCGATGGTCAGCGCCGGCAATTGCTCCCCCGTCCGCGCCCGCCATTCCCCTTGAATTGCATTGGCCGGCTGCAGGATGGGCCGCATCTGCCGCGACCGACCGCCCCGGACATAGCCCGGCTGCACGCCATCGTCGCGCGTCAGCGCCCGCACCACGGCCCCATGCTCGCCATGCGCACGAACAGCGAGAACGATGGCAGGCGTACGCAGATGCATAGCGCCGATATAGGCGCCCGGCGGGGAGAAGTCGCGGGGTCGTGGTGGAGGCAGAAACAGCGCCCACTCCACCCGTCACCCCGGCCTTGAGCCGGGGTCCCGCTTCTTCAACCGCGCGGAGTAGCGGGACCCCGGATCAAGTCCGGGGTGACGAAATGGGTGGGGCAAAGCTCCCCGTCACCGCCGCATCAAATTCCCCAGCACGCTCCGCAGCACCGTCCCCACCAGACCGCCGGACGACGACGACCGCCGCGATCCCGTACCGAACACCTGCTTGCCGATCTCGTTCGCCACCTGTCGCCCGATCGACGAGCTCGCCGCCCGCGTCGCGGAGGTCATCGCCTTCGCCCATGGAGAATTGGCCGCCTCGCGTTCCGCCGCCCGCTGCGCCTGCGCCTCCGCCTTGGCCTGCGCCGCCGCGGCCCGCGCCGCTTCCTTGGCGGCCTGCGCGTCCTGCTTGGCCTGCACCGCCGCCGCCTTTTCCGCATCGTCCGCAGCCCGGGCCGCCGCCGCCGACGCCGCCGCCTCCTGCGTCTTGGCGGCGAGGATTTCCTCGGCCGATTCGCGATCCACCGCCGTGTCGTATTTGTCGCCAATCGCGTCGGTCTGGATCATCACGCCCCGCTCCTGCGGGGTCACCGGGCCGACGCGGCTGGCGGGCGGCTTGATCAGCGTACGCTCGACGGGCGACGGCGACCCATCGGGCTGGAGCAGCGACACCAAAGCCTCGCCGACCTTCAGTTCGGTGATCGCGGTCGCCACGTCGACGCCCGGGTTGGCGCGAAACGTCTCCGCCGCACTGCGCACCGCCGCCTGGTCGCGTGGCGTGAAGGCGCGCAACGCATGCTGCACGCGATTGCCCAGCTGCCCCGCCACCGTATCGGGAATGTCGATCGGATTCTGCGTGATAAAATAGATGCCCACGCCCTTCGACCGGATCAGCCGCACGACCTGTTCGATCTTGTCGAGCAGCGCCTTGGGCGCATCGTCGAACAGCAAATGCGCTTCGTCGAAAAAGAACACGAGCTTGGGCTTATCGGGATCGCCCACCTCGGGCAGATGCTCGAACAGCTCGCTCATCAGCCACAATAGGAAGGTGCTGTAGAGCTTCGGCGCCGCCATCAATTTGTCGGCGGCAAGCACGTTGACGATGCCGCGCCCCTTGTCGTCGGTGCGGAGGAAGTCGTCCATCTCCAGCGCCGGCTCGCCGAAGAAATGCTCGCTCCCCTGCGTGCGCAACTGGAGCAGCGACCGCTGGATCGCGCCGATCGACTGTTTCGACACGTTGCCATAGGTCGTCGTCAGCTCGTCCGCCCGCTCCGCACAATGCGCCAGCATCGCCTGCAAATCGTCGAGGTCGAGCAGCAGCAGCCCTTCCTTGTCCGCGACGTGGAAGGCGATCGTCATCACGCCTTCCTGCACCTCGTTAAGGTCGAGCAACCGGCTGAGCAGCAGCGGCCCCATCTCGCTGACGGTGGTGCGGATCGGATGCCCCTGTTCACCGTACAGGTCCCAGAATTGTACGGGATTGTCGGCATAGGCCCAATCGCTCTCGCCGATCTCCGCAGCGCGCGCGGCGAAGGCGGCGTGCGTCTTGGCGGTCGGCGATCCGGCCATGGCGAGGCCGGACAGGTCACCCTTCACGTCGGCGACAAAGCTCGGCACACCGACCTTGCTGAACCCCTCAATAATCCCCTGCAACGTCACCGTCTTGCCGGTGCCGGTCGCCCCCGCGATCAGCCCGTGGCGGTTGGCGCGGCGGAGGTCGAGCACCTGCGGCTTGCCGCCCTCGCCTTCGCCGGCCCCGATGAAGATCCCGTCCGCCATGCCTCGCGCTCCTGCTTGTTCTCGGCGGCAGACGTAGCGCGGCGGCCCGGCAAAAGAAAAGGGCCGGAGCTCCGGAGAGCGCCGACCCTATTCTCGTCACCTCGGGCTCGACCCGGGGTCCCGCTTTTTCAAGCCGTCCGGTGAAGCCAGACCCCGAATCTTCGGCCGGGGTAACGGCGTGCTGAAAGCGATTACTTCACCTTGAGCGGGATGAAGCCCGGCGCGCCGCGGCCACGCTGCACCAGCAGCAACACCTGCGGACGGCCCGCCGCCTTCGCCTGCGCGACGATCCGCGCAACGTCCGCCGCGGTGCGCACAGGGTTGCCATTGATGCCTTGGATGACGTCGCCGCGCTTCAGCTTGCCGGCGGCGTCGCTGCTCGCGTCGACCGTCGCGATGACGACGCCCTGCACCGTCGGATCGACGCCGATCGCGCGCGCGATACCCGGCGTCAGCGGCTGGACGTTCAGACCGAGCGGGGCCGTCGTCCCTTGCGTCGTGCCGTCATCCGACCCGTCATCGTCGCCCTGACCACCGTTCGGCCCGAAGCCGCCCGAATCCTCGCCGCCGTTGGCGCGCGCCTGCAACTGCTCGTTCGACGGACGCGTCGCGACGGCGATGTTGATCGTCATCGGCTTGCCGCCGCGCAGGATATCGAAGCGCGCGGTCGTGCCCGGCTGCAGGTTCGACACCAGATAGGTCAGCGTCTGGTTCGGATTGACGTCCTGGCCGTTGATCCGCGTCACCACGTCGCCCGAGCGCAGGCCCGCCTTCGCCGACGGCCCCGTCGGTTCGACCCCGGCGATCAGCTCGCCCTGGCCCTTGGGAATGCCCAGCGCCGCCGCGGCATCGTCGTCCACCGCGCCGCCGATCGTCACGCCGATATAGCCTCGCGTGATCTTGCCGCCCTTCATGAACGTCTCGATGATCGGCTTGGCGGTTGCCGCAGGAATCGCGAAGCCGATGCCGATATTGCCGCCCGACTGGCTGAAGATCTGCGAATTGACGCCGATCACATTGCCATTGAGGTCGAACATCGGGCCGCCCGAATTGCCCTGGTTGATCGAGGCGTCGGTCTGGATGAAGCGGTCGTACGCACCGCCCTGGCCGGTGACGCGGTTGATCGCCGAGATGATGCCGGCGGTCACCGTGCCGCCCAGGCCGAAGGGCTCGCCGATCGCCAGCACCCAGTCGCCGACCCGCGCCTTGCTGCTGTCGCCCCACTTCACATAGGGCAGGTTGGTCGCATCGATCTTAAGCAGCGCCAGGTCCGAATCCTGATCCTTGCCGATGACGCGCGCGGTATATTCCTTGTTGTTGTTCAGCGTGACGGTGATCGAATTGACCGTCGCGCCCTGTGCGCCCGGCGCGATGACGTGGTTGTTGGTCACGACATAGCCGTCGGGCGAGATCAGGAAGCCCGAACCCAGCGACGCGCCTTCGCGCTTCACCGGCGCGCCCTGCCCGCCCATGCCCATGCCACCGAACAGGTCGCCGAACGGCGTGCCCGCCAACGGGTTCTGCTGGCGCTGCACGATCGTCTGCTTGGTCGAGATGTTGACGACCGCCGGCTGCAGCTTGGCGACCATGTCGGCAAAGCTCATCGGCGCGCCCGAGCGCGGCACGCTCGCCTGGATGGCACCCGGTTCGTTCTGGGCCTGCTGGGCAACGCTCGGCTGCAGCGCGAGCGTGGCGGTCGCACCGCCGAGGAGAAGCGCACTGGTGATGGCGTAGGCGTAGCGCACTAGGGGGAAATCCTCTTCTTGAATGGCGTCCCGGAGCGGGGCCGTACTGGCCCCGAACGCCTGAACGCCGCTTGAATGTTCATGGCATAGAAAGCCCGGACTGTTCAGCTGGGGAGCGGGGCTCCGACAATCAACGCCCCGCTGGCCTCCCCATTACCGACCACGCCCTTCGAACTCGCGCAAGTAACTGTTGTTCGGCGACAGGATGATGTTCGTCGACCCGCTGGGGGCCGGGCCGCCGTCTGCCCCGAACGTGTGACGATACGACTGCATCGCACGGTAGAAGTCGTAGAAGTCCGCATCCTTGGTGAAGCTTTCGGCATAGATGCGCGCGGCCTGCGCATCGGCTTCGCCGCGGATGATCTGCGCGTCCTTCTGACCCTGCGCGCGGATCGTGATCGCCTGCTGCTGGCGCGCCGTCGCCATCCGCGCGAGCGCACGGTCGAGCGGGCTGCCGTCGGGCAGGTCGGCATGCTTGATGCGCACGTCGACGATCTGGACGCCATATTGGCTGGCGAGCCGCTGCAGGCGCGCCTGGATATTGTCCATCACCTGATCACGCTCGGGGCTGAGCAATGTCGCGAACGGCTGGTTGCCGAGCTCGTTGCGGATCGAGCTGCCGAGCAGCGGCCGCAGCGCGTCGGTGATCGCGCTTTCGGTCTGGGACGTACTGCCGGTCGCATTCACCGCCTTCAGCGGATCGATGATGCGGAAGCGCGCATAGGCATCCACCTCGAGCCGCAGCTGGTCGGACGAGAGCACCTGCTGATTGTCGTAATCGACGTCCAGCACGCGCTTGTTGAGCCATACCAGCCGGTCGACGAACGGAATGCGCAGGATCGGCCCCGCGCCGGTCCGCCCGAACTGTTCGTTCGGCTTCCACGCGTTGACCGTGCGCACCGGCTGTTCGAAGCGCAGGATCACCACCTGCTGCGTCTCGGGCACGATCACGATCGTCGCGGCGAGCAGGATGACGAGGATCAGCGCCGCCATGCCAAGCGCGATCGGGTGCCGCCAGAGCCCCTTCACTGGCCGCCTCCCGTCGTGGTGACGGGCTGGGTCGGCGTCACCGCGGCCGGTGCCGCCGGCACGCTGTCGGGCAGGCGGCGCGCGCCCTGCGACTGCAGATAGGGCACGACGTTGCCGGGTTCGACGATCGTCTTGTCGGACTTGGCCAGCACGGCCTCCATGGTCTCGTAATACATGCGGCGGCGGGTGACGGCGGGGGCGAGCTTGTACTGCTCGTACACCTTGTCGAATTGCGACGCCTCGCCCTCGGCGCGCGCGATCACCTGCTTGGCATAGGATTGCGCCTGGTTGCGCACGCCCTGCGCGTCCTGCTGAGCGGCGGTGACGTCCTTGAACGCATCGTTGACGCGCGCGGGCGGATCGGCCTGCTTGATGCCGACGCCGACGACGACGATGCCCGACTTGTAATCGTCCAGCACCTTCTGCATCCGCTCCTGCGCCTGGTTCTCCATCTGCGCACGACCCGGCCCGAGCGCCGCGTCGAGCGTCTGGTTGGCGACCACTTCGCGCATCACGCTTTCGGCCGTCGCGCGCACCGTCTCGCGCGGCTTGTCGATCTGGAACACGTAATCCTGCGGGTTCGCGATCTTCCAGCGCACCGCATAGGCGAGGTCGATGATGTTCTGATCGCGCGTCAGCATCAGGTTTTCCGAGCCGGTCTCGGGAAAATTCTCGATGCGGATGTTCTGCACGTCCACCTTCACCACGCGCGCGATCGGCGCGGGCATCGTCATTGCGATGCCGGGATCGAGCGTCCCCGAATAGCGGCCGAGGTAGGTCACCACGCCGCGCTCCTGCGGCGCGATCGGGTGGATCGAGGTGTAGAGGATCCAGGCGAGCAGGATGATCCCCGCCCCGATCAGCCACAGCGCGCGCGGATTGGGCGACACGGGCAGGCCGCCGAAGCCGCCGCCCCCACCATTGCCGCCGCCACCGCCGCGCGCCTTCTTCAGGAATTCGTCGAGCGCCGTCGGCTTGTTTGCGGGCTTGCGACCGCCCGGCGGCAGCGCCCAGGGGTTGCGCGGGCCACCGCCCTGATCGTCATCGCCCGATCCCCACGGGCTCTTCGGCGGTTCGGCGGCGAGAATGGGAGGGCGATTGGTGTTGCCCGGCAGGATCGTCATACCCTCTGTTATAGGAGGGTGTTTGCGGAAAAACAGTGCCAAGCCGCAGGCGGGCCCCTATCTGCGCCGCCATGACACAAGACGTTACGATCGCCGCCGTCCGCGCCGCCGCCGGCAGCCGCGCCACCTTGCGCTTCGAGGGAGACCGCGCCGGCATCGTCCTGGACGCGACCGGCCTGTCGGCAAGCGAGCGCGCGACGCTGGAGGCGGAGGTCCGCGCCGCCGCCGAACGCAGCTGGGCCGGCGAGGTCCGCCTCGTCGTCACCGCCGAGCGCGTCGCCCGTCGGCTGATCGCGGTGGCGAGCGGCAAGGGCGGCGTCGGCAAGTCGACGCTCGCCGCCAACCTCGCCATCGCCCTGAAGCAGACCGGCCGCCGCGTCGGGCTAGTCGACGCCGACATCTACGGCCCCTCGCAGCCGCGGCTGATGGCCGCCGAGGGCCAGCGCCCGACCGCGAAGGACAAGGTGCTCAATCCGGTGCCCACGCCCTATGGCGTGCCGATGCTGTCGATGGGGCAGCTGGTCGAAGACGGGCGCGCGCTCGCCTGGCGCGGGCCGATGGTCGCGGGCGCGCTGACCCAATTGGTCGAGGCAGACTGGGGCGCGACCGACACGTTGGTGCTCGATCTGCCGCCCGGCACCGGCGACGTGCAGCTGACGATGGTCCAGAAGCACAAGCCCGCGGGCGCCGTGATCGTCTCCACCCCGCAGGACCTCGCGCTCATCGATGCGACGCGTGCGATCGACCTGTTCGACAAGGCCGGCGTGCCGGTGATCGGCCTCGTCGAAAATATGGCGGGCTATGCCTGCCCGCATTGCGGCAAAATCTCCGATCCCTTCGGCCAGGGCGGCGCCGAAGCCACCGCCCAGCGCCTCGGCCTGCCCTTCCTCGGCCGCGTGCCACTGGCGATCGACATCCGCACCGCCTCCGACGCCGGCAAGCCTCCCGCCGCTGACCCGAACGACACGATCTTCGCCCCCATCGCCGCCCGCGTCGCGGATTGGCTCGCGACGCACTGACGCCTCCCCGCCGCCCCGCCCCCATACGCCCCCAAGGAACCACCGCCCCCGGCAACGGTATATCTCCCACCCAGCCGGAGACGCACCGATGCCCCTCACCGACGATGCCGCGATCAAGACGCTGCTCGAAACCGCCCGCACGATCGCGCTGGTCGGTGCGTCCGATCGCCCCGATCGCCCGTCGTACCGCGTGATGGCGACGCTCCAGAACCACGGCTATCGCGTGATTCCGGTCAATCCGCAGATCACCGGCGAACATCTGCATGGCGAATTCGTCTTCCGCGATCTCGACCAATTGGGCGACCCGATCGATATCGTCGATATCTTCCGCCGGTCGGACGCGGTCGGCCCGATCGTCGATCAGGCGATCGCGATCGGCGCCAAGGCGGTGTGGATGCAATTGGGCGTGATCGACGATGCTGCCGCCGCCCGCGCCGAGGCCGCCGGATTGCAGGTCGTGATGGACCGCTGCCCCGCGATCGAAATCCCGCGCCTGCAGGTCGCCCCGGTTAGCGCTTGATCGTCGCGCCGTTTCGGCCAACATTCGTTCCCACCAAAGCCGTTCGGGAGTGCCCGTCCCATGTTCGCGCTGCTGTTGCTGATCCCGTCCGCCCCCAGCGACGCCGTCGCGGGCTTCAAGCTGACGCCCTCCAAACCGACGCTCGGCTGCATCAGCGGCGCCTGCACGCCGCCGCCCCGGCAAGAAGACTATCGCGTTCCCTACGAACCCGATCCCCTCGCCCGCACGTCGAAGGATCGCGCCTTCGCCAATGACGGCACGAAATGTCAGGTTGTCGGCGACAAATTCTGCACCAGCCGTGGGCGCACGATCTTCAAGACCGACTTTGACGACTGATCGGAGACGATTGACCGAACGCGATCGACCCGCGACGATAGGCCCTGCCCGCATGAGGGGGGATGCATGATCTGGATGATGCTGCTGGCCGCACAGGCGGGTGACGATGCGCAGGGGCTGATCGGGCGATCGCGCGACGTGATCGTCGGCGAACGCTGCGTCGCCGATCCCAACACGACCGACATCACCGTCTGTGGCCGTCGCCGTGCCGACCGCTTCCGCGTCCCGTTCATCGTCCATGACGCGGGCGATCCGCGCTACGAAGCGGTCATCGTCGAACGCGACCGCCTGCTCCACCGCACCAACCCGGTCGAGGAGCTCTCGCCCTTCAAAGTCGGCGGCGGCATGGCAGGCGTGACGATGAACAGCCGCCACGGTCTGACCGGCGCAACCGACCGGCCGCTCGCGCCATGATCCTGCTCGCCCTCGCCCTGCAGGCTGCCGCCCCGACGCAGCCGGTCACCGCCTCGCAGCCGGCCGCCACGCCGCAGCGCTTCTCGATCCTCGCCAAGCAATGCGGCCAGCCCGACGACAAGGGCACGATCGTCGTCTGCGGCAATGGCGACACCGGCAATCGCCTGCCCCTGCCCGACGAACGCGACCCGGCCCCCGGCCGCGGCGCCAACCCCGAACTGTCGAGCGTCCGCGCGCTGGAGTTGCAGGGAACGCCCTGCGCAGCGCGCCAGGGCGGCTGCACGGTGGGCTTCGGCCCGCCGATCGTGCCGATGGCGATCGCTGCGGCCAAAGCGCTCAAATCCGCCTTCGCCAAGAAACCCGACAAACGCGGCCGCATCGCCATCCCGCTCGACGACCCGGCGCCCACGGGAACGGTGACGGTCACGCCGTAGGCGCCACTTCCTCCCATTCGTCATCCCGGCGCACGCCGGGATCCATGGATACGATGTAAGCTGTGGCTCGCGTAAAACCGCCCGCACCGCGACCATGGATCCCGGCATTCGCCGGGATGACGAAATTGGAGGGAGCAACACGTGCCAACGAAAAGCGGTGGGACACTGCCCCAAGAGCTGGCCCACTTACCGTCATCCCAGCGAAGGCTGGGATCTCTCGGTTGCACGGCCCGACAGGAGCCGCGAAAGACCCCAGCCTACGCTGGGGTGACGTATCGAGCGGGCACGCTCAATCCCCAGGACCAACCCTGTAGGATCGCACACCCGGCAAGCCAATGACTCGCCACGCAAAATCACCCACCCCTGTCCTACACACGCCGACCGGCGTAAACCAAAGCCCAGTCCCGACCCGCTCTTTCTCAAAGCTCCATTTCGGAAACGATAGCCCCCGAACGTTTCCGTTCAGGTGTTCATGTTGTCTATCTTCCTCGAAATGGCGGACATCACCCCAGGATCGGCATCCACAGCGGCTGGCCGGCAAGGCTCTGCGATCCCCGCAGTTTCTCCAGCGCATGCGCGACGCTGCGTTCCGGCCCTTCGTGCGTCACGATCGCGACGATCACGCTACCATCGGCGGCGACGCCGCGCTGGATCAGGCTTTCGATCGACACGCCGGCATCGCGCATCGCCGCGGCGATCTCGGCGAGCACGCCCACCTTGTCCTCGACGGTGAAGCGCAGATAGGCCCGCGCGCGGCGCTCACCGCTATCTGCCTTGGGCTCCGCGGTCAGCGAGGCGGCGGGCATCGCATAGGGCGGGCCGAACTCGCCGCGCGCGATATCGATCAGGTCGGCGACCACCGCGCTCGCGGTCGGCCCCTCACCCGCACCGGCGCCCTGGAAGAACAGCCGACCGACGAAATTGCCCTCCGCCACCACCGCGTTGAGCGACCCGGTGACATGCGCGAGCGGATGGTCGATCGGCACCAGATGCGGGTGGACGCGCTGGAACAGCCCGTTCGCGCCGGATTCGGCGACCCCGACCAGCCGCACCTTGTACCCGAGCGCCGCCGCCTCCGCGATGTCCGCCGCGATCACATGGCGCACGCCCGTCGCCGCGACGTCCGCAAACGCCGGCCGCGTACCGAAGGCGATGCTGGCCAGGATCGACAATTTGTGCGCGGCGTCGACGCCGTCGATGTCGAAGCTCGGATCCGCCTCGGCATAGCCCAGCGCCTGTGCCTCGGCGAGCACCTCGGCGAAATCGCGCCCCTCGGCTTCCATCTTGGACAGGATGAAATTGCACGTACCGTTGAGGATACCGTACACCCGGCCAATCGCATTGGCAGCGGCGCCTTCGCGCAGCCCCTTGATCACCGGGATGCCGCCCGCGACCGCCGCCTCGAACTTCAGCGGCACGTCCGCCGCCTCCGCCGCCTGCGCCAGCTCCAGGCCGTGGTGCGCCAGCATCGCCTTGTTGGCGGTGACGAAGCCCTTGCCCGCCGCCAGCGTCGAGCGTGCCAGAGTCAGCGCCGGGCCGTCGGAACCGCCGATCAGCTCCACCACCACATCCGCGTGCGGGTGCGACGCCAATTCGCGCGTGTCGTCCACCCAGTCGAAACGGGTCAGGTCGATCCCACGGTCCTTGCTGCGATCGCGAGCGGACACCGCCACCACTTCGATCCCGCGGCCCGCGCGCCGGGTGATGAGGTCGCGGTTCGCATCGAGCAGGCGGATGACGCCGCCGCCCACCGTACCGAGACCGGACAAAGCGACGCGCAAGGGTGTGTTCGTGTTCATGGCCGCCGCCTAGCGGAAAGCAGCGTCCGCTGTCGAGATAGCGCAAGCTTATGTCGCACGGACGCCCGCCATTGCCGATCCGCCATGCGACGTGCAGAACCACGCGACACCTCACTTTTTGCCGACGAGTGCCCCGATCCATGGCCACCGCCCCCTCTTCCCGGTCCGACCGCACGACGCCCGTCGCCGAACTCACCGTTCGCGGCATCCTGCTCGGCGGGCTCATCACGTTGCTGTTCACCGCGGCGAACGTGTACCTCGGGCTGAAGGTCGGCCTCACCTTCGCAACGTCGATCCCCGCCGCGGTCATCTCGATGGCGATCCTGCGCTATCTGCCGGGCGCGACGATCCTCGAAAACAACATCGTCCAGACGGTCGCCTCCGCGGCGGGCACGCTCGCGGCGATCATCTTCGTGCTCCCCGGCCTCGTCATGATCGGCTGGTGGCAGGGGTTCCCCTATCTGCTCACCGCCGGGATCACGATGACCGGCGGCATCTTGGGCGTGATGTTCTCGGTCCCGCTACGCCGCGCGCTCGTGGTCGATACCGACCTGCCCTATCCCGAAGGCCGCGCCGCCGCCGAAGTGCTGATGGTCGGCGCCGGTAGCCGCGCGGGCGAAGCGGAAAGCGGCAAGGGCCTCAAGCTCATCGTCGTCAACGCGATCGCCTCGGCTGGGTTCGCGCTGCTCACCCAGACGAAGCTGGTCGTCGCAGAGGCCGCGCAATTCTTCCGCGTCGGCGGCGGCGCGACCGCAATCTCCGGCGGCCTGTCGTTCGCGCTGATCGGGGCCGGGCACCTCGTCGGCCTGTCGGTCGGCCTCGCGATGTTCGCCGGCGTCGTCATCGGCTGGTGGGTCGCCCTGCCGATCCTCACCGGCCTGTCGCCTGCCGCCGCGGGCGTCGGTCTGGAGGCTTGGGTCGGCGGCGTGTTCCGCACCGACGTACGCTTCTTGGGCGCGGGCGTCATCGGCGTCGCAGCGATCTGGACTCTGCTCAAGATCATCGGGCCGGTAATCGCCGGCATCCGTTCGTCGATCGCGGCCAGTGCGGCGAAGCGCAGCGGCGCGACGCTGGCGCTGGGCGAGCGCGATCTGCCGATCGGTATCGTCGCGCTCGTCAGCCTCGCGACGCTGGTGCCGATCGCGGGCCTGCTCTGGTCGGTGATCGCCCGTGGGCCGCTGGCGGGATCGGCGGTCGTGCTGATCGCCGGCGCGTTGGTGTTCGTGCTCGTCCTTGGCCTCGTGATCGCGGCAGTGTGCGGCTACATGGCGGGCCTGATCGGCGCGTCGAACAGCCCGGTGTCGGGGATCGGCATTCTCTCCGTCCTCGCCGCCTCGCTGATGCTGGTCGGCCTGTTCGGGCGCGGCGCCGGGGCGGACACGACGCAGGCGCTCGTCGCCTATGCGCTGATCGTCACCGGCATCGTCTTCGGCGTCGCCACCATTTCCAACGACAATCTCCAGGACCTCAAGACCGGCCAGCTGGTCGGGGCAACGCCATGGAAGCAGCAGGTCGCGCTGATCTTCGGCGTCATCTTCGGCAGCCTCGTCGTGCCGCCGGTGCTCGAACTGCTCGCGACCACCCTCGGGTTCCAGGGCGCGCCGGGTGCCGGCCCCAATGCGCTCGCGGCGCCGCAGGCGGCGCTCATTTCGGCGTTGGCGAAGGGCGTCCTCGGCGGCAACCTCAACTGGGTGATGATCGGTTACGGCGCCCTCATCGGCGTCGGCGTCATCGCGCTGGACGAGACGCTGGGCCGCACCGGCAAGCTCCGCCTGCCGCCGCTCGGCGTCGGCCTCGGCGTCTATCTGCCGATGGCGGTGACGCTGCCGGTCGTGCTCGGCGCGGTGATCGGCGCGCTGTACGACCGCTGGGCGGACCGCACGCCCGACGTCGAATTCGCCAAGCGCATGGGCGTGCTCACCGCGACCGGCATGATCGTCGGCGAAAGCCTGTGGGGCGTCGCCTTCGCGGTCATCGTCTATGTCACCGGGTCCGACGCCCCTTTGGCGATCGCCCCCGCGGGGTTCGACACGATCGCGCTAGTCGGCGGCACGATCGCCTTCCTGGCCCTGGTCGCGGGCCTCTATCGCCTGACGCGCCGGTCGGTAACGCAGCCCTAATCCCGAAAAGCGACGAACCGTTCGTCGCGCCGGGAACCCTTCCAGATGCACGCCGTTATGCCCTCAGAACCCGGTGATCGCCCAGCCATCCCCCCCCCGGCCGGCGATCGCCGGGTTTGCCGTATGCGTCATTTGGGGTCAGTCGTGACATCGTCAGCACAGCAGCATCGCGACCGGTTCAGCACCGTTGGCCGTACGCTGCGTCGTAGCATGCCCGTGCCCACCGACACGTTCATCACCGACGACATTCCACTGCTGCTGACCAAGTTGTCGCAGATTCCCGCCACGCGCGATCCGCGCGACGCCCGCTAAGACGCGCAGTCGCTCATCATCACCGTGTAAACGTCATTCCGGCGCGGGCTGGGATCGTCTCGCGATGGCGCGCATTAAAGCCGCGCACAGTCCCAGCCTGCGCTGGGACGACAATCACCATGCCGTAACGCGTTGGTCGAACCGCCCGCTCACACCATCGCGGCGAGCAGGTCCTTGATCGCTACGAACGCGAAGCCCACCGAACTGTCTGCGATGCCATAGGGCAGGAACAGCGTATCGCCGTGCCGGATCGCGCCGCAGCTGTAGACGACGTTCGGGACATAGCCCTCGCGATCCTGATCCTTCGCGGCGAGGATGGGTTCGCGTGTGCGGCCCAGCACCTTAGACGGATCGTTCTTGTCCAGCAGCGCCGCGCCGATCGAATATTTGCGCATCGCGCCGACACCATGGGTCAGCAGCAGCCAGCCTTCGTCCAATTCGATCGGCGGACCGCAATTGCCAATCTGCACCAGCTCCCACGGAAAGACGGGGGTCAGGATCTTTTCGCCCTCGTCCCAATGCTCCAGGCTGTCGGACTTCAGCAGGAACAGGTTCTCGCCGTCCTGCCGGCCGATCATCATATACTGGTCGCCGACCTTGCGGGGGAACAGGCCCATGCCCTTGTTCCGCGCCGCAGAACCGGACATCGGCACGAGGTCGAAGCTGCGGAAATCGCGCGTGCGCATCAACTCCGACTGGATCACCGACCCGTTATAGGCGGTGTAGGTGCCAATCCATTCGAAGCTGCCGTCGTCATGCTGGAAGTGGCTGATCCGCAGATCCTCCAACCCCTTGGACTGCGCCTGCGTAATCGGGAAGATCACCGTGCCCGACAGTGTCGAATCGCGATGGCGCCAGACCGTGACCGGCCCCGCCGGCATCTCTTCCTCACCGCCGATCACGTCCGTGGCGGTGGCGAAGGGCGGCTCCGGCGCCAATTCCAGTTCGTGGCCGTTCGAGATGATGCCTTCACGGAACGCGACGGACGAAATGTGCCCCTCGCCGACCGAACGCAAGCTCATCAGAATGCGCATCGATCCTTCGGGCATGCCCGACTGGTCGAAATGCGGTACCGCACTGGGATTCATCAGCGCCGCGGCGGCATAGCTATATTCGTGGCAGAAATAGGCGCCGATCAGCTGACGCTTTTCGTCGCTGATCTCGGTGCCGTCGAGGCCGAGCAGCTCCTCGATTTCGTCGTAGCGCGTCATGAAGACACGCCGGGTCTGCCAGTGGCGTGCCTCGAAATCTTTCAGCACGGCCTCGAGCTGATCGCGCGCTTCTTCCGTCGACATGGCAAGCACTTCGCCGACCAGGCGTTCGGTGCGGTTGGGTGCGCCGCCCTTGCCGCCCCACGCGATGTGGAACGGGCGGACGACGACGCGGGACGGATCGGCGTGCAGCCGCAACCCGTGATTGAACAGATCCATCGCGCTTCAGAACCCTCGTCGACCGGTCGTTATGACGTCGTCACCCGATCGTATCAGGCGACGGCGCGCGATGTCCCTGCCACGCCTTGGGTCGCCTTTGAAAGCCCCGAAATCGCACAACTTGCCAGCTGCAGCGCTAGGATCGACTCCGCACCCTGATTGCGATTGAGCCCGGTCAGCATCAGGCCGTCGAAACAGCCGCCGTCCGCGGCCGTCGCCAGCGGCAGGTCGAGGTCGTTGTGGCCCAGATACCAGCCATACGCCCGCTCCGCCTCGGCGACCCAGCGCGCATCGCCCGTTGCACGCCAGGCGGCGAGACAGGCATCGACCGTCGCCTGCGCCTCCAACGGCTGCTGATCGAACTGCAACGGATCGGCATAGGGGCGATGGAAGCTCTCCGTGCCCACCGCGCGGAAGCGACCCTCCGGCGACGTCTGCTTGGCGACGATCCAGTCGAGCGTCTCCAGCCCGCAATCGATCAGATCCTGTCGGCCAAGCGCCTGACCGGCAACGACCAGCGCCTGCGGCAGGCGTGCGTTATCATAGGCCAGCACGATCTCGAACCAGCGCCATTCCGGCCGGCGTGCTGCCGCCAGCAGTGCAAGGTGATCGTCTGGGAAGCGTTGGAGGATCGACCGCGCGAGCTCATGCCCCGGCGACGTCTCCAGCATCGCCGCGGCACCCAGCATCGCGAACGATTGCGCGCGGAGCGACCCCAGTTCCAGCGCCAGACTGGCGGTGCGATCAAACATCGTCCGCGCCCAGTCGCGATGCTTGGCGTCCTTGCCGTCGCGCGCGGTGACGCCAAGCGCCCAGATCGCGCGACCGTTGGAATCTTCGGAGCCCACGTCTTCGCACCAGGTCCGGTCGAAGTTCATGAAGTTGCGGAACCGTCGCGCCTCCGGATTCCACGCATACTGGATGAACGAGGCATAGATGGTCGTCCATTTGTCCCGCGCGATCGGATCAAGATCGTCCATCGCGCTCATCAGCATCAACGCGCGGGCGTTGTCGTCGATGCAATAGCCATGGCGGCGATCAGGGACCGAGTAGATCGAATGCTGGAGCATGCCGGTCGCATCACTCATCCGCTCGACCGCCGCGAAGTTGGGCTCCAGCGCGCGCAAACCATGCGGCGCCGACTGGGCGAGACGGCGCGGGCGCGATGCAACCGCGACCTCCAGCTCGTGCAGCGCCGATTCGGCGAGCCGCGGCCAGATCATCGTGCGGCCGCGATCATAGGCGCGCTGCGCCAGCCGCGTCCGGTCGCGCTTGCTCGACAGCAGGCGATCGATCTCGCGCGCAAACGCGGCGACGTCACGGAAGTCGACCAGTACGCCATGGCCATCCGCCAGAATCTCGGTCGCGTGGACGTAAGGGGTCGAAATGACCGCCTTACCGACACCGACGGCGTAAGACAGCGTTCCACTGGTGATCTGCGCGGGGTTAAGATAAGGCGTCGCATAAATGTCGGCGGCCTGCAGATAGTCGAGCAGTTCGTCATGCTCGACGAAGCCGTCGATGAACGCGACATTGTCGCCGACGCCAAGCTGGTCGGCCAGTGCCTTCAGCCGGTCGCGATACGCCTCACCTTCATGTGCCACGAGATTGGGATGGGTGGCGCCCAACACCGCATAGAGGAGATTGGGATGGCGCTCCGCGATCGCAGGCAGCGCTTCGATGATGGTCTCGATGCCCTTGCCAGGTGCTAGCAGACCGAAAGTCAGCACGACATCGCGTCCCTGCCAGCCGAAACGGGGCTTCAGCGTCTCGGGATCGACGAACGGGCGGTCGGGAACACCGTGCGGGATCATGGCGATCTGGCGCGGATTTGCGCCATAGACGCGGCGCAAGATGTCGCGACCGCGCTCAGCCATCACCACGATCTTGGCAGCACGATGCAGCAGACCTTCCAGCACGCGACGCTCATCGGCGTTCGGCTTTTCCAAGACCGTATGCAGGGTTACAATGACCGGCAGGGTGGTGCGATCGAGCAGGCTTAGCAGATGCTCGCCGGCCGGTCCGCCGTAGATACCGTACTCGTGCTGCACCCAGATCGCCTGCGCGCCGCTCGCTTCAATCGCACGAGCGGTCGATAGATAGGCAGACAGATCCTGCTGCGGGATGGTCCCCGTCACCGCCGGCGGATAGGCGTAACGGCCCGGATGATCGTCCATCGCATAAACATCGACCTGCACGTCCGGAAAGCGATCACGCATCGCCTGCCACACGTCGGTCGTGAAAGTCGCCAGACCACATTGGCGCGGCAGGAAGTTCCCGATCAAGGCCAGATGCCGGATCGCGTCGCCCTGTGCTGCCGTGGTCACCATACCTCATCCTTCGCTGGCGCAACATTACGGGCAGAGCCGCGACCTTGCCGAGGGATGAACAGCCGATCAGCCGAAAGGTTGCACTCATGTTGCAGTGCAACCTGGCAATGATGCTGATCTCGATCAACCTCGCCCGCGGTACGGGGCTACGCCCTGATCGGGCAGCCACAGGTCGGTCGGCGGCGCGCTCGACTGCCAGAAGACGTCGATGGGAATACCGCCGCGGGGATACCAATAGCCGCCGATCCGCAGCCATTGCGGCTTCATCTCGTCGAATAGCCGCTGACCGATGCCGACGGTGCAATCCTCGTGGAAGGCCGCATGGTTGCGGAAGCTGCCGAGGAATAGCTTCAGCGACTTCGATTCGACGATCGTGTCGCCCGGCACATAGTCCAGGACGAGGTGCGCGAAGTCGGGTTGCCCGGTCACCGGACACAGCGACGTGAATTCGGGCACCGCAAACCGAACGAGATAGGTCGTGCCGAGACGCGGATTGGGAACATAATCGAGCACCGCTTCTTCGGGAGAGGCGGGCAGTTGGCTGGTCTGGCCAAGGTGCATCGGGGTCATAGCGGCCCATGTAGGAGACGCGAGGCCGGATGAAAACGCTTGTTCCCGTATTGGGCGACCAGTTGACGCCCACGCTGTCCTCGCTGCGCGATGCCGACCCTGCGGAGACGATCGTGCTGATGATGGAGGTTGGCGACGAGACGACCTACGTCCGCCATCACAAGCAGAAGATCGCGTACATCTTGTCGGCCATGCGGCACCA
Organism: Sphingomonas sp. S6; assembly: GCF_043498045.1. Lineage (NCBI taxonomy): Bacteria > Pseudomonadati > Pseudomonadota > Alphaproteobacteria > Sphingomonadales > Sphingomonadaceae > Sphingomonas > Sphingomonas sp. S6. The sequence continues at coordinate 207,313 of NZ_JBIEOE010000003.1, forward strand.
TGCCGCTGCGCTGACGAAAGCGGGATGGACCGTCGACTATGTCCAGCTCGACGACCCCGACAATTCCGGCAGCTTCACCGGCGAAATGGCGCGAGCGGTGGAGCGGCACGCGCCCGACCAGATCGTCGTGACCGAAGCGGGCGAATGGCGCGTTGCGGCGATGCTGGAGAGTTGGGAAACGATCTTCGGCATCCCTGTCGACATCCGCGCCGACGATCGGTTCGTCGCCACCCATGCCGAATTCGACGCCTGGGCCAGCGAGCGCAAGCAGCTGACCATGGAGTTCTTCTATCGCGACATGCGCCGCAAGACCGGGCTGCTGATGGACGGCAAGAAACCCGTCGGCGATCGCTGGAACTTCGACAAGGAGAACCGCAAGCCCGCCAAGGCGGACCTGTTCATGCCGCAGCCGCATGTCTTCAAGCCCGACGCCATCACCAAAGAGGTGCTGGCGCTGGTGGCGAAGCGCTTTGCCGACCATCCCGGTACGCTCGACGGCTTCGCCTATGCCGTCACCGCCAAGGATGCCGAGAAACAGGCCGCCTATTTCATGGCCAAGGCACTACCGCAGTTCGGCGATTACGAGGACGCGATGCTGACCGGCGAGCGCTATCTGTGGCACTCGATCCTGTCGCCCTACATCAATTCGGGCCTGCTCGATCCGCTCGACCTGTGCCGCCGTGCCGAGGCGGAATATCGGGCTGGTCGCGCGCCGCTCAACTCGGTCGAGGGCTATGTCCGCCAGATCATTGGATGGCGCGAATATATGCGCGGCATCTATTGGCGCGAGGGCCCCGATTATGTGACCCGCAACTTCCTCAACCATAAGCGCAAGCTGCCCGGCTGGTATTGGACCGGCGACACCGACATGCACTGCCTGAAGGAAGCGATCGGGCAGACGCTGGAGACTGCGCACGCACACCATATCCAGCGGCTGATGGTGACGGGCAATTTCGCGCTCTTGATCGGCGCCGATCCGGCCGAGGTGCATCGTTGGTATCTCGAAGTCTACATCGACGCCTATGAATGGGTCGAGTTGCCCAACACGCTTGGCATGAGCCAGTTCGGCGACGGTGGTCTGCTGGGATCGAAGCCATACATCTCGTCGGGCGCCTATATCGACCGGATGAGCGATTATTGCGGGCATTGCCGCTACGACGTGAAGAAGCGGGTGGGTGAGGATGCCTGCCCGTATAACGCGCTCTACTGGGATTTCCTGGCCCGGCACGAAGGCAAGCTTAGCGACAACCAACGGCTGCGCATGCCGTACGCGACATGGAAGAAGCAAAGCGCGCAATCTCGTAATGAAACACGTGGCCAAGCTAAAACTTTCTTACAGAGTCTCGACACCGCATGCGAATCCGGTTATTGAGACATCCGGGCACTCCTCCCCAGCGTAGCCCGAACGTGAACGTGCAAACGTGAATGGAGAGAGTGTGATGGACGCGTTGGTGACGACCGAATGGCTGGCCGCAGAGATGGGCGCAAGCGACCTGCGGATCGTCGATGCCACCTATTTCGCCAACTTCCCCGGCGAGGCGCCGCGCGATGCCGCGGCGGAATATGAGGCGGCGCACATTCCCGGCGCGGTGTTCATGAACCTGGGTGAGCTCCGCGATACCGACAGCGATCTGCCGATGATGCTGCCCTCTGCCGAGAAATTCGCCAGCCGCATGCAGAGCCTGGGGCTAGGCGATGGCAGCCGCATCGTGCTCTACGACAATTCGCCGCATCACACCGCGGCACGCGCATGGTGGATGCTGCGGACGTTCGGCGCGCATGACGTCGCGATCCTGGACGGCGGCCTCGCCAAATGGCAGGCGGAGGGGCGCGCAACGGCGAGCGGCAAGGAAGCGCTGCGCCATCGCCACTTCACCGTCTGGGCGGACCAGAAGAACGTCCGCACGCTCGACCAGATGAAGGCGAACGTCGACAGCGGCGCCGAACAGGTCGTCGATGCCCGCTCGGCCGCGCGCTTCACCGGCGAAGAGCCCGATCCGCGCCCCGCGACGCATGCCGGCCACATCCCCGGATCGAAGAACTTGCCGCAGGGCCAGCTGTTCAACGCCGATGGCACATGGAAGACGGGCGACGCGCTGCGTCAGGCGTTCGCCAGCGCCGGCGTCGACCTCGACAAGCCGATGGTCGCGACCTGCGGGTCGGGGATCACCGCCGCGGTGCTGGCCTTCGGCGCGCATCTGGTCGGCAAGGCCATGCCGATCTATGACGGCAGCTGGTCGGAATGGGGAGCGGATCGCTCGACGCCCAAGGCCATGGGAGCCAAGGAAGCCGTTGACGCGTAACTCCGACGACGAAACCTCCCCGGAAGCTCGCCTGGGCGACGCCACGCGCGTCGTCCAGGCGGGCCGCCGCCCCGAATGGACCGCCGGAATCGTCAATCCGCCGGTCTGGCGCGCCTCGACCATCCTCTACGACACTATCGCCGACCTGCGCGCCAACGGTCATGGCGACACGCACCACCGCCTCTATTACGGCCGCCGCGGCACGCCGACGCAATGGAGCCTCGCCGATGCGCTGACGAGCCTCGAGCCGGGGGCGGAGGCGACGTTCCTCTACCCCTCGGGCGTCGCGGCGATCGCCGCGGCGTTGCTGTCCGTCCTGTCGCCGGGCGACGAGCTGTTGCTGGTCGACAGCGCCTATGACCCGACGCGGGGGCAGGCGATGCAGCTGTTGAAGCGGTTCGGCGTCACCACGCGCTTCTACGATCCGCTGATCGGCGCGGGGATCGAACAGCTGATTGGCCCCGCCACCAAGGCGATCTTCCTCGAAAGCCCGGGCAGCCTGACCTTCGAGGTGCAGGACCTGCCCGCGATCGTCGCCGTCGCCAAGCGCCACGGGCTGACGACGCTGCTCGACAACACCTGGGCGACGCCGCTGTTCTTCCCGGCGATCGAGAAGGGCATCGATCTCACGATCCTCGCCGCGACGAAGTATGTCGTCGGGCATAGCGACGTGATGCTGGGGTCGGTGACGGCAGCACCCGGTCATTATGCGGCGCTGCGCGACGTCAGTTACCAGCTGGGGCAGGTGACATCGCCCGATGACGCCTGGCTCGGCAGCCGCGGCCTGCGCACCATGGCGGTCCGCCTCGCCCAGCATCAGAAGAGCGCGCTCGCGATCGCACAATGGCTTTCGACCCGACCGGAGGTCGCGCAGGTGCTCCACCCCGCCCTGCCCTCGTGCCCCGGCCACGACCATTGGGTGCGCGACTTCAAGGGATCGAGCGGGCTGTTTTCGTTCGTGCTCAATGGCGGCGGCGAAGCCGCACGAGCCGCGCTGATCGATGCGCTCGACCATTTCGGCATCGGTTATAGCTGGGGCGGATTCGAAAGCCTTGCCATCCCCGCGGATCCGGCGCGCATCCGTACCGCGGCGCCGCGGGACTATGCCGGGCCGCTGGTCCGCCTGCAGATCGGCCTGGAAGACCCGGACGATTTGATTGCCGACCTCGACCGGGGGCTCGCCGCGTTTCGGGCGCGTGCCTGACCGGGCAGGCGCCGCTGCTTCCGCGGCGGCAACATAGACAACATGAACACCTTAACGGAAACGTTCGGGGTCCATCGTTTCCAAATGCGACCGTGAGAAAGAGCGGAACGGTTCGTCGTTCCGCTCCCCGGCGGGATGACGTCCGGCCTAACCCCGTGTCGTCATCGCGAGCGAAGCGCGGCGATCCAAGGCGTCCTGGTCCGGCTCTGGATTGCTTCGCTGCGCTCGCAATGACGTACTCTTCAGAGGTCGTCCCGCTCCATAGAGGACTGCGCAGATGTAGGACAGGGCCGGCGATTTTGCCTGTTATTCGAACGACTTGCCCGACCATCGATCCTATCGACGATCGGGCAGCGCGTCCCGGACTCGGGGAAAGCCTTACTTCTTGGTCGCCGCCGCGCGGGCGTCCTGGCCGTCGCCTTCGGGGGCGGCAACGATGTCGCGCGTCGTCGCGCCCTTGTCGACGACGTTGGTCTGCGGATCGCCGACCTCGGAGCGGATACCGGCATCCGCCGCGTCGCCGCCGGCCTGGTTGACGACGCCATTCTCCGCGGCGCTGCGTGCCGTGTTGCCGCCGAACAGCGCGTCGAGCGTCTGTGCGGTCGCCTGATTGTCCTGCGGGCGGGCGGCGCCCGGCTGCGGCGGGACCAGCGCAAAATCGGGCGGGATCACCAGCGGCGCTTGACGCGCGACGGCGAATTCGTCGGGACGCGCACGGTCGTAGCCGCGCTTGCCGCAGCCCGAGAGGAGAACGACGCAGGCGAGGCCGGCGAGAATCGGAACTGACTTACGCATGGGGATTCTCCGAGGGAATGTCGCGCTTGTCGCGCATCAGGAGCGCGCGGACAAGCAGCACCAGCACGCCGAGGGTGATCGCGGCATCCGCGACGTTGAAGACGAGGAACGGGCGCCAATCGCCGAAGTGCAGATCGGCGAAGTCGACGACATAGCCGAAGCGCACGCGGTCGACGATATTGCCGAGCGCGCCGCCCAGGATCGCGCCCAAGGCGATCCGATCCGGCCGCGCCGGCTCGCGCGTCATCCAGATCGCCACCGCGATGGCGATCGCGCCGGTCATCGCGACCAGCGCCCAGCGCATCGTGTTGGTGTCGGCGTGGAGCAACCCCAGCGAAATGCCGTGGTTGGCGACGAAGCGCAGGTTGAAGAACGGCGTGACGTAGCGTTCGGCGGTCAGATCGTTGAGCTGGAGCACGTCGGTGATCGCGAACTTCGACGCCTGATCGGCGACGAAGAGCAGCGCGGCTGTGACCAGGCCGGAAACGGGCGGGTTACGCATGACCGACGACGCTCTCGCAACGCGCGCACAGATCGCCATCCACCGCGACTTCCGGCAGGTGGCGCCAGCAGCGGCCACACTTGTTGTAGTCGGTGCGCGTCACCGTCACCTCTTCGCCCTCACCCACCCGCGCGACGATGAACGTCTCGGCAAGTGCCGACGCATCGAGCGGCATTTCGGGCACGGTCACGTCGGCTTCGAGGCTCGACTTCACCTTCTTCTCGCGGCGCAGCGGCTCGATCGCCTCGGTGACGCTGGCGCGCAGGCGGCGGACGTCGGCCCAGTCGGTGCCGAGCGGCTCGTCACCCGGCAGCGCGGGCAATTCGGGCCATTCGAGGAAGTGGACCGAGCCGTCCTCGCTCGGGAAGCGTGCCTGCCACACTTCCTCGGCGGTGAAGCACAGGATCGGCGCGGCATAGCGGACGAGCGCGTGGAACAGCACGTCGAGCACGGTGCGATAGGCACGGCGCTTCGGATCGGTCGCCGCATCGCAATAGAGCGAATCCTTGCGGATATCGAAGAAGAAGGCCGACAGATCTTCGTTCGCGAAATCGGTCAGGCGGCGCAGGTAGCGGTTGAGCTCATACGCCTCGGCCGCCTCGCGCAGGTCCATGTCGAGCTGGCCGAGCAACGTGAGGACGTACCGTTCCAGTTCAGGCATCGCCTCGACCGGCACGCGCTCCGCTTCGGTGAAGCCGTCGAGCGCGCCGAGCAGGTAGCGGAAGGTATTGCGCAGCTTGCGATAGCCGTCCGACGCGGTGCCGAGCACTTCCTTGCCGATGCGCACGTCGTCGAAATAGTCGGTCGAGGCGACCCACATGCGCAGGATGTCCGCGCCGCTTTCGCCGATCACCTTCAGCGGATCGACGACGTTGCCGAGGCTCTTCGACATCTTGCGCCCTTGCCCGTCGAGCGCGAAGCCGTGGGTCAGCACCGCGTCATAGGGCGCGCGACCGCGCGTGCCGCAGCTTTCGAGCAGCGACGACTGGAACCAGCCGCGATGCTGGTCGCTACCCTCGAGGTACAGGTTGGCGCGCACGTCGGCGCCGTAGCGCGCCTCGACGGTGAAGACGTGCGTCGAGCCGCTGTCGAACCACACGTCGAGAATGTCGTTCTGCGGTTCGAAGTCGGCGAGGTCGTAGTCGGCACCGAGCAGCGCCTGGTGGTCTGCGGTGAACCATGCGTCCGCGCCGCCGTCGCGGAAGGCGGCGACGATGCGCGCGTTGACCGCGGGATCGTTGAGATAGTCGCCGGTGGCGCGGTTGACGTAGAGCGCGATCGGCACGCCCCAGGCGCGTTGGCGGCTGATGACCCAGTCCGGGCGCCCCTCCACCATCGAACGGATGCGGTTGCGGCTGCGTTCGGGCACCCAGCGCGTATGTTCGATCGCGTCGATCGCGGTCTCGCGCAGCGTCGCGCCATTGCTGGCGCGGCCCTCGCCGTCGTTCAGGATCGCGCGGTCCATCGGGATGAACCATTGCGGCGTCGCGCGGAAGATCACCTTCGCCTTCGACCGCCACGAATGCGGGTAGCTGTGGGCGAAATCGTCGCTCGCCGACAGCAGGGCGCCGGCCGCGCGCAGGTCCGAGCAGATCGGGCCTTCGGCGCTGGTGAACTTCTTGTTGATGACGCTGCCCTGACCGCCGAGCCACGCCCAATCCGGCCGGTACATGCCCGCGCCATCGACCGCGAAGACGGGATCGATGCCATGCGCCTTGCACAGCAGGAAGTCGTCCTCGCCATGATCGGGGGCCATGTGGACGAGGCCGGTGCCGGCGTCGCGGGTGACGAACTCGCCTGCCAGGAACGGCCGCGGCTTCGCGAAGAAGCCACCCAGCGCGTGCATCGGATGCTTCGCCGTCGCGCCTTCCAGCACCGCGCCCTTCACCAGCGCGATAAACTCTTCCATCTTCAGGCCGGTGCGCTTCATAAACGCACCCATCAGGTTTTCCTCGACGAGGAAACGCCGGCCGCCGCAGCCGAAGAGGATGTAATCGAGCGCCGGATTATAGGCGAGCGCCTGGTTGACCGGGATCGTCCAGGGCGTCGTCGTCCAGATCACCGCGGTGACGCCGACCAGGATGTCGGCTTCGGGTGCGTGGTCGATCTCGAACCCGACGTCGATCTGGGTCGAGACGATGTCCTCATATTCGACTTCGGCTTCGGCGAGCGCGGTCTTCTCGACCGGCGACCACATGACGGGCTTGGCGCCGCGGTACAGCTGGCCGCTTTCGGCGAATTTCAGCAGCTCGCCGACGATCGTCGCCTCCGCGTCGTAATTCATCGTGAGATAGGGATCGGCCCAGTCGCCCATCACGCCGAGGCGCTGGAACTGGTCGCGCTGCACGCCCACCCATTTGTCGGCATAACCGCGGCATTCAGCGCGGAACTGCGCGACCGGCACCTCGTCCTTGTTCTGCTTCTTGGCGCGATACGCCTCTTCGACCTTCCATTCGATCGGCAGGCCGTGGCAGTCCCAGCCGGGCACATAGGGGGCATCCTTGCCCATCAGCGACTGGCTGCGGACGATGATGTCCTTCAGCACCTTGTTCATCGCATGGCCCATGTGGATGTCGCCGTTGGCATAGGGCGGGCCATCGTGAAGAACGAACAAATCCCGGCCCTTACGCTGTTCGCGCAGGCGATCGTACACGCCGATCCGCGCCCAACGATCGAGGATCGCGGGCTCCTTGGCGGCGAGGCCCGCCTTCATCGGGAAGTCGGTCTTCGGCAGGAAGACGGTGTCGCGCCAATCACGGGGGGTGCTGGGGGCGGCGTTGACGGCGGTGTCGGGCGTGTCGCTCATAGGTCGTTACGGCTTAGCGGCAAGGTGTGAACGTGTCATTCACAATGCTCGGGCCGCAGCGGAGAGCCGCGCCCGCGCCTCGGCACAGTCGGCCTCCATCTGGGCGGTAAGCGCGTCGAGGCTGTCGAACTTCGCTTCGGGGCGGATATAGTCGATCAGCGCGACCTCGATGGTCTGGCCGTACAGGTCGCCGGAAAAGTCGAAGAAATAGGGTTCGAGCAATTCCTTGGGCGGATCGAAGGTCGGGCGGATGCCGAGGTTGGCGGCGCCCTGCACCTGACGCCCGTCCGGCAATCGCGCGGTGACGGCATAGATGCCGTAGGCGGGGCGGAGATATTTGCCCATGTCGAGATTGGCGGTGGGATAGCCGATCGTCCGGCCGAGCTTGTCGCCGTGCTGCACGGTGCCTTCGATCGCGAACGGGCGGGTGAGCAGGCGTGCGGCGCCGCGCGGATCGCCGGCGCGCAGCAACTCGCGGATACGGCTGGACGACACCGTCTCCCCGTCCAGCGTCACGGCGCCGACCGTTTCCGCGGTAAAGCCGTAGGTCGTGCCCAGCGCCGCCAGCATCGCGACGTCGCCGCGCTTGCCCTGGCCGAAGGTGAAATCCTCGCCGGTGACGACGCCCGCCACCTGTAATCGCGCCGCCAGCCGTTCGGCAAAGGCCTCCGCGGACAAAGCCGCCAGGGCCGCGTCGAAGGCGAAGACGACCATCGCATCCACCCCCGCCGCGGCGAACAGGCGTTCGCGCTGGTCGAGCGTGGTCAGGCGGAAGGGCGGCGTGTCGGGGCGGAAGTGGCGGACGGGGTGCGGATCGAAGGTCGCGACCAGCGCCGGTCGCCCCTCGGCCCGGGCACGCGCGACCGCTTGCCCGACCACCGCCTGGTGACCGAGGTGAAAGCCATCGAAATTGCCGAGCGCGACGATCCCCCCGGCCAGATGCGGCGGCACCGTCGAGCCGCCGTCCAGCCGCTCCATGTCATGCGCGCCCTAGGACCGTGACGCCCCCGGAGCAAGAGCGGGCGCGAGGCCGTTTCGCAGGAGCCGCAGCACGTTGCCGCCCATCACCTTGGCGATCTCATCCGGCGTGAAGCCGCGATCGAGCAGCGCCTGCGTGATCCCGACGAGCTGGCTGGTATCGAAGCCGGTCGTCACCGCGCCGTCGAAATCGGAGCCGAGGCCGACGTAATCGACGCCGACGAGGTCACGGACATGCGCGATGGCGCGGGCGACGGCGGCGGGATTGGTCGCGCAGACCGCCGCATCCCAATAGCCGATGCCGACGACCCCGCCGGTCGCGGCAATGCCCTTGATCTCCGCGTCGGTCAGGTTGCGGTTGACGCGACAGGTCGCCTGCACGCCGCCATGGCTGGAGACGACGGGGCGCCTGGCGACGCGCAGGATGTCGGCGACCGCGGCGTGGCTGGCATGGGCGACGTCGACGATCATGCCCTTCGCCTCCATCGCCGCGATGACCTGCCGTCCGAAGGGGGTCAGGCCGCCCTTGGCGATGCCGTGCATCGATCCCGCGACGTCATTGTCGAAGAAATGCGCCATCCCCGCCATGCGAAAGCCCGCCGCATACAGGCGATCGAGATTGTCGAGCCGTCCTTCGAGGTCCTGCAACCCCTCGATCGACAGCATCGCACCGACCGGCGCGGCGGTGAGGCAGTGATCGCCATAGCATTGCGTCCACGCCTTGCGATCGGCGAGCAGGCGGTCGACGTCGGCGGGCGCGCGCACCAGGCGCAGCTGACCGCCCGACGCCGCAACGGCGCGGTCCAGCTTTTCCGCATGCCATAGCGAGCGTTGCAGCAGCGACCCCCAGGTGCGCGGAGGCTGCATCTGCGCGATCGCGAGCAAGGTGATATTGTCGGTGTCGGCGCCGTTGGCATCGTAATTCTGGTGCTTGGGCGTCTTGGTGACGGACGAGAACACCTGGAGCGCGACATTGCCCGCCTGCAACCGCGGCAAATCGACCTGCCCGCGCGAGGCGCGATCGAGCAGGTCGCGGCGCCATAGCAACGTATCGGCATGCATATCGGCGATGGCGAGCGTGCGGTGGAGCGCGCGGGCCTGCGGCGTCACACGGATCGGCACGGGTACGACGCGGTTCATCGACCGTTCGACCAGCACCGGCGCGAGGCCGAAAAAGCCGGCGAGTGCCAGTGCGAGGATCACACCGCCGCCGATCAGCCATTTGCGCATGCCGCCGTCTCCCACGGGGATCGTCCGCCCCCTGAAGGGGACTATGGGCAATCGCCGGGGCGTGAGCCACCCGAAATCGCACCTCGCCGATGGGGCCCGCGCCCGATGTCCAAACCGTCAGCCAATCGTAAGCCCGGGCGGATAAAGCCGGAGCGCCGTCGGCGGTACGCGCGCGTCCCCATCCGCCGCGCGAACGAGGATCGACCATGCGTTATCGAATCTTGCCCGCCGCCCTGATCGCCATCGCCAGCGCCCAGCCGGCCCTTGCCCGCCACCACGCCCGCCCGCCGCAGCCGGCGGAAGACCCGGCGTCGTGGCTCGGCGCGATGGATTATCCCCCGGCTGCAATGCGCATGGCCGAGCAGGGCGATGTCGCCGTGACACTCGCCGTCGACGAACAAGGCCGCGTCACCGGCTGCCGGATCGAGCACAGCAGCGGCTTCGCCGACCTCGACGCGGGCACATGCCTGCGCCTGTCCCGGCGCGCGCACTTCCAGCCCGCCATCGACGCGCAGGGCCAGCCGACCGCCGGCGTCTACCCCCGCACCGTCCGCTGGCGCCTACCGGGCTGACCGGCGGCCCGCGGACAGGTTTTACGGCGTATCGAAGAGCGCCGCGAGCTGTTCGATGATCGTGCCGCCCAGTTGCTCGGCATCCATGATCGTGACGGCGCGGGCGTAGTAGCGCGTGACGTCGTGGCCGATGCCGATGGCGACGAGTTCGACCGGGCTCTTGCCCTCGATCCAGCCGATCACCTGGCGCAAGTGGCGTTCGAGGTAGCTGCCTGAATTGACCGACAGCGTCGAATCGTCGACCGGCGCACCGTCGCTGATGACCATCAGGATGCGCCGATCCTCGGGCCGGGCGATCAGACGGTTGTGCGCCCACAGCAAAGCCTCGCCGTCAATATTTTCCTTGAGCAGCCCCTCGCGCATCATGAGGCCGAGGTTGTTGCGCGCGCGGCGCCACGGTTCGTCCGCCTTCTTGTAGACGATGTGGCGAATGTCGTTGAGGCGGCCCGGCTGCGGCGGGCGACCGGCGGCGAGCCATGTCTCGCGGCTCTGTCCGCCCTTCCAGGCGCGGGTGGTGAAGCCGAGGATCTCGGTCTTCACGCCGCAGCGTTCCAGCGTGCGCGCGAGGATGTCCGCACTGATCGCGGCGATGCCGATCGGGCGGCCGCGCATCGAGCCCGAATTGTCGATCAGCAGCGTGACGACGGTATCCCGGAAATCGGTCTCGCGCTCGATCTTATAGCTCAGCGACTGCGTCGGGTTGACGACGACCCGGGCGAGCCGCGCCGCATCCAGCATGCCCTCGTCCTGATCGAAGTCCCAGCTGCGCGATTGCTGCGCCATCAGCCGGCGCTGCAACCGGTTGGCGAGCTTTGATACCGCCGATTGCAGGTGCGCGAGTTGCTGGTCGAGATAGCCGCGCAGACGGGCGAGCTCATCCGCATCGCACAAATCGGTCGCGGCGATCACCTCGTCGAACTGCGTCGTCCACGGCTTGTAATCGAACTGCGGCATGTACTCGCCGCTCGGACGGTTGGGCCGAACGGGCTGCGTGCCGTCGTCGCCGTCCTCGCCCGCTTCGCCGTCGAGGTCGTCCATCGAGTCCTCGCCGAACTCTTCGCCTTCGCTGTCGTCGCTGTCCGACTGCTGCTGCTCGCCGCGCGCGTCGACCTGGCCTTCGCCCTGGCCGGCGTCCTCGTCCTCGCTGTCTTCGCCCTCGTCCTGCTGCTGGTCGTCGGTGCCCTCGTCCTCCGACCCGCCGTCGTCCGCCTCCTCGGGCTTTACCTCGCCTTCGATCAGCTCCAGCTCGGCGAGCATCTTCATCGCGAGCGACTGGAAGGCGCGCTGGTCTTCGAGCGCGAGCGCGAGGCTGGACAGGTCGGTGCGCTGCTCGATCCATTCCCGCACCAGCGCAAGGCCGGGCGCGGCGGTGGCGGGCGCCTGCTTGCCGGTCAGCGCCTCGCGTACCATCAGCGACAGCGCGGTCGACAATGGTACTTCCTCGCGCGTGCGAGCGCGGGTGATCGGATCGGCGCGCAGCCGCACGTCGAGCGCATGGCCCAGATTGTCGGCGATGCCCGCATAGCCGCGGCTGCCCAGCGCCTCGACACGCGCGCCCTCGACCGCGTCGAACACCGCACGTGCCACCGCTTCCGCCGGTGCGTGGCGGAGGTGCATCGCACTGTCGTGATGCTTCAGTCGCAACGCGAAGCCATCGGCGAAGCCGCGCGCCTCCGCCACCTGCTCGGCCGGCAGCGCGCGTGCGGGCATCGGCACCTTGATATGCTTGCCCGACTGCGACGGCGCATCGGCGGTGAAGGCCAGTTCGACCTCCGGCTCCTCCGCGATCGCGCGCGCCGTGCCGGACAGGACCGCCTTGAACTGGTCGAGAGGGGTTTCGTTGGCCATTACCACAGGGTCTCGCATCCGAACGCCGCCATCTCACGATCACACGTCACCAGCACCATATTCTCCAGCAACGCCTGCGCCGCCAATATGCGATCGAAAGGATCCTTGTGCGCGCCATGCAGCGCCCCGCCCTTGAGCCCGTGGATCATCGCGACGGGCAAGGTCTGAAATCCATCAGCAACGACATCTTCTTCGAAACGATCGATCCGATCACGCATCGCCGCAAGCTGTCCTTTTCGTACCTTGGTCGCAATTTCCCAGGCGGTTGCGGCGCTGACGAAGACAACATTATCCCCATCCTCGATCGCAGCGGCGGCACGAGGCGGCAGGGCCGGATCAGCGAGCCACCACCAAAGTAGGGCGTGGGTATCGAGCAGCAGCCGCATCAGACGTGGGGCGGGAAAACGCTGGCGTTCTCGATCTCGTCGAGTTCCGCTGGCGTGAAACACGGCGCCATGATGTCATCATACGAAAGCTTCAGGTCCTTCCACCGGCCCGGTTGCCGCTTGCGCTTCGCAACGGGCTCGATCGGCACCAATTTGGCATAGGGCACACCTGCCTTGGCGACGATGATCTCCTCGCCGGCATGGGCGCGGTCGACCAGCTTCGAAAACTGCGTCTTCGCCTCGTGGACGTTGAACGTCTTCTGCGGGTCGGCCTCTGCCATCGTGCATCTCCGATAGGCGGACTAAGTAGGTTAGTCCATCCGGTCGATCAAGCCTTCCCCACCACGCTTTCCGGCAGGTCCTGGCCGAAGACGCGCTGGTAATATTCCGCGACCAGCGGGCGTTCGTTCTCATCGCACTTGTTGAGGAACGACAGCCGGAACGCGAAGCCGACATCGCCGAAGATTAGCGTGTTCTGCGCCCAGGTGATGACGGTGCGCGGGCTCATGACGGTCGAGATGTCGCCGTTGATGAAACCCTTGCGCGTCATGTCGGCGACGCGGACCATGTTGTCGACCTGGCGCTTGCCCTCAGGCTTGTCGTATTCGCCCGATTTGGCGAGCACGATCTGTGCCTCGGTCGCGGCGGGCAGATAGTTGAGCGTCACGACGATGTTCCAGCGGTCCATCTGGCCCTGGTTGATCTGCTGCGTGCCGTGATACAGGCCGCTCGTGTCGCCGAGGCCGACCGTATTGGCGGTCGCGAACAGGCGGAACCATTTGTTCGGGCGGATGACGCGATTCTGGTCGAGCAGCGTCAGCTTGCCCTCGGTTTCCAGTACGCGCTGGATCACGAACATCACGTCGGGGCGGCCCGCGTCATATTCGTCGAAGACCAGCGCCGTCGGCGTCTGAAGCGCCCAGGGGAGCAGACCTTCGCGGAATTCGGTGATCTGCTGGCCGTCCTTCAGCACGATGGCGTCGCGGCCGATCAGATCGATGCGGCTGATGTGCGCGTCGAGGTTGATGCGGATGCACGGCCAGTTGAGGCGCGCCGCGACCTGTTCGATGTGGCTCGATTTACCGGTGCCGTGATAGCCCTGCACCATCACGCGGCGGTTGTGGGCGAAGCCCGCCAGCACCGCGAGCGTCGTGTCGGGATCGAAGACATAGGCGGGGTCGAGATCGGGGACGCGTTCGTCCGCCTCGCTGAACGCCGGCACTTCCATGTCGCTGTCGATGCCGAACAGGTCGCGGATGCCGACCATCTTGTCGGGAGCGTCGAGGATCGTGGTTTCACGGCTGTCAGGCTGGGTGTTGGGAATGTCGGTCATCGGGTCGGGGCACCGTTTTCGAAGCGAGGCAAGAGGCAGCCACCCCCAACGCATGACGCGCGCGAATGACCCACTGGCTACCAGTGGAAACGGAACGGCGCGGCGTCAAGCGATGGCGGTGCCTTCAGTGCGCCGCGTCGGGGCGGATCAGCGTCACGAAGCTGTAGGCCGGGCGGTCGCCCTTGGCGGGGTGATCCTCGCGGGCCACCTCACGCCAGCCGTCGAACGGGGGGACGGTGGCGTCGCCGGGATAGTCGCCGTGGACTTCGGTGAGTTCGATGCGGTCGGCCTGGGGCAGGAACAGCGCGAAGACCTCTGCGCCGCCGATCACCGCGACGTCGCCGCCCGCCAGCGCCAGTGCGGCGGCGGGGGTGTGGGCCACCTCGGCACCCGCCGCGGCCCAGGCGGGGTCACGGGTCAGGACGATGTGGCGGCGGCCGGGGAGCGGCGACGGGAAGCTTTCGAACGTCTTGCGCCCCATTACCATCGCGCGGCCCATCGTCTGCGCCTTGAAGCGCTTCAGATCGGCGGGCAGCCGCCAGGGGAGCTGCCCGTCGCGGCCGATGACGCCATTGTCGGCCCGCGCGAGGTGGAAGGTGATCATGGGCGCCCACCACAGTAGGACTTTGGTGGGGTCCTCATACCGACACGGCCGCCTTGATGTGCGGCTGCGCGTCGTAATCGTGCAGGACGAAGTCTTCGTAGGCGTATTGGTCGATCGCCGGGGGCGTGCGCACGATTTCGAGGCGGGGCAGCGGGCCGGGCTGGCGGGTCAGCTGCAGGCGCGCCTGGTCGAGGTGGTTGGTGTAGAGGTGGCAATCGCCGCCGGTCCAGATGAACTCGCCGACCTCCAGCCCGCATTGCTGCGCGAGCATGTGGGTGAGCAATGCATAGCTGGCGATGTTGAACGGCACGCCCAAAAAAATGTCGGCGGAGCGCTGGTAGAGTTGCAGCGACAGCCGGCCGTTCGCGACATGCGTCTGGAACAGGCAGTGGCACGGCGCGAGCGCCATCGCGTGCAGCTCGCCGGGGTTCCACGCCGACACGATCTGGCGGCGCGAGGCGGGCTGCGTCTTGATCTGCTGAATCAGCTCGGCGATCTGGTCGATGTGGCGGCCGTCGCCCGCGTCCCAGTCGCGCCATTGCTTGCCGTAGACGGGGCCGAGCTCGCCCGCTTCGTCGGCCCATTCGTCCCAGATGCTCACCCGTTGCTCCTGCAACCAGCGCACGTTGGTGTCCCCGCGCAGGAACCAGAGCAGTTCGATGATGATCGAGCGCAGGTGCAGCTTCTTGGTGGTGAGCACCGGAAAGCCCTGAGCGAGATCGAAGCGCATCTGCGCGCCGAAGACGGAGAGCGTGCCGGTGCCGGTCCGGTCCATCTGCTCGGCACCGCTGGTGAGCACGCGGTCCATGAGGTCGAGATATTGGCGCATCCCCGCTGGGTAGCGGAGGCGGGTGCGAGTCGCCACCCCGGCGGGACTCGATCCGAAACGGATGCGCGTGGCGCTGCGCCCGGCGGCGGGGCGTGACAGGACACGGGCGTGACGACGACGCCCCCCTTGCCGGTCGTGGCCCCCTTGCCCGCTTTGAGCCCCGCCCCCGTGGTGACCGGCGCCGCGGCGGCGGCGCGGCTGTTCGCCGGGCTGGCGGAGGGCGCGGTGGAGCGCGCGGCGGTGCTGTATCTCGATCCGAAACGGAGGCTTCTCGGCCGCATCGATGTCGGCGGCGGGCGGGCGTCGGTCGCGCTGTCGCTGCGCATGGTGATCGCAGGCGCGCTGGCGCATGACGCCGCCGCGCTGATCCTGGGCCACGGCCATCCGAGCGGCGACGCCACCCCCAGCCCCGCCGACCTCGCCTATACCCGCGCGCTCGCCCGCGTGTGCGCGGCGGTGGAGGTGGACTTGCTCGATCATCTGATCCTGGCGGGCGACCGCATCACCAGCCTGCGCGCGCTTGGGATGGTGTGAGTCGGGCGCGGATTCGGACGTGGCGGGGCCGTACCGCGGGTTCCAAAGTGGACAATACGTAACGTGCGGGATCGGGGACCCGCATGTTCGAACCGGAGACTGGAAGGGGGCAGCGGGGCAAAGCGCTCGCGGCATGAGGGATATGTGGGGTGGGTGGGGTGAGATTGGAAGGGGCGGTTATGATCCATGACGCCACCTGAACCATCTGATAGCAATCGCCCAATAGCGGACATACAGGACCCGGTGCCCGCACCTTGCCCCGCTATCAGACGGAGGGATATTCTTGCGAGCCTGTAAGGCAGACTGCAATCGTAACCGGGGGAGCAGAGCATGCCAAAATCGCGCGGGCGAAAGCCAAAAAAGCAAGCCGTAGCGCGGCATCAAGGCAATCCGAACGGGATGATTTTTAGAAAGTTGGATTTCGGTATCGGAGACCGTCACGAGGAGTTTAAGCAAGCCCTCGTTAAATCCGCTCGCGAGGATGTTGAGGAATATCCAAAGCTTCTCGATCAGTTGTTCGGGGTATTGAAAGAGCGCATGCCGGAGAGCGTCGTCTCGACGTTCGCATTTTATGGCACTCGCGCTACGATAAACGGCAAGGGCGAAACCCGCACGCTGACCAAAGGTATCGAGCAGCATCACATTGAGCTGCTTCAAGGTATAGCCCTCACGCTGCCAGCCGCCGAATGGGGCGAGGTGCCTTCTACGGCGGAAGCGATGCAGACCGTGTTCGACATCGTGCCGCAAATTTCCGACACAATTTTCAAGCGGCGACTGATCGCCGAGACAGACAAAGTGGATGACGCCCAGCGGGCCCTTATGTCACTTCAGGAGAAAGTGAGGCTGCACACTCAGGCTGTCCGGAACTGGGGATATTTCAGCGAGGTCAAACTGATCTGTCGCGAGTTATACGCGCCGCTGGATGCCAAACTGGAAGCCGCTGAGGGTTACACCTTCAGCGATATTCTCGACATATCCGAGACAATTTTAGCGACGATTGAGCTGCGCGGTAACGACCATATGGACGCCTTGAGGGGCGTGCTGCGCGGGCGCGACGGCAAAAGCTTGGTTGAGGGCTATTTCCGTGAATTCCCAGATCTCGTCGGCACTGCTGAGGACTTGTTCGCAATCATACCGGAAGGAACACAACGCGAAGGAGTTATAGGTTTCCTTATTTCGCATTCGGACCTGCGGCATTCGGGGAATATGTCCGTCACGGCCGTGGAGATCGCCGCGCTGACGGGTAAGGACGCTGATCGGGTTGATCGCATTTTGCGCATGCTCTCGTTCGAACCTGGGGAACTCGCTGGCCAGAAGATCGAACATATGTTTCTTTCGAATCCGGTCTGGTCTCGCCCCGGAATTTATCTGGGTGGTGAGTACATGTTTGTGACGCCGCAAGCGATCTTCAGCCATATCAATGAAATCATGTGGAACGTCGCAACCTCTGCGAAGATCGAAGCCGACCTGTCGGACCGTCGCGCGACCTATCTCGAGGACAAAACGGAATCGGTGATCCAGTCGGTCCTACCCACGGCAAGGATTGCCAAAAATGTAAAATGGATGGACGGCGTTCAACAGTTCGAAACGGATATACTCGCTGTCGTCGATAACACGGTGTTTCTTGCCGAAGCAAAGTCACATCGGTTGACGCCTCAGGGTTTGCGCGGCGCGCCTGACCGCCTCAAACGTCATTTGAACGACATGGTAATCGCACCCTCCGTTCAATCCGAACGGCTAGCCGGGCACATTGTCGCTGCGCGCGGTGGCGATGCAGCCAGCCTCGTGATAACGCAGTCTCTAGGTCTGGATGCGGAAAAGATTGATCAGATTATCCGGATATCGCTGACGCTCGACGATCTGTCTATTCTAAGCTCGTCGGAAGAAGAGATGGCGAAGTTGGGGCTTATCCCCGCCAACCACAATCTGGCCCCGACGATGCATATCGCGGACCTGTGTTGCATCGGCGATATTCTCGACGAAGAAATCCCATTTCTACATTATCTTTCGGAGCGCTTTCACTTCCAGAAACACTTCGAATTATTTGGGGATGAGCTAGACTTTCTTGGCGTCCACCTTTCAACGGGCTTCAATCTCGGGAGGCAACGAGCAGATTTCCGTCATCTGATGGTGTCGGGCATGTCTGACGTGATCGATCGGTATTATAATGCTCGTGACGCCGGGATAGCATTGCAGAAGCCCGCACCGACGATTCACCGATGTTACAAGGAAATCATCGACAAACTGGCTAGGACGAAGCCGGACGGATGGACCACCATTGGCATTTCCATCCTCAGCTCTGCGAGCCCCGAAGAGCAGCCGAATGTTGAGCGCGGTCTGAAAAGGCTAAGGCAATCGGTCACGCGCAAGAATGCGAAGCCCGGTCACGAATGCTTCATGGAGATCGTGCCCCCGCTCGATCGTAAGGCGACGGTTGGGTTCTATGTCCATCAGGATGAAAACACTCACCTGCGGCGCCGGCATATGGAACATTTCGCAGCAGAAGCGCTAGAGCGCGAAGAGACCGCGAGCTGTGTCCTGTTCGCCAAGAATACCGACAACTGGTCGTCGCCCTACGAAGCGGCGCTACTCGTACAGCGCCGAGGAAAAGTCGTACCCGAGCTTAAAAGCTGACAGGCCGCTTTCTCCCATCACTGAACATTCGGGCTTCGGCTTATTCGTCGCCAACCCGTCAACTGGCACTAACGTCTTGGATCAATCCCGCATCACGCACGGCTTGATCGCCTCGGGCTCCGGCCGCGGGCCGACCGCCTTGAACGTCGCCATATAGCCGCCGGCGGACGGCATGTCGGTCATCGCGACCTGGCGGTAGCCGACCGCCTCGAATTCGCACTTCAGCAGCGCAGGCGGCGTGCCGTGGTTCTTGGTCTGGCGGTTGGCGTCGACGACGACGACCAGGCCCTCGGGCTTGAGCGAGGGCCTGAGGCGCCAGAGGAATTCGTAGGGTTGTTCGATCTCGTGGTACATGTGGACCATGAGGACGCGGTCGAAGCTGGCCGGGGGCAGCTTGGGGTCGGCGGGGGTGCCGAGGCGGACGGCGACGTTTTCGAGGTCTTCGCGGGCGACGCGTTCCGCCAGCGCATCGCGGACGCTGGCGACGATATCCTCGGCCAGCACGCGGCCGTGTTCGCCGACGCGTTGCGCGAGGCGGATGGTGTAATAGCCCTCGCCCGCGCCGATGTCGGCGACGGTCATGCCCTTGGCGATGCCGGCCTTGTCCATGACTTCGGCGGCTTCGTTGAGGCGATCGCGCGCCTCTTCGTTCGACCAGCGCGACGAGACGATGTGCGCGACGGGGCGGTCGGCGTCAGGAAACTCGCTCGGCGCGTCGTCGCGCTTGAGCAGGGGCTTGGACCCGTCGCACGCGGCCGCGACGAGGCACAGCCCCGTGGCGGCGGCGATGGCGAAGGCCCGGGCGCGCATCAATCGACGTCCTCCACGTCGACCTTCTCGCCCGTCACGCGCTGCGACAGCGCGGCGGCCATGAACGGATCGAGCGCGCCGTCGAGCACGTCGCCGGGCGCGGTGGAGGTGGTGCCGGTGCGCAGGTCCTTCACCAGCTGATAGGGCTGGAGCACGTAGCTGCGGATCTGATGGCCCCAGCCGATGTCGGTCTTGGTGGCGTTTTCGGCGTTGGCGGCCTGTTCGCGCTTCTGCAGTTCGAGTTCGTACAGGCGCGCGCGCAGCTGATTGTACGCCTCTGCCTTGTTCTTGTGCTGCGAACGCTGGTTCTGGCACTGCACGACGATGCCGGTCGGGATGTGCGTGATGCGCACCGCGGAATCGGTGGTGTTGATGTGCTGACCACCGGCGCCCGACGCGCGATAGGTGTCGATGCGCAGGTCGCTTTCGTTGTAATCGACGACGATATTGTCGTCGATCACCGGATAGACCCAGACGCTGGAGAAGCTGGTGTGGCGGCGGGCGGCGCTGTCATACGGGCTGATGCGGACGAGGCGGTGGACGCCGCTTTCGGTCTTGGCATAGCCATAGGCGTTCTCGCCCTTCACCAGCAACGTCGCGGACTTGATGCCCGCCTGTTCGCCGGCGTGATAGTCGATCAGCTCGACCTTCATGCCGCGGCGTTCGGCCCAGCGCGTGTACATGCGCTGGAGCATGCCCGCCCAGTCCTGGCTCTCGGTGCCGCCGGCGCCCGAGTTGATCTCGATATAAGTGTCGTTGGCGTCGGCCTCGCCCGCCAGCAGCGCCTGGATCTTGTCGTGGTCGGCGCGTTCCGCCAGCGCGGCAAGTGCCTCGACGCCCTCCGCCTCCATCGCGGCGTCGCCCTCGGCCTCGGCCATTTCGATGAGTTCGACGGTGTCGTCCATCTCGGACTGGATGGCGCGGGTGGCGGTGATCGCCTCGTCCAGGCGGCGGCGTTCGCGCATCACCTCCTGCGCGGCCTTGGGATCGTTCCACAGCGCCTGGTCCTCGACGCGCGCGTTCAGCTCGTCGAGACGACGCAGCGCGCGGTCCCAATCGAGGAACCGGCGCAGCAGCGCCAGCGCGTCATTGATACGGTCGACGTGGGACTGCGCTTCGGCGCGCATGAAACTTCTCCAATCAGAATCGTCATCCCAGCGCAGGCTGGGATCTCGTGCCGCAAGAGCGGGCTTCGCGGCGAAAGATGCCAGCCTTCGCTGGCATGACGTATATGGGACGGCGCTAGTAGATTCCGCCTTCCCTTTGCAAGAAATCGCTGTCGCGCTGGGTGTTGGTGGCGCGTTGCGGGGCGGCGGCGGTAGCGGTCGCGGCGGGCGTGGGCCCGCGGTGGATCGCGCGGCGCGGCTCGCTCTGCGGCTTGAACGCTTCCCAGATCACCGCCGCCTTGGGATCGGTGTCGGTCGGGAAGGTGCCATAGACCGGGCGGCCGGTGGCGCGATCGATGCGGACCATGCGGATGCCGGCGGGGGCGCGGAAGGGGATCTTGTCGAGCCCCTCATAGGCCTTCACCGCGAATTCCTTGAAGATCGGCGCGGCGAAGGTGCCGCCCTGCGCATAGCCGCCGAGGTTCGAAGGCGTATCGTAGCCGACGTAGAGGCCGCCGATGAACTGTGGCGTGCCGCCGACGAACCAGACGTCGGTCGGGCCGGTGGTGGTGCCGGTCTTGCCCATCATCGGCCGGTCGAGGTCGCGCAGCACGACGGCGGTGCCGCGCTGGATGACGCCTTCGGTGATGTGGACCATCTGGTAGGCGGTGAGCGGGTCGATCGCCTGGCGCGTGCGGTCGCCCGGGCGCGGCATCGGCTTGCCGTTGTAATCGGGGGCGTTGCAGCCGTCACAGCCGCGCCAGTTTTCCGGCCAGATGACCTTGCCGTGGCGGTCCTGCACGAAGTCGATCAGCGTCGGCGCATGCGCGCGGCCCTGGTTGATGAGCGTCGCATAGGCGTTGACCATGCGGCTGACGGTGGTGACGCCCGCGCCCAGCGCATTGGCGAGATAGGGCTGGTATTCGCCCACGCCCATCCGCTTCATGACGTCGACGACGCGCGGCATGCCGGTGGTCGCAGCGGCGCGCACCGTCATCAGGTTGCGCGACTGTTCGATGCCCCAGCGCATCGTATGCGGCCCCGCCCCGCGCGAATTGCCGAAGTTGCGGAAGCACTTCTGCCCCAGCCGCGCGCCCTGGTAGACGCAGAACGGGCCGTCGACGATGATGCTGGCGGGCGTCATGCCGTTTTCGAGCGCGGCGGAATAGACGATCGGCTTGATGGTCGATCCGGGCTGGCGCATCGCCTGCGTCGCGCGGTTGAACGCCTGCAACCGGCTGTCGAACCCGCCCTGCATCGCGAGCACGCGGCCGGTCTGCGGTTCTTCGACGACGAAGCCGCCGCTGATCTTCGGCACCGAGCGGATCGCGTAGCTGTTGCCCTGCGGCGCGACGGCGATGATGTCGCCGGCCTTCAGCGCGGCGAAGGCGGTGCCGCCACGCCCACGGACGGGCATCTGCGCCGCGCCGCGCGGCAGCGTGCCGGTCTTGCCGTCGGCGAAGCCGATCTGCCAAGCATCGCCCTCCCGCGCGATCACGATGGCCGCGCGCCAGTCCTTGTAATCGAGGCCGATGTTGGTGTTGAGCAGCGGCTGCAGCCAGCCGTCCGCGTCGTCCAGCGCGACGTGGCGCAGCGGGCCGGACCAGCCGCGCCCCGCATCGTAGCGGAGCAGGCCGTCGCGCAACGCCTGCGCGGCAAGGTCCTGCAACCGCGTGTCGAGGCTGCTGCGCACCCACAGGCCGCCGGCATAGACGCTGAACGGGCCATCGCGCTCGGTCTCGCCGAACTTGTCGATCAGCTGGCGGCGGACCTCTTCTACGAAATAGCCGCCGACGCGTTCGTATTTCGGCGTGCGGCGCAGGATGGTGCCGAGCGGTTCGGACACCGCCTGATCGTGCTGTGCTTGCGTGATGAAGCCGTTCTTCAGCATCTCGCCCAGCACGTAATTGCGGCGGGCGAGCGCGCGATCGGCGTGGCGGACGGGATCGTAGTTCGACGGGCCCTTGGGCAGGATGGCGAGATAGGCAAGCTGCGCGAGGTCGAGCTCGTTCAGCTCCTTGTCGAAATAGGCATGGCTCGCCGCCTCGACGCCGAAGGCGTTCCGGCCGAGCGCGATCTGGTTGAGGTACAGTTCCAGAATCTGCGGCTTGGTGAGCGTGTCCTCGATCTTATAGGCGAGGATCGCTTCCTTGAACTTGCGCGTCGGCGAATATTCGTTGCCGATCAGCAGGTTCTTGGCGACCTGTTGGGTGATGGTCGACCCGCCCTTGGCACGGCGGCCGGTGCCGAACTTGCGCACGTAATCGATCACCGCGCCGCCCAGGCCCGGATAATCGACGCCGTGATGTTCGAAGAAGGTCTTGTCCTCCGCCGCCAGGAAGGCGCGGACGAGCAATGGCGGATATTCGGCGTAGCTCAGCTCGACGCGGCGTTCGCGGGCGTAGGACTGGATCGGCGCGCCATCCGCACCGCGTACGTTGGTGGGCAACGGCGGTTCGTAGCTGCGCAGCTGGTCGACCGACGGCAATTGCCGCAGCACCGTCACCCACAGAACGCCATAGCCGACGACCGCCAGCACGGCGAGGATGGCGAGCCCCTTCACCCACCAGCGCCCCCAGGAGCGGCTGACGAGGCCACGCACGCCGCCGGCGTCGCGGAAGGCGGTGAATCGGCTGGTGCGGGGGGGATCGGACGCCATAGACTGGAGCGCGCATCTACACGGCTTTGGCCGCGCTTGCCAGCCTGTGGGCCGGCATACTGGCGCGAAGGCCGACGAGCCGATAGGCGGCGGCGATGCTCGTCGCGATCCTCCTCGTCCTGACGCTCGGCTATCAGGCGCTGATCCTGTGGCGCGGGCAGCTGATGGCGGGGTGGCGGATCAGCTTTGCTGCACGGCACCTGCGCTGGGCGTCGGGGCTGTGGCTGGGATACGGCCTGCCGGCGCTGCTGGGGCTGGCGGCGATCGGCGGTTTGGGGGCGATCGGGGGCATGCCCCTCGCCTTCCTGCCGCTGGCGCAGGCGCTCGGCCTGCCGCCGGGGGCGATTTCGGCGACGACGATCGCGCTGGGGCTGGCGGGCGGCAGCGCGCTGGGGCTGGCGCTGACCTGGTGGCGGGCGCGGCGCGGGCGCGGCCCCTGGACGATCGGCGATGCCAGCGCGCTGCTGCCGCGGCGCGACGGCGATCTGTGGCCGGCGGCGGTGCTGGCGCTATCGGCGGGGGTGACGGAGGAGCTGTTCTTTCGTCTGTGGCTGCCGCTGATCGTGACGCTGGCCTGCGGGTCGGGCGCGGTGGGGATGGGCGTGGGCACCGCCGCCTTTGCCGCGATGCACCGCTATCAGGGATGGGCCGGGATGGCGGCGAACCTGGTCGGCGGCGCATTGCTCGCGGCGCTGTACATGGGGACCGGCAGCCTGTGGGTGGCCATCGCGGTGCATGCGCTGGTCGACCTCAACGCGCTGGTGCTGCGGCCGTGGGTGGCGTCGCGGGTGCGGGCGTCGGATTGACGTCCCACTCCGTCACCCCGGCCAAAGAGCCGGGGTCCCGCTGATCCCGACGCCGCGGAACAAGCGGGACCCCGGGTCAAGCCCGGGGTGACGGAGTCAGTTCTTCAACCGCCAGCTGCTCATGAAGATTCGAGCCATGATGGCGAGGCGGGGGACGAGGACGCCGAGCGTCATGCCGCAGTTGAGGTCGATGGCGGTCGCTACGGCTTCAGGCTGGCTGTCAGAGCTTCATCGAGACGCACGCCCAAGGCGTTGAGACAGTTCGGAGACCGCATCTCGCGTCCGCCTTTCGTGACCACGAAATACAATGGCCCCGGCAATGGATGGACAGGCACGCTGCGACAGGAGATCTGCGCCATGCCTTCCGCCTCGACGCGAGACGACAATATGCGCAAGAGCGCGAGATCATAGGGTCGGATCGGCTTTGACGTCACGATCGGCGGCGCGGCGCTATAAGGATCGCACCCTCCTTCGGCTATGTTCAGCCTTCCCCGCTTCAGGTCCCATGTCAGCGTGGTCGTGGCGCAGAACTCGCGCGCATCGTATCGGACGATGCGCCAGTCGTCGCCTGCCCTTGCAAGTGCCGGAGATGTCGCAACAAGCGGCAGCGTGGCTGCGATGACGAATGCGGCAACCATGTGCCAAGCGTAACGCGACGTTCGGCGGCCGTCCACGCCCTTCAATTCTTCAGGCGCCAGCCGCTTTTGAAGATCCAGGCGATGATGGCGAGGCAGAGGATGAGGAAGCCCAATGTGACGCCGAGGCTGACGGCGATGTCGACGTCGCCCTTGCCGAAGAAGCTCCAGCGGAAGCCGCTGACGAGATAGACCACCGGGTTGAACAGGCTGACCGTCCGCCACGGCTGGGGCAGCATGTCGATCGAATAGAAGCTGCCGCCGAGGAACGTCAGCGGCGTGATCAGCAGCATCGGCACGAAATTCAGTTGCTCGAAGCTCTTCGCCCAGATGCCGAGGATGAAGCCGAACAGGCTGAACGCGATCGCGGTGAGCAGCAGGAAGGCGACCATCGCGGCGGGATGATCGACGCGGATCGGGACGAAGAAGGCCGAGGTGACGAGGATGATGACGCCCAGCACGACCGACTTGGTCGCCGCCGCGCCGACATAACCCAACACCATTTCCATCGCCGACACGGGGGCGGACAGCAGTTCGAAGATCGTGCCGGTGAATTTGGGGAAATAGATGCCGATCGAGGCATTGCCGACGCTCTGCGTGAGCAGCGACAGCATGATGAGGCCCGGCACGATGAAGCTGCCATAGCCCACCCCGTCCACCGTCTGCATCCGGCTGCCGATCGCGCCGCCGAAGACGATGAAATAGAGGCTGGTGGTGAGCACCGGCGCGACGAGGCTCTGCCAGAGCGTGCGCAATGCGCGGGCCATTTCGAAGCGATAAATCGCCCAGACGCCGTGGAGATTCATGCGCGGCCCGCCTTTCGGAAAGTCACAAAAGTCGCGTCAAAGAGGGTGTTTTGCGCGCTCATGCCCGCTCGCCTACCAGGTCGACGAAGATGTCCTCGAGGCTCGACTTGGAGGTTTCGAGGTCCTTGAACGCGATGTCGCGTGCGGAGAGTTCACGCAGGAGCGAGGGGATGCCGGTATGCTCCTCGGTCGCGTCGAAGACGTAGCGCAGCGTCTTGCCGTCGTTTTCGAGGGTGAGGTGCCAGCGATCGAGGCCATCGGGCACCGCCGACAGCGGTTCGACCAACGCGAGGTCGAGTTCGCGCTTGCCGAGCTTCTTCATGAGTGCCGATTTCTCGTCGACCAGCAGCAGCTGCCCCTTGTTGATGACGCCGACGCGGTCGGCCATTTCCTCGGCCTCTTCGATGTAATGCGTCGTCAGGATGATGGTGACGCCGCGTTCCCGCAGGCCGTGAACGAGCTTCCACATGTCGCGGCGCAGTGCCACGTCGACGCCGGCGGTGGGTTCGTCGAGGAACAGGATCTCGGGTTCGTGCGCGAGCGCCTTGGCGATCAGCACGCGGCGCTTCATGCCGCCCGACAGCTCCATGATCTTGGCGTCGCGCTTGTCCCACAGCGACAGGTCGCGGAGGATCTGTTCGATATAGGCGCTGTGGCCCGACCGCCCGAACAGCCGCCGCGAAAAGGTGACGGTGGCGAGCACGGTTTCGAACATGTCGACCGACAGTTCCTGCGGCACGAGGCCGATGCGGCGGCGCGCGGCCTTATAGTCGGTGATGGCGTCGTGGCCGGCGACGTGGATCGTGCCGGTCGACGGCGTGACGATGCCGCAGATGATGCTGATCAGCGTCGTCTTGCCGGCGCCATTGGGGCCGAGCAGCGCGAAGATTTCGCCCTTGTTGATCGTCAGGTCGACGCTGTGGAGTGCGGTGAAGCCACCCTTATAGGTCTTGGACACGCCGGACACGGCGAGGATCGGTTCCGGCATCGTTGCGCCCCCTTTGCGGGGCGGGAGATAGGGTCCTGAGTCGGCTGGGAAAAGGGGGGCACCGATCCGTCTGCGACCGGCGCCCGTCCGTCATTCCGCCGCGAGGGGGATTTCCGCCATTGCGTCGCGTGCGCGATCGGCGCTCATCACGCGGTTGCGGCCTGCGGATTTGGCGTCGTAAAGCGCGGCGTCGGCGGCGGCCATCAGCGCCGGGATCGTGCGGCCGTGGCGTTCCGAGGTGGCGACGCCGAGCGATGCCGAAATCGGGAAATTATAGGCGCTAGACAGCTCGGCGATCCGGCTGCGGATCACCTCGGCCCGGGCGACGGCGTGGTCGTGATCGCAATTGGGCAGGACGACGACGAGTTCCTCGCCGCCATAGCGACAGGCGACGTCGGTCTTGCGCAGCCCGACCAGCAGCAGCGGGCCGACGTCGCGCAAAATGTTGTCGCCGACGGCGTGCCCATGTTCGTCGTTGATGCTCTTGAAGTGATCGAGATCGATCATGATGATCGACGAGGCCGGCGCGGCGGGGCCGTTTCCGTCGAACAACCGTTCGAGCGCGTCCTCCATGTAGCGGCGATTGTACAGGCCGGTCAGCCC
Source organism: Sphingomonas sp. S6 (assembly GCF_043498045.1). NCBI lineage: Bacteria > Pseudomonadati > Pseudomonadota > Alphaproteobacteria > Sphingomonadales > Sphingomonadaceae > Sphingomonas > Sphingomonas sp. S6. The sequence goes on from NZ_JBIEOE010000003.1 coordinate 234,284, forward strand.
GTCGCGCAGCGCCTGGGTGCGCAGGCGTTCGCGCAGCGCGATGTTCGACAGCGCGAGCGACATGCCGTCGGCAAGCGCGGTGGCGACGAGGCGCAGTTCGCCGGTGTCGGCGGACTCCCCTTCCGGGGCGACCATCACCAGCATGCCGAGGATGTTGCCGCGCGCGATCATCGGCACCTCGATCGAGGCCGACGCGCCGTGGTGCGCATGCATGCAGCGCAGCGACTGGTCGCCATCGCCGTTGACGTGCGGCTTGCCCCGCTTGAGCGCCCAGCATTCGTTGGGCGTGATCGTCATCGGCAACAGCTGATCGGCGCGCGCGTCGCCCCACTGGGTGGACAAGTGCAGCCGGTCGCCCGAATTGTTGAAGACATACAGCGCGCCCGGCACGCTCGGCGCGAGCTGCGATGCGGTCGCCGACAGGATCAGATTGGCGTCGCGATGATCCTCCGCCGCCTGCAGCATGTCGTGCATGCCGAACAACAGCTCCAGCCGACGCCGGGTCGCCGCCTCGCTGGTCATCGCATCCAGGCGGCCGCGCGATTCGGCGATCACCCGACGGTAGGACCGGCCGATCGCCAGCGCGAGCAGGATGACCGACGCGATCTGAAACCAGAACAACAGGTTGAAGATCATCCAGATGCGCATCGATGCGGCCGCGGCATCCGCCCGGCTGCGATCGATCGCCTGCCCGACCGACGCCTGCACTTCCTCCATCGCCTGCTCCGCGGCGGGCAGGGTGAGGATACCGACCGCGCGCGCGTCATCGTGCGTTTCATAAGCGGCGACGGTGCGGCGCCACCCCTGTACCAGCGTCTGGATTTCGCCGTGGATGCCCGGATCCAGCGCATAGCTGCGCTGGTCGATACGCAGGCGCGGCACGATGGTTTCGACGTCGCGGAGCGAGGTGTAGAATTGCGCGATCGCCCTGCCATCATGGCGGACGCCCGCGACGTTGTGGAGCGCGTCCTCCGCGTTGGACAAAGCACGCGACAGATCGGCGAGCGCGGCGGCATGCGCGTCGAACCGGGTCCGCTGTTCGCGGCTGGCGTGGATCAGGGCGTAAGCGGTCAGCTGCGCAAGGACGATCGCGAGCGTGGCCAGCAGGATTGTCCGCGGTGCCGAGAACCGCCGGGATAGCGACCGGTCGAAATGCAAGCGCTTGAAGACCGTCATGAAATGTCCTTTCGACGGGACTATCATTCCGGACTTTGACAAAGTGCTAATGCGATAACCGGTCCGCTTACCGTGCCCGCGCCGCCTGTATCGCCTTCTCGATCTCCTCGATCGGCAGCGCGCCGGACAGGATGCGGTCGCCGACGACCCAACTCGGCGTGCCGTTCATGCCGAGCTTGACCGCAGTCTGCATGTTCTTCGCGATCTCGGCGGTGATGACGGGGCTTTGCAGGCCCGACAGGCTGACGCCCGCCTTCGTCGCCGCCGCCTGGATCGAGGCGTCGCTGACCGGGCCGCCGGCGTAGAGCGCGTCGTGGAAGGCCTGGAACTTGCCCTGCTGCGCGGCGAGCAGGCTGGCGCGGGCGGCGACGCGGCTTTCGTCGGACAGGATGGGCAGGTCGCGGTAGACGACGCGCAGCTTGGGATCGCGCTTGAGGAGATCGGCGATCATCGGCAGCGAGGCGCGGCAATAGCCGCAATTATAGTCGAAATATTCGACCAGCGTCACATCGCCCTTGGGGTTGCCGGCCCAGGCGCTGCCGAACGGGGTTTCGATATCGCGGCGATTGGCGGCGACGGCCTGGCCCGATTGCTGGTCCTGCAACTTCTGCATCGCCTGCGGAATGATCTCGGGATGGCTGAGGACGTAGTCGTGGACGACGCGCTCGATCCGCGCCTGGTCGGGGCCGCCCGGCGAGGCGAAGCGATCGTAGCTCCAGACGGCGCCCGCGCCGATCACGGCGCCGAGAGCCGCGATCAGCGGGAAAGTGTATCGGGTCATCTCTTCTTATATTTCTTGGGGTTGTCGTCCATGTCGTTCTGCGCGGCCATGGCGATGTCCTGCGCCCGAATCCAGTCGGGCGTGTTCTTAGGGATATTGGCGAGCGCGTAGCGCGCGCTTTGTGCGGCGGTGCGCATGTCGCCGTCCATGCTGGCGCGTTCGGCGGTGGCAAGCGCGGCGCGCGCGGTGTCGCCGGTTAGTTCGTAGGCGGTGCCGAGCTGATACCAGGCGAAGGGATTCTGATCGTCGCGCCCGGTGGCGACGCGCAGCACGCGGATCGCTTCAGGATAATGCGTCTTGTCCTCGGTCGCGATTAGCGCGTGGCCGAAGGTGGTGGCGATCAGCGGGTTGTTGCGCGAGCCTTCGGTCGCGGCGCGCAGGGGCGCGATGGCGTCGGCGGGCTTGCCGGCTTCGAGCAGGATCTGGCCGCGGATTTCCTGGAAATAGGGATCGTCGGGCTTGGCCTTGATCAACGCCAGCGATTCGGCGTCGGCTTTGTCGGGATAGCCCGCCTTATGATAGGCATAGGCGCGGGCGTAATGCGCGTAGACGCTGGTGTCGGTGTCGGGGAAGTCGCGCAGCGTCCGCTCGGGCGGCATGACATAGCCTTCGAGCTTCGCCTTCACGCGGCGGAAGCGTTCCTCGAGCGCCGGATCGGACGGCGTATTCCACGACGGCGCGGCGGTGAGCACCGCGGTCAGATTGGCGATACGCTCGCCCGACAGCGGGTGGGTTTGCATGAACGGGTCGATATTCTCGACGCCGTAGCGATATTCCTGCTGCTGCAACGTCTTGAAGAAGGTGAGCATCCCCTTCCCCGTGATCCCGGCGGTAGTGAGGAAGCGCGCCCCGGCCGCGTCGGCGGAGGATTCCTGCGTACGGCTGAACGAGAGATACTTGCCCATGCCGGCCTGCTGGCCGAGCGCCATCAGCCCCGCCCCCGCCTCGCCCGCGCCGGCCGCGACGGCGGCGAGGCCGAGGACCATCGACAGAAGCGTGATGTGCATCGCAGGCTTGATGCCGGCATCGGCGAGGACGACGTGCCCGTCGGCGATATGCCCCAGTTCGTGCGCGATGACGCCCTGCACCTGGTTGGCGTTGGTCGCCGCCTGGAGCAGGCCCGAATGGACGTAGACGGTCTGGCCGCCCGCGACGAAGGCGTTGATCGAATCGTCGTTGATCAGCACGACCTTGACGTCGCGCGGCGACAGGCCCGCCGCCTTGACCAGCGGCGTGGACATGTCGGCGAACATCGCCTCCGTCTCGGCATCGCGCAGGATCGACTGGGCATAGGCCGGCTGGGCGGCCAGCAGCACGCTGGCGGCTGCGGCGATGACGAGGCGCTTCATGGCAGGCACGCACGCGATCATAGGCGGGGCGGACGGCGGGGTCACGGGCAAACGACGGATGCTGGCGGGCATGCGACGGATGGCTAGCGGCGGGCGGGTGAACGGGGGGTGAGCGGGGTTATCCAAGGCCGTCGCCCCAGCGAAGGCTGGGGCCTCCGGCGGCTCCTGCTGCGTGCGAGGGTTTGAAACCTCAACCCCGATCGTCGCCCCAGCGAAGGCTGGGGCCTCCCGCAGCTCCTGCTGGGTGCTATCACGGGGAGATCCCAGCCTTCGCTGGGATGACGGTTGGTGAGGCGACAGCGGATGCTGCGGGGGACGGTTGGCGGGCGTAGCGGCGCCCGCCCCCTCCCCTTACGCGGTGCGGTGTTCGCCCTTGACCCAGCGGACGGTGCCGGTGGAGGCGCGCATGACGACGCTTTCGGTGGTCATCTTGCCCTTGCGGCGCTTGACGCCTTCGAGCAGCGAGCCGTCGGTGACGCCGGTCGCGGCAAAGATGCAGTCGCCCTTCGCCAGTTCCTCGAGGTCATATTGCTTGTCGAGGTCGGCGATGCCCCATTTGCGCGCGCGGGCACGTTCGTCGTCGTTGCGGAACAGCAGCCGGCCCTTGAACTGGCCGCCGACGCAGCGCAGCGCGGCGCAGGCGAGCACACCCTCCGGCGCGCCGCCCGAGCCCATGTAGACGTCGATCGTCGTGTCCGGATCAGCGGTGGCGATGACACCCGCGACGTCGCCATCGCCGATCAGCATCACGCCGACGCCTAGCTCACGCAGCTCGGCGATCAGCGCTTCGTGGCGCGGGCGATCGAGGACGCAGGCGATGATCTCATTGGGAGCGACGCCCTTGGCCGCGGCGATCGCCTTGATGTTCTCGGTCGGCGACTTGTCGAGGTCGATGACGCCGGCGGGCAGGCCCGGGCCGACCGCGATCTTGTCCATATAGACGTCGGGCGCGTTGAGCAGGCCGCCGGCTTCGGCGATGGCGAGGACCGCGAGGCTGTTGGGGCCGGCCTTGGCGCAGATCGTCGTGCCTTCCAGCGGATCGAGCGCGATGTCGATCGCCGGGCCGTTTCCGCTGCCGACCTTTTCGCCGATGAACAGCATCGGCGCCTCGTCGCGCTCGCCCTCGCCGATCACGACGGTGCCGTCGATGTCGAGCTCGTTGAGCGCGGCGCGCATTGCCTCCACCGCCGCGGCATCCGCCGCCTTTTCGTCGCCGCGCCCGGTCAGCGTCGAGGCGGCGATCGCCGCCGCTTCGGTGACACGCACCATTTCGAGGACGAGAACCCGGTCGAGGAGCGTGCTGGCGTCGGACATGGGAGCCTTCCGTTTAACGTGTATAACGGGCCTGATAGACGCTGGCGGGGCGGGGTACAACGCTGATTCGACGGGGTGTGGCAGTGCGCCCCATTCGTCATCCCCGCGAAGGCGGGGATCCATAACCTCTGACGTCAGCGATAGAATCGAGACGATAGCGCGTCTGGATTCCCGCCTTCGCGGGAATGACGGAGTGGGTTGGGTGGAAACTCAGTCCCTCAGCAGGTCGTTGATGCTGGTCTTCGATCGCGTCTGGGCGTCGACGCGCTTGACGATGACGGCGCAGTACAGGGACGGCTTGCCGTCGCCGCCGCCCATCGAGCCGGGCACGACCACCGCATAGGGCGGCACTTCGCCCTTGAAGACTTCGCCCGTCTCGCGGTCGACGATCTTGGTCGACGCGCCGAGGTAGACGCCCATCGACAGCACCGCGCCTTCGCCGACACGGACGCCCTCGGCAACCTCGGCGCGGGCGCCGATGAAGGCGCCGTCGCCGATGATGACGGGATCGGCCTGGAGCGGTTCGAGCACGCCGCCGATGCCGGCGCCGCCCGACAAATGGACGTTCTTGCCGATCTGCGCGCACGAGCCGACGGTCGCCCAGGTGTCGACCATCGTGCCTTCGCCGACATAGGCGCCGATGTTGACGAAGCTCGGCATCAGGATCGCACCGGGGGCGACATAGGCGCCGCGACGCACGACGCTGCCCGGGACGGCGCGGAAACCGGCGGCGCGGAATTCCGCCTCACTCCAGCCGGAGAACTTGCTCGGCACCTTGTCGAACCAGTGGCCGGCGCCGGGGCCGTTATCGATCAGGCTGTTGTCGTTGAGACGGAACGAGAGCAGCACCGCCTTCTTGAGCCACTGGTTGACGCGCCAGCCGCCATTGCCGTCCGGTTCGGCGACGCGCGCCGTGCCGGCATCGAGCAGCGCGAGGGCGCTGTCGACCGCATTGCGCACCTCGCCCATCGTGCCGAAGCCCAGATCGGCGCGGGCCTCCCACGCGGAATCGATGACGGGCTGAAGATCCTGGCTCATGATGCCTCCATGACGTGTTGCAGCCACGGCGCGAGGTCGTGGACGGTGAAATCGATATGGTCGCGCGCGTCCTCCGGCCCCTGTTCGGAGCCATTGTCGATCCAGACCGTGGTCATGCCGATCGCCTTGGCGGGCGTGAGGTTGCGCGCCATGTCTTCGAAGAAGATCGCGCGGGTGGGATCGATACCGAAGGCGGCGCAGAGACCGGCGTAGGCTGAAGCGTGGGGTTTCGGCACCAGGTCCATCGCGTGGATGTCGTGCACCGCCTCGAACGCATCGCCCAGGCCCAGGCGGTCGAGGACGCGCAGCGCATAGGGCTTGTCGCCGTTGGTGAAGACGAGCTTGCGGCCGGGCAGTTGCGCGATCGCGGCGGCGAGCGGGGCGTCGGCCTCCAGCACGTCCATCTCGATCGCGTGGACATCGGCGAGGAAATCGTGTGGATCGACGTGGTGTTCGGCCATCAGCCCGGTCAGCGTCGTGCCGTGGCGGTGGAAATAGTCCTTCTGGAGCCGGCGCGCCTCGTCCCACGGCAGTTCGAGCAGCCGCGCGACATAATCGGTCATCCGCTGGTCGATCTGCGCGAACAGATTCGCGCGCGCCGGATAGAGCGTATTGTCCAGATCGAAGATCCAGGTGTCGATATGGGCGAGCGCGGGCAGCATCGTCGGCGCGTCTAGGCGGCACAGCGGGCGGGCACAAGCGAAGGCGAGGCGCTTTGGCTTGGGGAGCGGCAAGCAGGACTAGGATTGCGAGCGATCGTTCGCATTCCCATGTTAAGGGCATGACACGCTTTTCCCTGCTCGATCTGGTGCCCGTCGTCGAAGGCGGCACCGTCTCGCAATCGCTGGCCAATGCCGCCGATCTGGCGCGGCATGCCGAAACCTTGGGCTTCCAGCGATATTGGGTGGCGGAGCATCATGGCATGCGCGGTATCGCCAGCGCGGCGACCGCGGTGGTGATCGGCCATGTCGCGGCGGCGACCCAGACGATCCGCGTCGGCGCGGGCGGGATCATGCTGCCCAACCATGCGCCGCTGATCATCGCGGAGCAGTTCGGCACGCTGGACGCGCTGTTCCCAGGGCGGATCGACCTGGGGCTGGGCCGCGCGCCGGGATCGGACCAGCGCGTCGCGCAGGCGATGCGGCGGACGCTGGACAGCGACCCCAACGCCTTCCCTCGCGACGTGATGGAATTGCAGAGCTATTTCGCCGACGACGGACGGACCGGGATCGCGGCGACTCCCGGCGCGGGGGCGAACGTGCCGTTGTGGATTTTGGGGTCGAGCACGTTCGGGGCGCAGCTCGCGGCGGCGCTGGGGCTGCCGTATGCCTTCGCCTCGCACTTCGCGCCCGATGCGCTGGATGCGGCGCTGGCGATCTATCGGCGCGATTTCCGGCCCTCGGCACAGCTCGACCGGCCGTATGCGATGGCGGGGTTCAACGTCTTCGCCGCCGATACCGACGAAGAAGCGGAGCTGCTGGCGAGTTCGCAGCAGCAGTCGTTCGTGGCGCTGCGGACCGGCAATCCGCGCCAGCTGCCGCCACCGGTCGCCGGCTATCGCGCGTCGCTGGGGCCGCAGGGGTCGGGGATCCTCGACCATGTGCTGCAATGTTCGGCGGTGGGATCGCCCGACACCGTGGCGCGGCAGACCGCGGCGTTCCTCGAACGGACGGGCGTCGACGAGGTGATGGTGGCGAGCGCGATCTACGACCACGAGGCGCGCAAGCGGAGCCTGGCGATCACCGCCGAGGTGCTGAGCGGCCTGGCGGTGCCTGCCTGACGCGCGCGTGATGCGCGGCGCGGGCGAGCAGCGCGTCGAGGTCTTCGCGGGCGATGTCGAACGTCTCGTGCATGTCGGCAAGTGCGGCGTCGATGTCAGCAGTCGTGAAGGGTGACGCGGGCGCTGCGGCAACGCGGTGCGGATAGGCGTGGCCGGACACGCGGTGGAAGGCGAGTCCGGCGAGGACGAGCAGCGCCGAATCGAGCGCGACCGGCGATAGCGGAAACCACGGGCTCGCCGGCGTATGCGCGGCGGTCATCAGCACGACGCTCAAGGCCACCGCGCCGCCGGGCGGATGCAGGCAGCGCGCCAGCGACATGACGACGATCGCGCCGCCGACCGCGATCGCGGCGGCGAGCGCCGTATGCGGCACGAGCGCGACGACGAGCAGCGCCCACAGGCCCGAGACGGTGTTGCCGCCGATCACCGACCAGGGCTGCGCGAGCGGACTGGCGGGGACCGCGAAGACGAGCACCGCGCTCGCGCCGATCGGGGCGACGAGCAGGGGCGATACGCCCGCGTGGGTGGCGAGCGCGGCGATCAGGCCGGCGAACAGGATACCGCAGGCGGCGCCGAGGCCGGCGCGGAGGCGGTCGCCGAACTGGGCGCCGGCGAGGATCGGGCGGAAGGCGGGCATTGGGCGCGCGTTAGCGGGGGAGGTGGAGTGTCTGCAATCCTCCCCGGCACGGGGGTCGCGCCGGAGGCGTGGTGGAGGGGCTCGCCGCGAGTGTTGCGTTTGGGGAAGCCCCCCTCCGTCACCGCTGCGCGGTGCCACCTCCCCGTGCCGGGGAGGATTGGCCCGTCCGGCACCTGGACGTGTTCCGGGGTGACGGGGGAATCGGGGGGCCGTGCCGCGCTTCAGTTGGCGGCGGGCAGTCGCAGGCGGACGAGCAGGCCGCCGAGGTCCTCGCTTTCCTCCAGCGCGACGGTGCCGCCGTAGATTTCGGCGACGTCGCGGACGATCGCGAGGCCCAGCCCGGTGCCGGGCTTGCCCGTGTCGAGGCGGACGCCGCGGTCGAAGATGCGGATGCGGTCTTCCTCGGGGATGCCGACGCCATCGTCCTCGATCATGAGTTCGACGAAGCCCGCCTGGCCCGTCACCGTCACGAAGACGCTGCCGCCGCCATACTTCGCGGCATTCTCGACGAGGTTGCCGAGCATTTCGTCGAGGTCCTGCCGCTCGACATGGACCTGCAAGTCCTTGGGGCCGGTGATGTCGATGCGGACGTGGCGGTACAGCCGCGCCACCGCGCGTTCGACCGATTCGAGGCTGGGCCAGACGTCCGCACGGCTGTGCGCGGAGCCGCGGCGGCCGACGGCGCGGGCGCGGGCGAGGTGGTGGTCGACCTGGCGCCGCATCGTGCGCGCTTCGCGGATCACGGTGTCGGCGAGGTCTTCCGATTGGGCGGTCGCGGCATTCATGATGACCGTCAGCGGCGTCTTGAGCGCATGGGCGAGATTGCCGGCGTGGCGGCGCGCTTCTTCGGCCTGGCGTTCGTTATGTTCGATGAGCGCGTTCAGCTCCTCGACCATCGGCGCGACCTCGTCGGGCATGGCGGTGTCGATGCGGTTCGACTGGCCGGCGCGCATCCGCGCGATCTCTTCACGCACGCGGCGCAGCGGCCATAGCCCGTAAGAGGTCTGGAGCCACGCCAACACGACGAGGCCCAGCCCGAGCAGCGCGAAGCTGCGCACCAACGTTCGCCGCAGCACGGTGATCTGCGCGTCGAGCGTGCCGCGCCCCTGCGCGACCTGGAAGCGCCAATGGACCTTCGACCCCGGCAGCTGCGCGTCGCGTTCGACGATCCGCAGCTTTTCGTCGGGGAACTGGCGGCTGTCGTAGATGTGGATGTTGCGGTCTTCGTGCCGTCCGCCGAATTGCAGGCGCCGGTCCCACAGCGAGCGCGAGCGGAAGAAGGCGTCCCCGCCGACCTGCGCGCCGGGCGCCGACACCTGCCAGTAGAGGCCCGAATAGGGTTCGACGAAGCGCGGATCGGTGGCGGCGTCGCGGCTGAACAGCACCTCGCCATCGGGCCCGATCTCCGACGAGGCGAGTAGCGAACGCAGCACATATTGCAGCTGGTCGTCGAAGTTGCGCGTGACGGCGGATACCAGCACGCGATCGAGCGCGAAGCCGCCGCCGACGAGCAGCAGCCCGATCCACGCCGCCGCGATCAGGATCATGCGGCGCGACAGCGATCCGGTGGTCTTCGCGCGGGCGCGGGGCGGCGCTTCGGCGAGCGGGGGCGTATCCATGCGCGTCAGCTATGTCCGGCCGTGCCCTGCGCCGGTCAGGCGTCGGGGTCTTCGAGGCTGTAGCCGAGGCCGCGGATCGTGGTGATGACGTCCTGGCCCAGCTTCTTGCGGATGCGCGTTACGAACACTTCGATCGTGTTCGAATCGCGGTCGAAATCCTGATCGTAGATATGTTCGATCAGCTCGGTACGGCTGACCACCTTGCCCTTGTGATGGAGCAGGTAGCTGAGCAGCTTATATTCCTGCGCGGTCAGCTTCACCGGTTCGCCGGCCTTGGTGACTTTGCCCGATCGGGTGTCGAGGCGGACGTCGCCGGCGGTGAGCTCGCTCGACGCATTGCCCGACGCGCGGCGGATGAGCGCGCGCAGGCGGGCGATCAGTTCCTCGGTCTGGAACGGCTTGGCAACGTAATCGTCGGCGCCGGCATCGAGGCCCGCCACCTTGTCGGACCAGCTGTCGCGCGCAGTGAGGACGAGGACGGGCATCGTCTTGCCTTCCTTGCGCCAGCGATCGAGCACGGTCAGGCCATCGATCTCCGGCAGGCCGAGGTCGAGCACGATCGCGTCGTAATTCTCGGTGGAACCCAGGAAGTGCCCCTCTTCGCCGTCGGTGGCGAGATCGATGGCATAGCCCGCGCCTTCGAGCGTGTTCTTGAGCTGTGTTCCGAGATTCGGCTCGTCCTCGACGATCAGAACGCGCATGTCAGTCCCTCTTTATCTTCCGGTGCGGCCGATGATCTGGCCCGAGCGGCCATCGACATCGACCCATACCACGACGCCATCGCGCATGAACTTGAGCGTGTAAACCGAGCTGCCGAAATCGAGGTCGAAGCCCAGATATTCATAGCCCTTCATCGTCGGGATCACCCGCGCCTCGATCGCGCGCGGCGACAGCATCTCGCCCTTGCGGCGGGCGTCATAGGCCCGTTCCTGGTCGCTGCGACGCTGGTCGGGCGCCTGCGCGAACGCGGGCACCGGCGCGGCCAGGGCGAAGAGCAACACGGGCAGAACCATCTTCATGACGCCTTGCATAAGCGGGAGGCATTGAACACCCTGTGAATGACACGGTTGCATACCATTCAGGCACAAGCCCTCGCCACGCTTGCCGGGACACGCGCCGCCGCCTACCTGCGGGCGCATCATGGCTGCCCCCATTCTCGCTTACGAAGACCTTGGCGTTATCCAGGGCCACGGCTGGCTGTTCCGCCACCTCGACATCCATATCGGCGCACGCGACCGGCTGGCGCTGATCGGGCGCAACGGCGCCGGCAAGACGACGCTGCTGAAGCTGATCGCCGGTGCGATCGATGCCGACGAGGGGCGCCGCGTGATCGTGCCCGGCACGCGCGTGGTGCTGCTGGAGCAGGAGCCGAGCCTGGCAGGCTGCGCGACCCTGGCCGATTACGTGCTGCGCGGCGACGATGCGCCCTTGCCGCACGAGGCGGAGGCGATCGCCGACCAATTGGGCATCGACCTCAGCCGCGAGGCGGCGTCCGCGTCGGGCGGCGAGCGGCGGCGCGCGGCGATCGTGCGCGCGCTGGCGCAGGACCCCGACGTGCTGCTGCTCGACGAGCCGACCAACCACCTCGATATCGCCGCGATCGACTGGCTGGAGGAATGGCTGGGGCGGTTCAAGGGCGCGTTCGTCGTCATCAGCCACGACCGCACGTTCCTGACGCGGCTGACCAAGCAGACGCTCTGGATGGATCGCGGGTCGATCCGCCGCGCGGAGATCGGCTTCGGCGGGTTCGAGGCGTGGACCGAGCAGGTGTACGCCGAGGAAGAGCGCAATGCGCAGCGGCTCGACGCCAAGCTGAAGATCGAGGAGCATTGGCTGCAACGCGGCGTCACCGGGCGGCGGCGGCGCAACCAGGGGCGGCTTGCGAAGCTGAAGGAGATGCGCGCCGAACGCGCGGCGATGATCGGGCCGCAAGGGTCGGCGAACCTCGCGACGGCGGCGGACGATTCGAAGACCAAGGTCGTGATCGACGTGAAGCATGCGTCGAAGAGCTTTGGCGAGCGCGCGATCATCAAGGACCTCAACCTGCGTGTCACGCGCGGCGACCGGATCGGCATCGTCGGCCGCAACGGGGCGGGCAAGACGACGCTGCTCAAGCTGCTGACCGGCGAGATGGCGCCCGATGACGGCGAGGTGAAGCTCGCCAAGACGCTGGACGGCATCGTCATCGATCAGCAGCGCAGCCTGATGGCACCGACCAAGACGGTGCGCGAGGTGCTGGCCGATGGCGGCGACTGGATCGACGTGCTGGGGGTGCGCAAGCACATCCACGGTTACCTTAAGGAGTTCCTGTTCGACCCGAGCCTCGCTGAGGCGAAGGTCGGGACGCTGTCGGGCGGCGAGCGGTCGCGGCTGCTGCTGGCGCGCGAGTTTGCGCGCGAATCGAACCTGCTGGTGCTCGACGAGCCGACCAACGACCTCGATCTGGAGACGCTCGACCTGTTGCAGGAGGTGATCGCGGATTATGCGGGCACGGTACTGATCGTCAGCCACGACCGCGACTTCCTGGATCGCACGGTGACGGTGACGCTGGGGCTCGACGGATCGGGAACGGTCGACGTGGTCGCGGGCGGATATGAGGATTGGGAGCGGCAGCGCAAAAGCCCGGTCGCGGCCAAGAAGGCGGCGCCCAAGCCGGTTGCGGCCGCGCCGGTGCAGACGAAGACGAAGCTCAGCTACAAGGACCAGCGCGATTACGATCAGCTGCCCGCGCGGATCGAGGCGCTGGACGCGGCGATCGCGCGCGACGAGGCGGCGATGGCGGACCCGGCCTTGTACACGCGCGATCCCAAGCGCTTCGCGGCGCTGAGCGCGGCGATCGAGGCGGCGCGGGCGGAGAAGGACGCGGCGGAGATGCGGTGGCTGGAACTGGCGGAGCAGGTCGAGGGGATGGGGTAGCGCGCTACCCGCGTTCGCATCTGTCATTCCCGCGCAGGCGGGAATGACGGATGCGCTGACGTCGGTGAAGGCGCCGCAGCGGTAGCGGTTCTGGATTCCCGCCTTCGCGGGAATGACGGGGTTTGGGGTGGCGGACGGTTCGCCTCCCCTCTTTCGTCATCCCGGCGGATGCCGGGATCCATGGCTGCGGGCGGTTTGTAGGTCGCCCGCGCTCGCCGGTTTCGCCGGGTCCATGGATCCCGGCGTTCGCCGGGATGACGAAGGGGGGCATCTTTATTCGAGTTAGGGCAGGCTGCGCCCCAGGCGGCCTGCGACTTCGGTGACATATTGCCACGCCACGCGGCCCGAGCGGCTGCCGCGGCGGGTGGCCCAGTTGATCGCTTCCGCAGCGTCGAAGGGCAGGTCGTAGCGGGCGGCGTAGCCGGCGACGATCGCGCAATAGCCGTCCTGGTCGAGCGCGTGGAAGCCGAGGCTGAGGCCGAAGCGGTCGGCGAGCGCGAGCTGGTCGTCGATACTGTCGCGCGGGTTGATCGCGCTGCTTTGCTCCTCGATGTCGCGCGGCATCAGGTGGCGGCGGTTGGCGGTGACGAGCAGGCGGACGTTGGCGGGGCGCGCCTCTGCGCCGCCTTCGAGCAGCGAGCGCAGGATACGCCCTTCCGCAGGCGCTTCGACGCCGAGGTCGTCGAGGAACAGCGCGAAGGCGCGGGGGACGTTGGCGAGGCGGGCGAAGAGCTGCGGCAGCGTGTCGAGCGCCGCGACCTCGACCAGCGCGATGGCGCCGCCCTCCGCCTGCACCGCGCCGACCGCCGCCTTGACCAGCGCCGACTTGCCGGTGCCGCGCGCGCCCCACAGCAGCACGTCCTGCGCCGCAGCCCCGGCGGCAAGGCGGCGGAGGTTGTCGATCAGCGCGGTCTTCTGCTTGTCGATACCGACGAGCAATTCGGGCGACAGCGGCGCGAAGGCGCGGGCGGCGACCAGCACGTCGCCCCGCCAGACATACGCAGGGTGCGCGGCGGGGTCGGCGCCCGGCGGCGGCGGGGGCGACAGGCGGTCGAGGGCCGCGGCGATACGCAGCAGCGGGTCGGTGGCGGGATCGGCCATGGCGTGCGTCATGGCTTGGCCATCCGCCGCGCGCAAGCGGTCAGCGGGCGAGCGCTCGGGCATGCGCGGCGATACGCGGGTCGCCGGGGGCAAGCGCCAGCGCCTTGGCCGCGAGCTGGCGCGCGCCGGCAAGGTCGCCGTCCGCGGCGAGGGCGAGCGCATAAGCGTCGCACACGCCGGGGTTCATCGGCGACAGCGCATAGGCCGCGCGGGCGTAGCGGCGGGCCACTGCGCCGTCGTCGGTCGCCGCATAGCCGCGCGCGAGATCGGCGAGCAACGCGGCGTCGCGGTTGCCGGCGATGCGGCGCACCGCCTCCAGCGTCTCGATACCGGCATCGACCTCGCCAGTCTCGATCTGGAGTCGGCCACGCAGGCCTTGCGCGGTCAGGTTCTGCGGATTCTGTTCGAGGAACAGCGACAGCGCCGCCGCCGCCTGTTCGGGACGGCCCGCGCGACCCCAGGCGTCGACCAGTCGCAGCATCGTCGCCTCGTCGAACGACAGGCTCGCGGCGCGCGCGTAGACGGGTCCGGCTTCGGCATAGCGGCCCGCGGCGGCAAGCGTATCGCCGAGCGCGAGCTGTGCGGGCGGCGCGCCGGGGCTTTGCGCAACGAGGACACGCGCCTGGGCGATGGCGCCCGCGGTATCGCCGGCGGACAGCTGGCCGCGGATCACCTCGATCAGCGCATGTGGGTCGCCGGGATCGCCCGCCGCCGCGGCGCGCAGCGTGCCGACGGTGTCGTCGCTGGCGAAGCCGCCCGCGCTGTCGGCGGCGCCGCGCGCCGCGCGGTCGAGCAATTGCCCGGCGGTCAGGCGATCGCCGCGCGCTTCGTAGGCGCGGGCGGCGAGCGTCAGCGTATAGGCGTCGGCGTCACGACGCTGGATCGCGGGCCCCAGCCAGTCGAGCGCGCCAGCGGGATCGCCCGCGCGCAGCATTGCGTTGCCGAGCAGGCGGCGGACGACCAAATTGGCGGGCTGTGCCTCGGCAAGCCGGCGCCACGTACCGGTCGCGCCCTCGTACCGGCCGGCCTGGAGATCAACTCCGCCGTCAAGCAGCATCGCCCCCGGCGTGGCGGCGAGCGCGCCGCCGGCATGGTAGAGCATCGCGCGGGCGAGGCCCGGTTTGCCCGCGCGCGCGGCGAGGACGGCTTGCAGATACAGCGCCTGCGGATGGCCCGGCCGGGCGGCGAGCGCGGCGCGGGCCGCGTCGAGCAGATCGGCGTTGCGCCCCACCTCGCCCAGCGTCGCGGCATAGCCGATCAGCGCTGGCGTGTAATAGGCATCGCGCTGCAACGCCGCCTCGAACCACGGCAATGCGGCGGTGAGGCCGTAGCGGGTGCGCACCACCTCCGCCTGCAGGGTCAGCGGGCCGGGATCGCCGGGGGCGAGCCGCACCGCACGCGCCGCCGCCTGCGTGGCGCCGGTGAGTTCGCCGGCATCGAGGCGGATGCGGCCGAAGTCCATCACCGCCAGCGCGTCATTGGGATGCGTTGCGATCCAGTCGGTCAGCAGCCGGGCGCCCTGCCCCGCGTCGCCGCCGAGTGCGGTGGCGCGCGCACGGGCGCGGACCGCGTCGCCATCGTTGGCCGCGGCCTGATCGGCGCGATCGAGCGCACCCTGCGGGTCGCCCTGCAACAGCCGCGCCTGCGCTTGCAGTCCGGCGAGCGCCGCCGCCGGTTCGCCGAGCTTGCCGGCGCGCGCGAGCGTGCCCTCCGCCGCAGCGCCCTCGCCCAGCCGCAGATAGCTGCGCGCGAGCAGCAGCATCGCGGGGCGTGACGCGGGGTCGCCAGCCAGCGCGGCGAGCGCGTGATTGCGTGCGGCGCTGAAATTGCCGAGCCCGAAGGCGGTGCGCGCATCGGCAAGCGCCTGGGCAGGCGCTGGGCGCGATGTCGGGCGCAGCGCGAGTGCGGCCGCTGCGATCAGCACCAGTATGAGGACCCCGAGCGCAACCGCGCGGGCACGGGTGAACGTCGGCAGCGTGAGCCGCATCCCGCGCCGCCGCCGACGACGGCGCAGCATCGGATAGCGCGGATCAGCCATGCAGGTCGTAGCTTTTCAGGAGGTCGTACAACGTCGGGCGGCTGATGCCGAGCAGCCGCGACGCGCCCGAAATGTTGCCGCCCGCCTGCGCCAGCGCCTGGCGGATTGCCTGCCGGTCAGCCGCCTCGCGCGCGGTGCGCAGGTTGAGGGGCAGTCCGTCGTCGGACGCGGCGACGAGATCGAGGTCGGCAGCAGTGACCAGCTTGCCGTCCGCCATGATGACCGCGCGCTTGATGCGGTTTTCGAGCTCGCGGACGTTGCCGGGCCAGCCCCATGCCTCGATCGCGGCGAGCGCATCGGGGGCGAGGCCGGTGACCGGCAGCTTCATCGCCGCGGCATGACGGTGGACGAGCGCGCGCGCGAGCAGCGCGGCATCGCCCGGCCGTTCGGCGAGCGACGGGATGCGCACGACGATCTCGGCGAGGCGGTAATAGAGGTCGTCGCGAAAGCTTCCCCCGGCGACCATCGCATCGACGTCGCGGTGCGTCGCGCACACGATACGCGTGTCGACCGGAATGGCCTTGCGCCCGCCGATGCGTTCGATGACGCGTTCCTGCAGGAACCGCAGCAATTTGACCTGGAGCGGCAGCGGCACGTCGCCGATTTCGTCGAGGAACAAGGTGCCGCCCGCGGCCTGTTCGATCTTGCCGGGCGTCGTCTTCACCGCCCCCGTGAACGCGCCCTTTTCGTGGCCGAACAATTCGCTTTCGAGCAAGGTTTCGGGAATGGCGGCGCAGTTGATCGCGACGAAGGCACCGGTGCGCCGCGCAGACGCCTCGTGCAGCCCGCGCGCCAGCAATTCCTTGCCGGTGCCGCTGGCGCCGAGCAGCATGACCGAGACGTCGGCCGGCGCGACGCGTTCGACGGTACGCACCACCTTCACCATCGCATCCGAGGCGTAGATCAGGCCGCCGAATCCTGCGTGACCGGTATCCCGCGCGGCGAGGCGGCGGTTTTCCGCCTCGAGTCCGTGGACGTGAAAGGCGCGCGCGACGATCAGCCCCAGCGCGTCGATGTCGATCGGTTTGGCGTAGAAATCCCAGGCCCCCAGCGCGATGGCGTCCAGCGCACTCGCGCGGGCGCCATGGCCGGAGGCGACGATGATCTTGGTATCGGGTTTCAGCGCCAGCATCTCCGCCAGCGTTGCAAAGCCTTCGCTGGTGCCGTCGGGGTCGGGCGGCAAGCCGAGGTCGAGCGTGACGACGGCAGGTTCGTGGAGGCGCAACGCGTCGATCGCCTCGGCCCGGGTGGCGGCGGTGACGATCTCATAGCCTTCATAGGCCCAGCGCAACTGGCGTTGCAGTGCCAGGTCGTCCTCGACGACGAGCAGGACGGGACGCAACTCGCTCATGCCGCCGCCTCCAGTGCCGTCGCGGCCGGCAGCGTGATGCGGAACCGCGTTCCGGCGCCTTCGCGGCTGGTGACGGTCAGCGTGCCGCCCATCGCCGCCGCCAGTTCGCGCGCCTCATAGGCGCCGAGGCCAAAGCCGTCGGGCTTGGACGAGGCGAAGGCGCGGAACAATTGGTCGCGGATGAAGGCGGCGCTCATGCCACAGCCCTGATCGACCACGTCGATCTCGACGCGCGCGCCCTCCGTCGTGATCGCGATCGCGATCGGCGCGTCGGCGGGCGAGGCCTCGACGGCGTTCTGCAGCAGGTGACCGAGCAATTGTTCGAGCCGCCCGGGCTGCGCCAGTGCCGTCCCCTGCCCCGCGACCTCGATCGCGTGCTGCGCGCGGCGGGCGCCGGCCAGGCGCGCGGCGAGCGCAGCGACGTCGACCGGCTGTAGGGGTTCGGGCAGGCTGCGGTGATGCTGCGACAGGCGGGCGAGCAGCGCGTTCATACGGGCGGCGGAGTCCTTGAGGGTTTCGACCATGTCGGCGCGGAAGGCGGGATTGTCGGCATGCCGCTCCGCATTGCGCGCGACGAGACTGAGGCCGCTGACCATGTTCTTGATATCGTGGAGGATGAAGGCGAAGCGTCGGTTGAATTCGTCGAAGCGCGCGGCATCGGCGAGCGCGGCATGCGCGCGATCCTCGGCAAGGTAGCTCGCCGCCTGCCGTCCGGCGACACGCAGCAGATCCAGGTCTTCCCAGTCGAGCGCGCGGTCCACCGCCGGGCGGGCCAGCAGGATCGCCCCGATCAGGCTGGTGCCGTGCAGCAGGGGCACAAGCGCCCAGGCCTCGTCCTGCGCACACATCCAAGCCGGCACCGCCGCGCCCTCGCCCTCCGGTGCGTCGCCGCGGCGAACCTGGTCGAGCGCGATGATGCGACCGGTCGCGGACAGATAGGCGAAGAGCGCGGTGTCGCCCGCTGCCGCTTCGGGCGGGTGTTCGGGCCAATGCCATGCCGCCCCTGCCTCAAGGGCCATGCCGGCGGGGATCAGCAGCAGGCCGGCGGGCGATCCGGTCAGCTCCGCCATCGCGCGGACGATGCGGCGGTCGAGCGGGTCGGCGCCCTCGCCCGGCGAGCCCAGCGTTGCGGTAAAGCGCTGCCATTCGGCACGATAGTCATAGCGGTGGTCGAAGAAATGCTTGGCGACCTTCACCTTGGTCCAGGCGCGCAGCCAGGGCGTCGACAGCAAGGTCATCAGCGCCGTGGTCGCGCCGAGCACGATCGCGGTCTGCGCCACGCGCGCGGCATCGCCCGCATAGCGGCCGGCGACCTGCGTCGCGAGCAATGTCGCGCCGACATAGGCGGCGATCGCGGTCGCGACGAACAGCCGCATCGCGACGTCATGCGACAGCGACAGGCCGCGCCGATCGGCCTGCAACGGCACCGCGAGGAACACGGTGGCAGCGGTCAGGGCGACGCCGCGGACCACCACCACGGCGGGCGACGCGCCCCAGCCCCAGTCCGCCGCCGCGACGAGCAGGTCGAGGCCCCAGATGGTGGCGATCGCCGCCGCGATCAGCACGATCCGCCCGCGTTCCCGCTCGCGACCGACGAAGGCGAGCTGGTGGACCAGGATCAGCCCGCCGACCGCCGCCAGCATGCGCGCGATCAGCCGCAGGTCGGCGAGCGTCGCCAGCGTCGTCGCCGCGAACGGCAGCGTTTCGAGCAATGCGCACCCGATCGCCAGCGCGCTGACCGTCGCGGTCGCTGCGTAGAGCGCGTACACCGCCGCCGCGCCGGCGCCGGTCCGCCGGACCAGCACCAGCATCGCCGCGAGCCAGGTGAGGTTGCGCAACGACTGTACGACGCGGGTGACGAGGTCGGCTTCGCCGATTCCCGCCACCGCCAGCGCCCACAGCGCCGTCACCGCCAGCGCCGCGACCAGCATGCGACTGGGCAGGCCGACCGCCGCCGCCCGACGCGCCCAGGCCAGTGCCAGCGCTGCAAAGCCGAGCGCGGCGAGTGCATGCCCCCACAGGATCAGCATAACCATGGTGCTAGCGCGCGCCCGACGGCCACAGGATGACGCGCAACGTCTGCAACAGGATCAACAGGTCGAGGAACGGCGAATAGTTCTTGGCATAATAGAGGTCGTATTCGAGCTTGTGGCGCGCGTCCTCGATCGATGCGCCATAGGGGTAATTGATCTGCGCCCAGCCGGTGATGCCGGGCTTCACCATGTGCCGCTCGGCATAATATGGCAGCTGCTGCTCGAGCTGCGCGACGAATTGCGGGCGTTCGGGGCGCGGGCCGACGAAGCTCATTTCGCCCTTCAGCACCGACCAGGCCTGCGGCAGCTCGTCGATCCGTACCTTGCGAATGACGCGGCCGATGCGCGTGATGCGGGGATCGTCCTTTTCCGCCCAGACCGCCTGACCGGGCACCTCGGCATCCTGGCGCATCGAGCGCAGCTTCAGAATGTCGAAGCCCTGGTTGTACAGGCCGACGCGGCGCTGGCGGTAGAAGGCGGGGCCCTTCGATTCGAGGCGGATTGCCGCCGCGGTCAGCAGGATGACCGGCAGGGTCAGCGTGAGCAGCAGCAGGCTGACGGTGACGTCGAAGGCGCGTTTGAACGCGCTCGACACCATGCGGCCCGAGGCGAAACCGTCCGAGAAGATCAGCCACGACGGGTTGACCGAGCGGAGATCGATCCGCCCCGTCTCGCGTTCGAGGAAGCTTGAGATGTTGGTGACCGCGACGCCGGTGGTGCGGACACGCAACAGGTCCTGCAACGGCAGGGCGCCGCGGCGCTCCTCCAGCGCCAGCACCACTTCGGCAACCTGATTGTCGAGGACGTGCGCAGCTAGGTTGGGGATGGCGCCGCGCGGGATCGCATCCGGCACCGCCGACTCGCCATCGCGCATCGCGATGAAGCCGGCGACGATGACGTTGGCGCCGGGCTGCTGCGCCAGATCGCGGATACGGTTCGCCTGCGCGCCCGCCCCCAGCACGAGGATGCGCCGCTTGAGCAGGTCTCCACCGACGAGACGCCCGACGACGCCGCGCACGATGACGAGCAACACCGCCGCGATCAGCGTCGCATAGGCAAGGTTCGACCGCCACAGCGCCAGCGGCGGGATCAGGAAGAACAGGATCGACAGGCACGACACGCCGATCAGCAGCGCGACCGCCAACCGTGCCGCCGCGAAGCGGAGCGACAGGAGCGAGGCGACGCCATAGGCACCGACCGCGATCAGGGCGATCTGCAAGGCGAAGGCGAAGGACAGCAATTGCGGCAGGCGCGTCGTGATCGGATCGACGTGCATGCCGATCTGATAGGCGCGCAGCACCCAGCCGAGCTCGCCGGCCAGCACCAGCAACATCGCGTCGACCAGGCCGAGCAACAGCACGACATGCGGCACGTAATGCTTGAACAGGCGGATCATGCCCGGCTCCTCCGACGCCGTCCTGTAAGCTTTTCCGACAGGCTGTCAGCGGCGTCGCAGAAAAATACGAAGAAAGCTTGAACAAGCGGCGAGGATTATCGTTACGTTTCCGGTCCCTTCTGGTCTAAGCGGGGATGTCTTGGGAGTTTCCTGACCTTTATGACGATCGTTCCTGTGATCCTTTCGGGAGGATCCGGCACCCGGCTGTGGCCTATGTCGCGCCCCGAAATGCCTAAGCAGTTGCTGCCGCTGACCGCGGACGAGACGATGCTGCAACTGACCGCGCGGCGGGCGCATGGCGAGGCGTTTGCGGCGCCGATCGTCGTGGCCAATGCGCGGCATGCCGATGCGATCGACGAACAGCTCGCGGCCGCCGACGCCAAGCCGCAGGCGGTGATCCTGGAACCGGTCGGTCGCAACACCGCGCCGGCGATCGCGCTGGCGGCGCTGGCGGCGGGAGCGGAGGACGCGCTGCTCGTCATGCCATCCGACCACGTTATCGCGGATGTCGAGGCGTTCCGCGCCGCGGTCGACGCCGCAATGCCGATGGTCGCGGATGGCTGGCTGGTGACGTTCGGGATCGCGCCCGATGCGCCGGAAACCGGCTATGGCTGGATCCAGGTCGGCGACCGACTGGCCGAGGGTGTGCATCGCGTCGCGCGCTTCGTCGAAAAGCCGCCGCGGGATCGTGCCGAGGCGATGCTGGCGGCGGGCGACCATGTGTGGAACGGCGGCATCTTCCTGTTCCGCGCCGACATGTTCCTGGGCGCGCTGGCGGCGCATGCCCCGACGATCCTGACCGCGGCGCAGACGGCGATGCGCGATGCGCGGCGTGAGGGCGTGCGGGTCTATCCGGATGCGGACGCCTTCGGGGCGTCGCCGTCGGATTCGATCGATTATGCGGTGATGGAACGCGCCGATCGCGTGGCCGTGGTGCCGGTGGCGATGGGTTGGAGCGACGTCGGCAGCTGGGACGCGCTGCTCGCGATCAGCCCGTGCGACGAGCGTGGCAACCACCATCGCGGCGAGGTGCTGGCGATCGACACGAACAATTGCCTGATCCGATCGGACGGCGTCCGCATCTCGGCGGTGGGCGTCAGCGATCTGATCGTGGTGGCGTGCGGCAACGACGTGATGATCGTGCCGCGCGGCCGCAGTCAGGACGTCAAGAAACTGATCGAGGCGATGCAGAGGTAAGCGACGCGCCGGGCCGTCAGGCGATGACGGCCCGGGCAAACAGCGCGGCGATGCCCGCCGCGCCCATCAGCAGCTGGCGCAGCCGGAGCGCCGCGAAATAGGCCGGCGCGTTGCCGGCGATCGCGGCGCGGCGATCGAGAAAGCCCGCCGCGACATAGCCGACGAGCAGCAACAGCAATGCCGTCGATGCCTGTTCGACGACCAGCGCCAGACCGGCGAGCGTGAAATAGGCGATGCAGGTCGCGATCTCGACCGGCTTCGATGCCCCCGGATTGCCGAACCCGAAGCCGCGCCGCACCCCGGCGATAAAGGCGAGGATCAGCGCCCCCCAGATGATGCCGAGATGGGTCGCCCAGAATGGCCAGGGCGGCGGGAGCAGCCATGCGCCGATCCCGGCAGCGACTAGCGGCAGCATCGGGCCGTAGCCGAGGATGGCGCCGTCGGTGGGAATGTCGGTGCGGGTCGCGTCGTGGTTCATGGCCGGCGTAACGAGCGGGGCGCGGCGGGGTTGCGGGGTCAGTCCCGGGCAAAGATTTCGGTGTGCGGGATGGTCAGGTCGAGCGCCGGCAGCATGACGTCGTGGGGCTGGGCGAACAAGTCGTCACGCCATGATTGGGGGCCCAGGCGCTGGATGACGCGAGCCGTTTCCGTTTCGGGATCGACGAAGACGATCGTGTCGAGCGACGGCAGGTGGCGATACTGACCGAGCTTCTCGCCCTCATCGTTGCGGGTCGTCGAGGGAGACAGCACTTCGACGATCACGACGGGATCGGTGAAGACGCGCGCCTCTTCCCGCTCTCGTGTTGCCGGATTGCCGCAATAGACCGAAACGTCCGGGTAGCGGATGTCGGTGTCCGTGACGCGGACGCCCATATCGGAATTATACGGGCGACAGCCGGTGCCGCGGAGTTTGTTATGCAGAAAGGCGAAGATGTTACCAGCCACCCGCGAATGCGCGGGTGTGCCGCCGGTCATCGAGCGGATGACGCCATCGACCAACTCGTATTTCCGATCGCTCGGAAAATCGATGGCGAGGAACTCCTCGACCGTGATTGGCTTGTAGAGCGCGTCCTTCCGCATGGCCTCTAAATAGCATTGCCGAGCTGACAAACAAAGGGCCGGGGGATTGCGCCCCCGGCCCTCGTTTTGCTTGGCGGACAGCGGCGGAGCCGCTGTCTTGACGTCAGACCGGTCCGGCAGAGCCGGCCGGCTGGCCGTTCTGATTTGGTGTCGGGCGGAGCGATGCTCCGCCCGTCCCAAATCAGAAGTCCATGCCGCCCATGCCGCCCATGCCGCCGCCGCCGGGCATGGCCGGAGCCTTGTCCTCGGGCAGTTCCGAGACAGTCGCCTCGGTGGTGATGAGCAGGCCGGCGACCGAAGCTGCGTTCTGCAGCGCGGTGCGGACGACCTTGGTCGGATCGATCACGCCGGCGGCGACCAAGTTCTCATACTGGTCGGTCGCGGCGTTGAAGCCGAACGACGTGTCGGTCTGGTCGAGCAGCTTGCCCGAGACGACGGCGCCGTCATGGCCAGCGTTCTGCGCGATCTGACGCACCAGCGCGGTCAGCGACTTGCGGACGATGTCCACGCCGCGGGTCTGGTCTTCGTTGGCGCCGGTGACGCCTTCGAGCACCTTCGTCGCGTACAGCAGCGCCGTGCCGCCGCCCGGGACGATGCCCTCTTCGACGGCCGCGCGGGTCGCGTGCAGCGCATCGTCGACGCGGTCCTTGCGCTCCTTCACCTCGACCTCGGTCGCACCGCCGACCTTGATCACGGCAACGCCGCCGGCGAGCTTGGCGAGACGCTCCTGGAGCTTCTCACGGTCGTAATCGCTGGTGGTGTTCTCGATCTGCGCACGGATCGCCTCGGTGCGGCCCTTGATCGCGTCGGCTTCACCCGCACCATCGACGATGGTGGTGTTGTCCTTGTCGATCGTGACGCGCTTGGCGGTGCCGAGCATGCCGACGGTGACGCTCTCGAGCTTGATGCCGAGGTCTTCCGAGATCATCTCGCCCTTGGTCAGGATCGCGATGTCTTCCAGCATCGCCTTGCGACGATCGCCGAAGCCCGGAGCCTTGACCGCTGCGACCTTCAGGCCGCCGCGCAGCTTGTTGACGACGAGCGTGGCCAGAGCCTCACCCTCGATATCCTCGGCGATGATCAGGAGCGGACGACCCGACTGAACGACGGCTTCCAGGATCGGGAGCATCGCCTGCAGGTTGCTGAGCTTCTTCTCGTGGATCAGGATGTACGGGTCGTTCAGTTCGACCGTCATCTTTTCCGGGTTCGTGATGAAGTAGGGCGACAGGTAGCCGCGGTCGAACTGCATGCCTTCGACGACGTCGAGTTCGAATTCGAGGCCCTTGGCCTCTTCGACGGTGATGACGCCTTCCTTGCCGACCTTCTCCATCGCTTCCGCGATCTTCTCGCCGACTTCCTTGTCGCCATTGGCCGAGATGATGCCGACCTGCGCGACTTCCGACGAGCCCGAGACGGGCTTCGAACGGCTCTTCACGTCCTCGACCACCTTGGTGACGGCGATGTCGATGCCGCGCTTCAGGTCCATCGGGTTCATGCCGGCCGCAACCGACTTCATGCCCTCGCGCACGATCGCCTGGGCGAGCACGGTCGCGGTGGTGGTGCCGTCACCGGCGATGTCGTTGGTCTTCGAGGCCACTTCGCGCACCATCTGCGCGCCCATGTTCTCGAACTTGTCCTTGAGCTCGATTTCCTTGGCGACCGACACACCGTCCTTGGTGATGCGGGGCGCGCCGAAGCTCTTGTCGATCACGACGTTGCGGCCCTTCGGCCCCAGCGTGACCTTCACCGCGTCGGCGAGGATGTCGACGCCGCGCAGAATGCGTTCACGCGCGTCGCGGCCGAATTTTACGTCCTTGGCTGCCATGGTGGCTACCCTTTCGTGAAATGTGCGTCACCCCAGCGAAGGCTGGGGTCTTGCAGTAACAGGGAGACCCCAGCCTTCGCTGGGGTGACGAAATCGGATCAGCCGACGATCCCGAGGATGTCGCTTTCCTTCATGATCAGCAGGTCTTCGCCGTTGACCTTCACCTCGGTGCCCGACCACTTGCCGAACAGGATGCGGTCGCCAGCCTTGACGTCGAGCGGCGTGACCTTGCCGTCTTCGGCCTTCAGCCCGGTGCCGGCGGCGACGACCTCGCCCTCCTGCGGCTTTTCCTTGGCGGTGTCGGGGATGATGATCCCGCCGGCCGTCTTCTCTTCCGCCTCGACACGGCGGACGAGGACGCGGTCATGCAACGGACGAAAGTTCATTGCGAAGTCCCTCTTTTCAGTCAGTGTTACAAAAATCTGGCACTCACGATGCGCGAGTGCCAACGGCCGGGATATGTGGCGCGGGCCGGGGACCGTCAAGAGATCGGCGGGACGGGAACCGAAGAAAGTCGTCGACGTTTTGGCGCGGCTCGTCGCGCTGGCCCGAAAAGCGACGACTTAGCTGCCGTGTGCCGCGGTGCCGGTCGAGGCGAACAGCGCCGTCGCGGCACGCCGTTCGGGGGAATCGAACGGGCCATGGATCAGCGTGAAGGCGACCCGCCCGGCCAGATCCGCCTTGCCCTGCTTCACCAGCGATTCGGCGAGGAGCAGCCGCGGCATCGGTGCGGCGGGCAGACGGCGGATCACCTGCGCAAGGCCGAGCACCGCATCGTCGGACGGGGCCTGACCCGCATCGAGGAAGCTGCGGACATAGGCAAGGCGCGGCGCAGGGGCGTCCCGATCGAGCGCGATCGCCCGGCCGAGGAGCTGCCGCGCGGCGGTAAGGCCGGTCGTGCGATCGGTGCCGGTTGCGGCGATCGCCTTCAGCGTCAGCGCGCGCCCCTTCGAAGCAAGCGCCGCGGAATCCTCCGGGCGGCTGGCCAGCACGCGATCGGCGGCGGCAAGGCAGGCGTCGGCATGTCCGCCGCCGCATTCCGCCGTCGCGGCGACGCGCAGCGCGTCGGGATCGTCGACACCGGTGGTGGCGGCGCGGACGGTGTCGAGCCAGCCCTCGCCAAGGCCGCCCAGCGCGAGGCGCGCCTCGACCAGCGCCGAGTCTGCGGGCGAGAGTTGCGTGACGGCGGGCGGCGGCACATCGGGCTGCGGCGCCTGACCATGGGCGTAAGCGAAGTCGCGGCGCGCATACCGACCGATCTCGCGCTGCAAGGCGCCAAGGTCGCCGAAGACGGTCGCGGCCTCGGCGAGCGATGTGCCCTGCCGTACCGCGGCCATGTACCGCCGGAACTGGTCGCTGCGCTGCGGCGACAGCGCCGAATAGAGGAAGAAGTGGCTGACCAGCCAGGCGTGATAGGGCGACCAGCGCGCGGCATCACCGCTATCGGTCAGGTAGCGGCCGGTAAGAACGCCCGCCACGTCGACCGGCCCATAGGCGGTCAGCACCTGCTGGAACCGATCGGGCACGCGGGCATAGTCGATCGCGCCATCGGGCCGGATCGCGATCGACGAAAAGAGCGCGCCGATGCCATCCAGGTACCAGCGCGGATCGCTCGCCGGCGCATAGGTGAGGATGAAACGTTCGGCGTAGGCCGCATAAAGCGAGCGTTCCCACGCCACGCCCAGCGGATCACGACGCGCTGCCATCTTCGAACACAGCGCGACCGCGTCGGTCCCGGCATTCTGCACGACGTCGTCGCAATCCTCGTTGAAGGCACGCACGGTATTGAGCTTGATCGACGTATCGCGGCGCGACACGGCCATCACCTCGCCATCCTCGCGCGGGTCGTAATAGACGGTGGATGCGAAGGGCGCCATGAACGGCCCCTGCTGCCAGCGCGCATTCTGCAGACCCAGGCTCGACAGATCGGTGTCGGGATCGAGCAGCGTGATCTGCGGCCGGACCATGTCGTCGGCGCCGCCGCCCCGCCGGTACAAACGGGTCAGCAGCTGGTGCAGCCGTTCGATGTTGCGGGTGACGCGGATCAGCTCGTCGGCGCTCCCCTTGCTGTAGACGACAACATGCGCGCCATCGGCCCGGCGCCACGTGCCCCGCTTGCGGTCCTTCAGCCCTTGTACGACGATGTCCGGGCCGGGAGCCTTGTCGCCGGCCTTGGCCACAGGCGTGGGCGCGGTCGTCGCCTGCTGGGCCACGGCGGGACTCGCCATCGTGCAGGCGAGCAGGACGGTGTGGCAGCGGGCGCGGATCATGGCCTTGGGTCCCCTTGCGGTTCGACCGGATCGTAGCAGGGGAGCGCCCTGTCCGGAACGGTTCGAATCCGATGACGGCACAGTCTGCGCGCGCCGCGCGACCGCATGATGACACCTGACGACGACACGGCCGCCTTTCGGGCGGATCGAACGATTTCAGCGGCTTGGGCGCGAGCGAAGATGACAAGCATGATATGTTGTCTCTTGTTCAGCTTTTAGACAGCTTTGCTCGTGTCGGGACGGGGCGGGATGAGACACACGCGACCCTGCCAGCGCCGGCCGCAGCCGGGCGTGCTGATGCTTGCGCTGTTGGCGCTGTGCGCGCTGCTGGGCGGCGGCGGCATCGCGCAGGCGCATGTCCATCCGCTGCATGCCACCGCGCGCGACGGCACGGACCGGTCGACGACGCTGGCGACGGCGGACGCGGATTGCGCGCTCTGTTATGCCCGCGCGGCATTCGAACCGCTGCTGCCCGATGCGGTGCCGACCGCGATCGCGGCGGTGCCCGCGGCGGCGATCAGGCCGATCCAAGCCGTCGCCGCCTATCCCCTGCCCGCGCCGCGCGGCCATGGCTGGCGCAGTCGCGCGCCGCCGATCGACTCTCCGCTCTGATCCCCCCCTCGCGCGTCGCCGAGTGCGGCCGATGCGCGCCTGTGCCCGATTTCCCGGAGACGTCGATGCGTTCCTTCCTGTTCCTCGGCGCGGCCAGTGCCGCGCTGTTCCCCGCCTGCGCGCTCGCCCAGACCGCCGCCCCCACCCCGACGGCCGACACCGGCCGCGACATCATCGTGACCGCCAGCCCGATCCAGCACGATCGCGACGACACGCCCGCCATCTCTGCCAAGGTGGATGCCGAGGACATCCTGAAGGCCGGCGGTGCGAGCATTTCCGATGCGCTGGCCAAGGTACCCGGCATCGCCGCGACCGGCTTCGCGACCGGCGCCAGCCGCCCGATCATCCGCGGCATGGACGCGACGCGCGTGCGCATCCTGGAAGACGGGCTGAGCTCCTCCGACGTCTCCGACATCGGTCCCGACCATGGCATGCCGATCGATCCGCTCGCCGCGCGCAGCATCGAGGTGGTGCGCGGCGCGGGCACGCTGCGCTACGGCAGCCAGGCGATCGGCGGCGTGGTCAACGTGCTGAACGATCGCGTGCCGATGCACCTGTCCGACCGGCCGTTTTCGGGCGAGGTCAACGGCACCTATGGCACCGTATCCGATCTGTACCAGGGCGCGGCATTGGTCGATGCGACGGTCGGCGACCTGGCGCTGCACGCCGATGGCTTCGGCCGGCACGAGGGCAATTACGACACCCCGCTCGGCGTCCAGCAGAACAGCTTCTTCAAGGGCTTCGGCGGATCGGTCGGCGGGTCGTATTTCTTCGGCAGCAACAAGGACAGCCACGTCGGCGCGGCGATCACGCAATATGACGCGCAATACGGCATCCCCAGCGACACCACCTATATCGACATGCGCCAGACCAAGGTGATGACGCGATCGTCGTTCGCGCTGGGATCGGGCCTGCTCAAGTCGCTGAGCCTGGATGGCAGCTACGCCAATTACAGCCACGACGAAAAGGAGCCGGACGGCACGATCGACACGACGTTCCGCAACAAGGAATATAATGCACGCGCCGAGCTGCTGACCAACCGGATCGGCTTCATCGACAATACCGCGCTGGGCGTCGAATATCAGCACCGCAACTTCTCGGCGGTGGGCGACGACAGTTCGTACCTGTTCCCCGCGACGATGGAGAGCATCGCGGGATACGTCTTCACCGACACGAAGATCGCCGGGCCGCTGCACGTCGAGGCGTCGGGCCGGATCGAGCAGGTGCATCTGACCGGCACGCCCGCATCGAACGTCGCCGCCACGCCGCGCTACACGCCGCTGAGCGGTGCGATCGGCGCGCTGTACACGGTCAGCCCCGCGGTGAAGCTGGGCGTCACCTTCTCCAGCACCGGCCGCGCACCGGCGCTGACCGAATTGTTCGCGCGCGGCGGGCATGACGGGCCGAACACGTTCGAAACGGGCGATCCGCGGCTGAAGATCGAGCGCGCCAATTCGCTGGAGGGCACGCTGCGCATCCGGTCGGGCAAGTTCCGCTTCGACGGCAGCGTCTACAGTTCGTGGTTCAAGAACTACATCTACGGCGACCTGACCGGCCTGTATTGCACCGACGACGGCGCGTGCCAGGCGACGCAGGACGACGACCACGATCTGCGCGAGCTGAACTACCGCCAGCAGGGCGCGCATTTCCGCGGGTTCGAGGGCGAGGCGAGCTACGACCTCGTTCACACGTCGCACGGCGTATACCGGTTCAACGTGCTGGCCGATTACACGCGCGCGACGCTGGACGACGGCAACAACGTGCCGCGCATCCCGCCCTATCGCATCGGTGGCGGACTGAACTGGACCGGCGATCGGCTGGATGCCGGGTTCAACCTGATCTACGCCGGCCGCCAAGACAAGGCGGGCGTGTTCGATACGCCGACGCCGGGCTATGTCGCATTGGACGGCCAGCTGGCGGTGCGGCCGTTCGCCTCGCATCCCAATATGGAGATCGCGCTGGTCGGCCAGAACCTGACCAACGACACGCAGCGGCTAAGCACCGCGCTGAACAAGGACCTGGTGGTGATGCCGGGCCGCCGCCTGATGGCGACGCTGCGCATCGCGACCAACTGAGGCAAAAGGGGGAGCCGGCCACAGGGGCTGGCTCCCGATCCTCTCAGCCTCCGATATGCAGAGCGGTGCGCAGGAAGGCGTCGCTCTTGCCGAGCATGTCGGTGCGCACGTCGCTATCGTCGAGCTGGTGGGTGAGGCCCTTATATTCGACGAAGGTCACGGGCTTGCCCGCCCCCCGCAGCTTGCTGGCCATCAGGCGCGATTCGCCGATGCCGACATTCTGGTCGAGGTCGCCGTGGAACAGCAGCACCGGCGCGGCGATACGATCGACGTTCTGCGCGGGCGAGCCGTCACGGATATGGGCGCCGTGGCCGATGAAGCCGTCGACCAGTTCGAAATTGGTGAAGTTGCGATGTTCGCCGCGTAGCGTTTCGAGGTCGGTGACCGGCGCGATCGCGACGATCGCCTTGAACAGCGCAGGGTCGAGCACCGCCGATTGCAG
Organism: Sphingomonas sp. S6; assembly: GCF_043498045.1. Lineage (NCBI taxonomy): Bacteria > Pseudomonadati > Pseudomonadota > Alphaproteobacteria > Sphingomonadales > Sphingomonadaceae > Sphingomonas > Sphingomonas sp. S6. The sequence goes on from NZ_JBIEOE010000003.1 coordinate 264,314, forward strand.
CGCCGCATAGCCGCCGTAGGACCAGCCGACGATCGCGAGCTTGTCGGGCGCGGCGATGCCCTGCGACACTAGGTAGCGGCCGGCATCGTTGACGTCGCCGATCGCGGTGCGCCACGATTGGAAGCCGTTCTTTTGGAACCACGCCGCGCCATAGCCGGTCGAGCCGCGGAAATTGGGCTGGAGCACCGCATAGCCGCGCGCCGCGAAGAACTGCGGCAGCCAGTCGAAGCCCCATTCGTCGCGGTCGCCGGGGCCGCCGTGCGGCAGGACGATTGCGGGTAGCCCCTTGCCGCTGCTGCCGGCGGGCAGCGTGAGATAGGCGGGGATCATCGTGCCGTCCGCGGCCTTGAAGCTGATCGGCTTGACGCTGGCGAGCGTGCGACCGCCAAGCGGCGGGCGCACCGACAGGATCGGCGACAGCTTCTTCGCGGTGCGATCGAACAGATAGAAGCTGCCAGGATCGACGTCGCTGCCGGCGAACAGCACCAGCTTCTGTTCGTCGGCGCTGGCATCGACGATGCTGACGATCGGCTGTTTCGGCAAGGCGCGGCCGAGCGAGGCGGCGAGCGCCTTCAGCGCGGGATCGAAGATCACGCGTTCGCGCCGGTCGGTCGCGAAGCTGGCGCCGACGACGCGCTGCTGGCGGCCGATGCGGATGAGCGAATCGACGTCGACGTCCGGGCGGTCGAGCACCAGTTCGCGCTTCAGGCTGCCGTCGAGCGCGACGCGGTACAGCGCCTGGCGCCCGCCATGATCGTCGAAGCCGTAGGCGACATTGGCGTCGCGATCGACGGCATAGGGATCGAAGCCGTGCGATACGCCGCCATCGTCGTTGACCACGGACAGCGGCTGCCAGCTGCGATCGCCCGCCTTGCGGTACATGTAGGTCGTGCGGCCGCGCAGCATGCCGCTGTCGCTGGCGGCGGTGATGCCCATGATGCGGACGGTGCCGTGGCCGTCGGTGATATATTCGCTGGCGCGACCGCTGGGGCGTTCGACCTGCTGGCGGCGCAGCGTCGTCGTATCGACGCGCTCGACACCCAGGCCCGACGCGGTGGAGGCGGTGATCGAGCCGGTGGTCATCTGCGCACCGTAATCGCGCGTCATCAGCACCGAGCCGCCTTTCGCATCGCCGCCCGCCGCGTCATCGGCGAGGAAATCGATGATGCCGCCGCCGAACTGGCCAAAGCCGTCGATGCGGTCGCGCGTCTCGCCCGACAAGGGCTTCATGTCGCTGCCGTCGGCGTTGAGCGTCAGCACGCGGCTGTAGCCCAGCCGCATGCCGTTGGTCGTCATCAGCGTCGAGATGTTGCAGACGAGCCGCGTCGCGGTCGACCAGCTGCACCCCGTCAGCTGATCGGGCCGGCCGCTCGAGGTGAGGATCGGTCTGGGCGTGGCGTCGCCGGTCAGGTCGGCGACATAGAGCGCGGTGCCCGCCCCCGCCGCGGCGCGAACCATCGCGAGCCGCTTGCCGTCGGGGGAAATGCTGACCTGCCGGACGTCCTCACGCGCGCCGAATGCGCGTGCGTCGACAGCACCGGCACCGGTCTGCGCGCGCAACGCGCCGGCTCCGCCGATCGCCAACGCCAACGCCAATACCGCCACGCCGCCCAGCACGATACGCATACATCTTCCCCCCAAATACTTGCGCCCGACGCCGTTGTCGCGGTGCGCGCCAACAGGTTAGGCGAGGCGCAATCATTCCGCCAGTGGCATCCTGTTGCAGCGCCGCGCCGCAATGCTAGGCTCTTAAAAAATACTGGGGGTTACGCATGATGATCGGACTGGTCGCACTGGCGTTACAGGCCGCCGCACCTTCGGGCGGCAGTATAGATGCGGCAGGCAAGTGGGGCGTGGACTACAGCCCCGAACAGTGCATCATCAACCGGCAGTTTGGGTCCGGCCCGGTCAAGTCGTTCCTTGCCGTCGATGCAAGTCCGGTGACCGGCACCGGCAATATCGTCCTGCTCGTTCCCGGCGTTGCGACGAAGGGGACTTTCGGCACTGCCACGATGACCGTCGCCCCGGGCGGCGCAACGCTGCAGCAGATGTGGTTCGCGCGCGGATCGAAGGACGCGCGGGCGGCGATCGATATCGGAATCACCCAGGACGGCTGGGCCGCGATTGCGGCGGGCGACACGCTGACGATCAAGGGGCCGTTCGCGTCGCCCGTGTCCGTACCGGTCAAGGGGATCGACAAGGCGATCGCCGCCGCCAAGACGTGCGGCCGGACGCTGCTGCAATCCTGGGGCGCGGACCCCGATGCGATGATCGACACCTCCAGTCCGAAGAGTCCCGGAAACTGGATAAGCTATTCGGACTATCCAGCCGAAGCGCTGCGCAATGGCGAATCGGGTACGGTGAAGATCCTGCTGACGATCGATCCCAAGGGGCGGCCACGCGACTGCAAGGTGGTGGCGAGTTCGCGTTCGCCGTCGCTCGATGCGACGACATGCCGGATCATGACGGCGCGCGCCACGTTCGAACCCTCGTCGCGAGAGACGCGCTACGTGTTTAAGCGCACCGACTGGAGGGTGCCATGATGACGGCGGGCGCGATCATCGCCCTCGCCCTGCAAGCCGCGACTCCGGCGGCGCATGTCGACCGCTCCGCCGCCAAATGGGGCGTCGAATATGCACCAAACCAGTGCATCATCAACCGCGCGTTCGGGGATGGGCCGAAGCCCGCGATTCTGGCGATCGACGTCGATCCCCAATCCGATCGTGGCGACATCGTCCTGCTGATGCCGGAGAAAGCGTGGCGTGGCACATCCGGCACCGCCGCAGTCACGCTGACGCCCGGCGTGGCAAAGTTCCCGGCGCGTTGGGTCGGGGGCGCCACCGGACACGACATGTACGCCATAAAACTGTCACTCGCCGACGACCAGTGGAAGGCGGTGCCGACCGCCGAGACGCTGTTGGTCGATGCCGGTGCGGATCGCCCGATCGACGTTCCGATCAAGGGGATCGGCAAGGCCTTCGCCGCCGCCAAGACCTGTGGACGGGATCTGCTGCAATCCTGGGGTGCAGACCCGGATGCGATGATCGACCTGGAGCCGGCGGTCGCCGCACGGTTGTTTACGGCCGATGATTACCCGGTAGATGCGTTGCGTGGTGATCAGCAAGGCTTGGTCAAAACACTGGTGACAGTCGACGCACAGGGAAAACCCACAGCGTGCCGCGTCGTGGTCAGCTCCAAAATCGCCTCGCTGGACGACACGAGCTGTCGCGTGTTGATGACACGGGGCACCTTCCCATCCTCGGACAAACAGGTTCGCTATCATTACCATCGCACGCGCTGGGTGATCCCCGCCTACTGACCTATCCGTATTACCGGCCCAACACGCCCCGTTGCGCGGCGCCTCCGCCTGCTCTAGCGCTAGAGGCAACGATAAGGAGCATCGCGTGAAGCTGGTTCGGGGCGCTTGGAAGCTGCTGGTGGCGATCAAGGACGGGTTGGTCCTGATCGCGATGCTGTTGTTCTTCGGCTTGCTGTTCGCGGCGCTGAGCGCGCGGCCGGGGATGAAGGCGATCAGCCCAGGTGCGTTGGTGCTCGACCTCAACGGCACGATCGTGGAACAGCCCGAGGAACAGGCGCCGTTCGCGATGCTGTCCGGCCAGCAGGCGCCGCGCCAGTATCGGGCGCGCGACGTGCTGCGCGCGATCGACGCGGCGCGGACCGACGACCGGGTGAAGGCGCTGGTGCTCGACCTCGATCGCTTCGGCGGCGGCTATCCGGCGACGCTGAACGAGGTGGCCGACGCGATCCGCAAGTTCCGCGACACCAAGAAGCCGGTGCTGGCCTATGCCACCGCCTATACCGATGCGGGCTATCGCCTGGCCGCCAATGCCAGCGAGATCTGGGTCAATCCGCTGGGCGGCACGATCTTCATGGGGCCGGGCGGCAACCAGCTGTATTACAAGGGCCTGATCGACAAGCTGGGCGTCACCACGCACGTCTATCGCGTCGGCAAGTTCAAGAGCTTCGTCGAACCCTACACCCGCACCGACCAGAGCCCGGAGGCGCGCGAGGCGAGCCAGGCGCTGCTGGGATCGATCTTCGGCCAATGGAAGGAGGCGATCGCCAAGGCGCGGCCGCGCGCGCAGGTCGCGCAATTCCTCGCCAGCCCGGACAAGCTGATCGTCGCGGCGGGCGGCAATATCGCCGAGGCGAACAAGGCGGCGGGTATCGTCGACACGCTGGGCGATCGCACCGCCTTCGGTGCGCGCGTCGCGGCCATCGTCGGCGGCGATACCAAGAAGGCGGCGGGCTTCTACAACCGCATCGGCTTTGACAGCTGGGTCGCGGCGCATCCGCTGTCCAAGACCGGCGATGCGATCGGCGTCATCACCGTCGCGGGCGATATCGTCGACGGCGAAGGCGGTCCCGGCAGCGCCCATGGCGACACGATCGCCAAGCTGATCCTGAACGGCCTCGCCAAGAAGGACCTGAAGGCGCTGGTAGTGCGCGTCGATTCGCCGGGCGGATCGGTTCTGGCGTCGGAGCGCATCCGCCTCGCCATCCTGCAGGCCAAGCAGAAGGGCCTGCCGATCGTCGTATCGATGGGCGGGCTGGCCGCGTCGGGCGGCTATTGGGTGTCGACGCCGGGCGACGTGATCTTTGCCGAACCGTCGACGATCACCGGGTCGATCGGCATCTTCGGCATCATCCCGACGTTCGAGAAGACGCTGGCCAAGATCGGCATCTCCACCGATGGCGTGAAGACGACGCCGCTGTCGGGCCAGCCCGACGTCTATGCCGGCACCACGCCCGAGCTGGACGCGATCCTGCAGGCGGGGATCGAGAACGGCTATCGCCAGTTCCTGACCCGCGTCGCGCAGTCGCGCCACATGACCGTCGATCAGGTCAACGCCATCGCGCAGGGGCGCGTGTGGGACGGTGGCACCGCGCGGCAGATCAAGCTGGTCGACCGCTTCGGCGGGCTGGACGATGCGGTGGCGGAAGCCGCCAAGCGCGCCAAGCTGGACCCGGCCAAGGTCCATGCCGAATATCTGGAGAAGGAACCGAGTGCCGCCGCGCAGTTCGCCGCCGCGCTGGCCAGCCGCAAGGACGACGACGACGCGTCGAGCCCGTCGGCGGACGTGTTCGGGCGGATCGCGGCCGAGCGCCGCGGCCTCGTCGCGCAGGCGGTGGGTGACGTCAGCCGCCTCGCCCGCAGCGGATCGGTGCAGGCGCGCTGCCTGGAATGCGGCGGCATCGGGCCGAGCGCGACCGCCGAGAGCGACGCCAAGCTGTTCGACCTGGTGCTGGCGAAGCTGGGCTTCGGCGCATGATCGGGGTGCGCGCTGCGACGCCGGAGGATGCCGGCGCGATCGCCGCCATCTATGCGCCGCACGTGCTCGCCGGGACGGTGTCGTTCGAGACGGAGGCGCCGGACGCGCGCGCGATGCGGACGCGGATGGCATCGTCGCAGGGGCTCTACCCCTGGATGGTCGCGACCAACGGCGCGGAGACGGGCGGCGTGCTCGGCTATGCCTATGCAACGCGCTTTTCGGAACGCGAGGCGTATCGCTGGGCGGTCGAGACGACGATCTACGTCGCCGATGTCGCGCAGCGGCAGGGCGTCGGGCGGCTGCTGTACGAAGCGCTGATCGACACGCTGCGCGCGCAGGGCTTTACCCAGGCGATCGGCCGGATCGCACTGCCCAACAACCAGTCGATCAAGCTGCACGAGACGGTGGGCTTCCGCCGCGCTGGCGTGTTCCGCGAGATCGGCTACAAACAGGGCCAGTGGATCGACGTGGGCTATTGGCAATGCGAGCTGGCCGACCCCGCCAGCCCGCCTGCCGAGCCTAAGCGGTTTGCGGATGTGGGTGTCGTAAGGGTCTGAGGCGATGCGTCGGTGTGCTGCGGTCGTGCTTGCGTTGGGCGTGGCGGCGGCACCGGCCGCGGCACAGGACCGGCGAACCGTGGTGGAGCCGCAACTGCCCACCGCCGCCTGCGTCACGCTGTCCCCCACCTCCGGTGACCGGAGCCGCGATATCGAGGCGGCGTTGCGGCGCTGTCGCGGGGCCGCGGTGCGGCTCGGCCCCGGTCTTTACGACAGCGGGCCGATCGAGATGCCGGCACGCGTTACCTTGTGGCTCGACCCCGGTGCGACGCTGCGTGCGATCCCCGATCCGCGGCGGTTCGATGCCGGGCAGGGACTGTGTGGGACGATCGATACCAAGGGCCATGGCTGTCGCCCGCTGATCCACATCGCCGACGCCACCGATGCCGCGATCATGGGAGCAGGCACGATCGACGGCGCGGGCGGTGCGGCGATGGCGGGCGGCACCGAGACGTGGTGGCAGCTCGCACGCCGGGCGCAGCGTGAAGGCGGCAAGCAGAACGCGCCGCGGCTGGTGACGGTGGATGGCGGACGCAATCTGGTGCTGTACGCCACGCGCTTCGCCAATGCGGCGAACTTCCACGTTGCGGTCAATCACGTGCGCGGCTTCACCGCCTGGGGCGTGACGATCGATGCGCCCGCCGATGCGCGTAACACCGACGGCATCGATCCGGGTGCGAGCGAGGACGTGACTATCGCGCACAGCCGCTTCAGCACCGGCGACGACGATATCGCGATCAAGGCCGGCAACGGCGGCGGCGTGCGCTACGTCTCGATCCTCGACAGCCACGTCCATGCCGGGCACGGCGTGTCGATCGGCAGTGAGACGGTGAGCGGTGTGTCCGACGTACTGGTGCGCGGGCTGACGTTCGACGGCACGACATCGGGCCTGCGGATCAAGAGCGACCCAAGCCGCGGCGGGCTGGTGCAGCGCATACGCTATCAGGACATCTGCCTGCGCGGGGTGGCGCGGCCGATCGACTTCGACACGCGCTACGATCCCAAGGCGCAGGGCGGATCGATCCCCGTCTATCGCGACATCGTGCTGGCGAATGTGCAGGGCGATGGTGGCCAGCTGATCGCGCGCGGCTATGACGCGCGGCACCCGTTGGACGTGACGCTGGATGGCGTCCGCTTTCCCGCCGGCACGCCCTGGCAGGTCGCCAATGCGACGCTGCATATCGGACCGGGCGGCGCGACGCCGCTGCCGCCGGGTGTGACCGGCCCCGCCGCAACGGTCGGAACAGCTTGCGCGGGGGCGGGCAATGATACTGGCCATGTTGCTGGGTGCGGCGCAAGCGGCCGCGCCACAGCCGTTGCTCGATTGCACGCAGATTAGTCAGGCAGCCATGACGTCCCGCGAGGAAGGCGTTCCCGAACCCAGGCATGCCACCGATGTTCAGTTGATGGCGAGCCATTCGCTCTGCCATGGATGGGAGATCATCGACATGTGGCGGAGCGGGTACGCCGCATCGGGTGTGTGGCGAGCGCGGCGCAAGGTGATGGATTCGCTGGGTCGCCTGACCGTGACGACGACCGATGCCGCCGCCTGTCCGGCGGTGATGAACGTACTGAAGAATTTGAACGACGTACCCACCGTTTTGTCGGTGATTCCGGCCACCGCTCCTGCCCATTCACTATGGCCGCCGATCGTCTGGACAGACGGGACGAGGTATACCCTAAAGCTCTTATCCAGCGATCAGCCCGACCGATCGAGTGCGAGCATCACCGTGTCCAGTAACAACGGCGCATTGGCGGACTGGGCCGAGGCCAGCATGAAGCAGTTGGAACCCTGCTGGCGCCCCGCCGCCTGACCGTCCGTCAGGACGTACGGTCCAGATAATCGCGCAGCGCCAGCCAATGGTTGGCGCCCGCTTCCACCAGCACCACCGCGCCCGGCGTGGCATTCGCATCGATCAGGCGGGCGAGATTGCGGGTGCGGGCGATGCTTTCGAACTTGACGATCGCGCTCGCCGGGCCGGTGCCGCAGGGGGTGCCGGCCATTGGATCAAGGCGGGAGCCATACGCGCCGCGATACCAGGCGGCGAAATCGAAGTCCTTGGGCTGGCGCAGATGCGGGATCGATCGCAACTCGTCGGCAAGGCGGTTGGCGGGCACCGAGCCGAAGGGATCGACATGCGCGCGCAGCAGATGCGCGCCGAGCGCGTCGCGCATGTCATAGCCGGCGTCGATATCGGCGCGATATTCGTCGCGGGGGCTCATATCCCAGCCGGCAAACGCCGTCTTCGCATCGGTCGCGAGCTCCACCGCGTAGAGGTTCTCCTGGATGCGCCCTTGCGCGAACTGGTCGGCGGCGCGCTGCGACAGGAAGGCGCGATAGGCGGGGTCGGCGCTCTTGTCCGCCGAGGCGCCTTCGACCAGCACGATCGTCGGGTGGACGCGATCGAATGCCGCCTTGATCGCGCGTGCCGAGAGTGACTGCGCATCATACTCATGCGCGACCGCGACGAAGACGATCGTGGCGCCGTTGCGGCGATGATAGACCTGTGTGGCGGGTACAGCGATATCGGCGCGCGCGGCGCACAGGTCGCCGACGGGATCGCGCGGCGTCTGGCCGGTCGCCGGAGTTGCCGCGAGCGTGAGAAGGGCGAGAACCGTACCGATCGTCGTGCGCATGATCGTCTCCAGCCGCCGTATGCGGGTGGCGTCAGAATGCGCGCGGTTGGTGGCGGATTCGTGTCGGATCGACGGCAGACCGCCCTCACCCCCGCCCGCGATAGGCGGGGAGCGCGAGGTGATAGCGGATTGCGAAGGCGCGCAGCGTGAAACCGGCGGCGGCGGCGATGATCGCGGCGGGGGCGCCGGCGAGGCCGAGCAAGCCCAGCGCGACGTAGAGACCCGACGCCAGCGCGGCGGCGGTGACATAGAGTTCGGGGCGCATCAGGATCGAAGGCTCGCCCGCGAGCACGTCGCGGATGATGCCACCGACACACGCGGTCACCACGCCCATCAGCGCGGCGGGCAGCGGCGGGATGCCATAGCCCAGCGCCTTGGCCGCGCCGTAGACGGCATAGGCGGCGAGGCCGATCGCGTCGAACCAGGCGAGCGCCTCGTCCCGCCACCAGCGTTCGGGCGTCACCCAGATCGCCGCGGCCATCGCGAGGCAGACGGTCGCCGCGCGCGGATCATGGACCCAGAAGACCGGCGCACCGATCAACAGGTCGCGTACCGTCCCGCCGCCGACGCCGGTGATCAGCGCGAAAAAGGCCAGAGTCACCGCGGTCTGCCCGCGCTTTGCCGCGGCGAGCGCGCCCGAGGCGGCGAACACGGCGAGGCCGGCGACATCGAACCAGGGTGCGAAGGCGGGCAGGATCAGGTCGGCGGACAATTCGCCATGGGGCAAGGGCGGCAGCATCGCCGGCGACCCTAGGCGAAGCGGCAGCGCGATTGAACGGGTCGTGTGGCGTGATCGCCGGATCGGGTCAGAAGCGCCGACCGAACGAGACGTTGACCACGGGGTTGATCGGGCCGTTGCCCACGCCGCCGCGCTCGCCCGCGGTCGGGCGGGTCAGGCGACCGCCGATCTCATAGGCGCGGCCCTTCATTGCGCCGACCTCCAGCCCGATCGTGGTGTCGGCGAGCATCGTGCCCGTATAGCCGAAGGTCAGCGCCGGGGTGCGGCGCAGGCCGATGCGGCCGCCACCGGCGCCCAGCGTCGGCCGCTGCGAGAGCATCAGCGGGCGGTTGCCGACCTGCTCGCCCGCTCGCACGTCGTACAGACGTCCCCCGGCGGACAGGTGGAAGCCGCTGTCGGCGAAGGGATAATATTCGACCATCGAACTCGCGAGACGCTGATGCACGCGCTCATTGGGTCCCGCGCTGGTCGTCATCGTCGCCACCCGCAGCCGCAGCCGCGCGGTGAGCGGCGTCGAGCGGTCGAGCGTGCCGCCGAGCGCGATCGGCGCGAGCAGCGGCGTGCGCTGCGCCGCCATCGGCGCGGGCGCCGTCAGGATCGCGAGCGGCGCGACCTGGGCCTGCGCACCCGTGGCGGCCGCCGCCGCCAGCCCTGCCATCATCCACCCCGACCAACGCATAAGCCCCCGTTGCAGCGCGCGTTTGTGTCTGCCGTCGTTCCCGCGACGTATTCGCTGCACGACATAGACGACGCGGTATCAATCAAGGCACAATTGCGGCAGCCAGCCTCTGCGACGAGCCGTTGGATTCCATCGCCGAAGCGCGAAAGCGGCGGAACGACTGGTCAATCGCGCGTCATGTGGCTAAGGCCGCGGCCTCCATTCCCTTTGCAGAAAACAGAGCACGACCCATGGGTTTCCGCTGCGGCATCGTTGGCCTGCCCAACGTCGGCAAGTCCACGCTTTTCAACGCGCTGACCGAAACGGCAGCGGCGCAGGCGGCCAATTATCCGTTCTGCACGATCGAACCCAATGTCGGTAACGTCGCGGTGCCCGACCCGCGGCTGTACAAGCTCGCCGAGATCGCCGGCTCGGCGAAGATCATCGAGACGCAGCTCGCCTTCGTCGATATCGCCGGCCTGGTCCGCGGTGCGTCGAAGGGCGAAGGGCTCGGCAACCAGTTCCTGGGCAATATCCGCGAGGTGGACGCGATCGTCCACGTGCTGCGCTGCTTCACCGATGGCGACGTCACGCACGTCGAAGGCAAGGTCGATCCGATCGCCGATGCCGAGACGGTCGAGACCGAATTGATGCTGTCAGACCTCGAAAGCCTGGAAAAGCGCGTGCCCAACCTCATCAAAAAGGGGCAGCAGGGCGACAAGGAAGCCAAGATCGGCGCGGCCGTGCTCGGCCAGGCGCTGGAGCTGCTGCGCGACGGCAAGCCCGCGCGCCTAACCCAGCCCAAGGATGCCGAGGAAGCGCGCGTCTTCGCGCAGGCGCAGCTGATCACGGCGAAGCCCGTGCTCTACGTCTGCAACGTCGACGAAGCCGATGCGGCGAACGGCAATGCGCTGTCGGCCAAGGTGTTCGAAAAGGCGAAGGCGGAGGGTGCCGAGGCGGTCGTCGTCTCCGCGGCGATCGAAGCGGAGATCGCGACGATGGCGCCCGAGGATCGCGACGAGTTCCTGTCGGAATTGGGCTTGGAGGAAACCGGCCTCGCCCGCGTCATCACCGCCGGGTACAAACTACTGAAGCTGCTGACCTTCTTCACCGTCGGCCCCAAGGAAGCACGCGCCTGGACGGTCCATGCCGGCGCCAAGGCCCCCAATGCCGCGGGCGAGATCCACACCGATTTCGAACGCGGCTTCATTCGCGCCGAAACCATCGCCTTCGACGATTACGTCGCCTGCAAGGGCGAAGCGGGCGCGCGCGAGGCGGGCAAGCTGCGGCAGGAAGGCAAGGAATATGTCGTCCACGACGGCGACGTGATGCTGTTCCGGTTCAACGTGTAAGCGAGCGGGGCTGAGGCGCGGCCTGTGGGGTGCGCCTTTCCCCACTCTTTGCCATCCCCGCGGCGGCGGGGTTGACGTGGGATGGGCGGACGGAAGCGCCGCCGGCTCTACCCTTGTCGCCCCTCCCCGCTCGCGGCTAAAGGCAAGCAGGCCTGCCATGATCGGGGTGATCGCCGCGTGAACCTTCGTCCGACCGCTTTTCTCGCTACCCTCGCGCTCGGCGCCTGCGCGCTGCCCGCCACTCCGCCGGCGCTGTCGCCGGTGACGCAGCCCGCTCCTGCGCAAACGGCGGCCCTGCCTGCCGAGCCGGACGCGCCCCCCGCCCCGCTGCCGCGCATGACGACGCAGCCGGTGACGATCCTCGTGTCGATCGACGGCTTCCGGCCCGATTATCTCGACCGTGGCGTCACGCCCAATCTCAACGCGCTGGCGGCGGGCGGGGTGTCGGCGTCGATGCGGCCGTCCTTCCCGTCGGTGACCTTTCCCAACCATTGGACGCTGGTGACGGGCAAGGTGCCCGACCACCACGGCATCGTCGGCAACACGATGGAGGACGCCGCCCGCCCCGGCGAGACCTTCACCATGGCCGACGACGATCCCTTCTGGTGGAACCAGGCCGAACCGATCTGGGTCACTGCGGAAAAGGCGGGCATCCGCAGCGCGACGATGTTCTGGCCGGGCGCCAATGTCGGCTGGGGCGGCACGTTGCTGCCCGACAGTCATGGCGCGGTCGAGCATGCCACCCGGCCCGAGGACTGGCAGCAGTTCAACCAGGCGGTGACGGGCGAACAGCGGGTCGATTCGGTGATCGACTGGCTGCGACGCCCGGCGGCGACACGGCCGCGCTTCGTGACGCTGTATTTCGACATCGTCGACAGCGCCGGCCACGCTTATGGTCCGCAATCGCCCGAGGTGACGCAGGCCGCCGCCAAGGTCGACAGCCAGATCGGGCAGCTGGTGGCGGGGCTGCGCGACCTCAACCTCCCGGCCAATCTGGTCATCGTCGCCGACCACGGCATGTCCGCGACCAGCAGCACGCGCACGATCGCGATCGACCAAATCGCGGATCCGCGCACGTATCGCACGCTCAACAGCGGACCCTATATGGGTCTGTATCCCATGCCGGGGCGGCAGCTGGCGCTGGAGGCGGCGCTGCTGAAACCCCACGCGCACATGCAATGCTGGCGCAAGGGCGAGATCCCGGCGCGGTTGCGTTACGGCACCAATCCGCGCGTGCCGCCCTATATCTGCCTGGCCGAGCCGGGCTGGATGATCACCAAGACGGCGGTGAAGACCGCGTTCAGCGGCGGCGCGCATGGCTATGACAATCAGGCGCCCGACATGGCCGCGCTGTTCATTGCCAACGGCCCTGCGTTCGTCGGCGGCAAGCGCCTGGCCAGCTTCGACAATACCGACATCAACCCCTTGCTGCGCGATCTGCTGAACCTGCCCGCGGGCCAGGGGCTGGACGGGAACGACGCACCGTTTAGGCAGGTGCTTAAACGATAGGAGAGCGACGGGTGCAGTATTTCGAGGACATTGAGGTCGGCAGCACGGCGCGCTTCGGCGATTATGCCGTGACGCGGGACGAGGTGATCGCCTTTGCCGAGAAATACGACCCCCAGCCCTTTCACCTGTCCGACGAGGCGGCGGCGCAGACGCATTTCGGACGGCTGTCGGCGAGCGGCTGGCATACGTGCGCGATGACGATGGCGATGCTGGTCGAGCATCTGAAGGCGAACGACCAGGCGGGGCTAGGATCGCCCGGCATCGACGAACTGCGCTGGCTGAAGCCGGTCTATCCGGGCGATCGCCTACGCTGCGAAAGCGAGGTGCTGGAAAAGCGCCGGTCGGCGAGCCGTCCGGAAATGGGCATCTTCAAAAGCCGGATGACCGTATTCAACCAGCATGACGTGCCGGTGATGACGTTCGTGTCGAACGGACTGATTGCAACCCGCGAGCAATAGGGGCGCCGGCAGCGCGGCGCCCCCGCCAATCAGCGGCGACCGCGGTCGCCGCGCGGGCCGCCGCCGCGATTGCCGCCCCAGTTCCGATTGCCGTTCCAGTTGCGATTCCCGCCCCAATTGCGGTTGCCGTTCCAGTTGCGCTGGCCCTGCCAATTGGGTTGCGGATTGGGCGTAGGTGCCGCGCCGGTCGGCGGCTGGGGCGCAGGCGCGGGTTGGCTCGAGAAATTCTGGCGGTTGCCGCGCCAATTGCCGCGATTGCCCCAGTCCGGGCGGCCCGGATTGCCCACGCCCGGCCCGCCGGGGCCGCCCGGCCGATCGCCGCGCCAGCCGGGGCGACGGTCGAACCCGTTCCAGTCGTTGCGGAAGTTGCGGTCGCCGCGCCATTGGTTGCGGCGCTGCTCCCAGTAACGGCGCTGGCCATCGTTCCACCGATAGGGCCGGCGGTACTGATCGTAGACGTAGATGCCGGTGCCCGGATAATAATAGTCGCCATACCAGCCGAAATAGCTGGGATAGCCGCCATAGCCGTAGCCGCCGTAATACGGGTCGGCGAAGCCGTCGTCGTAATAGCCATAGCCGCCGGTCCCGTAACCGACCGACACGCCGCTATAGCCATAGCCGTCGGTGCAGGCGCTGGTGACGACACCGGTTCCGAACAACAGGCCGACCAATGCCAAACGCCTGAAGATCATGGATGCTCTCCCATCATCGAAGGGCGCCGGCGAGTCGGATTGGCGAATCGGGGACGCAACCTATTGTCGTTCAACGAGGGCGGATCGTCGCGGGTTCCGGCTGAATGGGTGATGAGCGGGCGATGAGGCGTGGCCGGCTGCTACCGCTGACGAAGCTGGGCGGTCGTACGTCGTTCGCGGCGGACCCGGTGTAGCGCTGCATTGCCCGTGCGCGGGTGGGGTTGAGGCAAATAGGGCTTCGCCCGCCGGATCGTCGTGCGGGTGAGCCTCGCTCAGTGCCCCTCGAACGCGAACAGCGCGTCGGCCTGCACGCCATCGGCGCGCAGGGCGTCTGCACCGCCGAGGTCGGGCAGGTCGATGACGAATTGCGCCTGATCGACGACGGCGCCCGCCTTGCGCAGCAGCCGTACCGCGGCGCGTGCGGTGCCGCCCGTGGCGATCAGGTCGTCGACCAGCAGCACGCGCTGGCCGGGCACCAGCGCATCTTCGTGCATCGCGATCCGGTCCTGCCCGTATTCGAGTGCATAATCTTCGGCGATCGTCGCGCCGGGCAGCTTACCGTCCTTGCGGATCAGCAGCACGCCTGCCTTCAGGGGCACGGCAAGCGCTGCCGCGAACAGGAAGCCGCGGGCTTCGATCCCGGCGATCAGGTCGACGGGACCGGTGGTGGCGGCGACCATGCGGTCGATCGTCGCGGCGAGGCCGGCGGGATCGAGCAGCAGCGTGGTGATGTCGCGGAACTGGATGCCGGGCTTGGGGAAGTCCGGGATCGTGCGGATCAGCGCTTTCAGATCGTCGTTCATGGGGGTGCTGTCGCGTGTGGCGGGTGCGGGGTCAATGGGAGACGCCCCCCTCCGTCATCCCGGCGCACGCCGGGATCCATGGCTGCGGCGTGGCTGGCGGTAGCGCACCGACACTCCCTTATCCTGTCCATGGATCCCGGCGTGCGCCGGGATGACGAACGAAGGTATGCCCCATGCCTCCCCAGAACCGTCATTCCCGCGCAGGCGGGAATCCATAACCTCTGACCTCGCGGCCGGAGGTGCGACGGTAGCGCGTCTGGATTCCCGCCTTCGCGGGAATGACGGGGGAGTGGGGGGCGGTCGTATTCTGCCCGCCCGCGAACGAAAAGGGCGGGCGGTGCCCTGTCGCACCGCCCGCCCCGTCCATCCGAACCGCCGGTCAGGCGATCGGGATCAATGCTTAATGTCGCGCCAGACGTTCTGATAGGCGCCCCAGGCGAGGAAGCAGAACACCAGCAGGAACAGCGCCGCGGCGAGGCCGGCACCATGGCGGGTGTTGAGGTTCGGCTCGGCGGTCCAGGTCAGGAAGGCGGCGACGTCACGGGCCATCTGGTCCTTGGTCGCCTTGGTGCCGTCCGAATAGGTCACCTGGCCGTCCTGCGTCAGCGGGGGCGGCATCGCGATGTTCAGGTTCGCGAACCAGGGATTGAAGTGCAGGCCCTTGGGCGTCGCCGCATCCGGGAACAGCTTGAGCAGTTCCTCGCCCTTCTCGTTCTTATACCCGGCCTGGTTACGATAGCCCATCAGCAGCGCGTGGACGTAGTTCGACCCGTCGTGGCGCGCCTTGGTCATCAGCGACAGGTCGGGCGGCAGCGCGTTGTTGTTCGCGGCGCGCGCGGCGACTTCGTTGGCGAAGGGCGACGGGAAGCGATCGCTGGCCACGTTCTTGCGCGTCGAGGCTTCGCCCGTCTCCGGGTTCACCGTCGGCTGTTCGATCACCCACTGGTTGGCGATCGCCTTCACTTCGGGTTCGCTGTAGCCGATCTTCTGCAGGTCGCGGAAGGCGACGTACTTCAGGCTGTGGCAGGCCGAGCAGACTTCCTTGTAGACCTGGAAGCCACGCTGCAGCTGCTGATTGTCATATTTGCCGAAGAAGCCGTTCGACGACAGCCCGATATTCTCGGGGTGCATGTGGAACAGCTGTTCGACGGTTTCCTTCGCCGGATCCTCGATCGCGGTCTTGGCAGTGCCGAAGAGCGCGAGCGCGAGGACGAAGATGAAGGCGGCGCCGACCAGGGAGGCGATGATGCGAGGCATGGTTCTGATTGTCCCCCAGTCGGTTCAGGCTTGCGCCGCGCTGTGCGCGAGGCTGGTGCCACCGTGCTTTGCCAGCACCGCTTCGGTGATCGAATTGGGCAGCGGGCGCGGACGCTCCGACCGGGCGACCCAGGGCAGGATGATGAGGAAGTGCGCGAAATAATAGGCCGAGGCGATCTGCCCCAGGATCACGTTGCGCGCATTCGCCTCTGCCCCGCCGACATAGCCGAGCACCAGCACGTCGAGCAGCAGGATGCCGAGGAAAATGCGGTACTTCGGACGGTAGTTCGCCGAGCGCACCGGCGACGTGTCGAGCCAGGGCAGGAAGAACAGCAGCAGGATCGAGCCGAACATCGCCAGCACGCCCCACAGCTTCGCGTCCAGGATGAAGTTCGCGGTGAAGCTCTTCAGAATCGCATAGAACGGCAGGAAGTACCATTCGGGCACGATATGCGCGGGCGTCGAGAGCGGGTTCGCCTCGATATAATTGTCCGGGTGGCCGAGCAGGTTCGGGCTGAAGAAGATCAGCAGCGCGAAGATCAGCATGAACACGCCGACGCCGACGCCGTCCTTCGCCGTGTAATAGGGATGGAAGGGCACCGTGTCCTGCTCACCCTTCACTTCGACGCCGGTCGGGTTGTTCGACCCCGGGATGTGCAGCGCCCAGATGTGCAGGATGATGACGCCCGCGATCACGAACGGCAGCAGATAGTGGAGCGAGAAGAAGCGGTTGAGCGTCGCATTGTCCGGTGCATAGCCGCCCAGCAGCCACACGCGGATCGTTTCGCCGACCAGCGGGATCGCCGAGAAGAAGCCGGTGATGACCTGCGCACCCCAGAAGCTCATCTGCCCCCAAGGGAGCACATAGCCCATGAACGCGGTGGCCATCATCAGCAGGAAGATGACGACGCCGAGCAGCCACACCATCTCGCGCGGCGCCTTGTACGAGCCGTAATAGAGCCCGCGGCCGATGTGGATGTAGACGACGGCGAGGAACATGGACGCGCCGTTGGCGTGCGCATAGCGCAGGAACCAGCCGGCGTTGACGTCGCGCATGATGCTTTCGACCGAGCCGAAGGCAACGCCCGCATTGGCGGCATAATGCATCGCCAGCACGATGCCGGTGATGATCTGGATCGCGAGCGCGGCACCGGCAAGAACGCCGAAGTTCCAGAAATAGTTGAGGTTGCGCGGCACCGGATAGCCCGCACCGACGGCATTGTAGACGAGGCGCGGCAACGGCAGCTTCTCGTCCAGCCAGCGCATCAGCGGCTGCTTGGGTTCGTAATGCTTGGCCCAGGGAAAGCTCATCTGTTCTACCTTTCCCTTAACCGACCGTCACGACGGTGTCGGAGTTGAACGCATAATCGGGCACGTGCAGGTTCTTGGGCGCCGGTCCCTGGCGAATGCGCGCCGCGGTGTCGTACGCCGAGCCGTGGCACGGGCAGAAATAGCCGCCGAACGGCCCCTTGTTCTCGCCCTCGCCCGCGCCCAGCGGCACGCAGCCGAGGTGGGTGCAGACGCCCAAAGTGATGAGCCAGTTTTCCTTGCCCGGCTTGGTGCGTTCGGCGAGCGTCTGGGGATCGCGCAGCGTCTTGATGTCGACCGCATTCGCCTCGGCGATTTCCTTCGGCGTCAGGTTACGCACGAACAGCGGCTGCTTGCGGAACTGCGCCTTGATCGCCTGGCCCGGCTGGATCTTGGACAGATCGACCTCGGTGGTCGACAGCGCCAGCACGTCCGCCGACGGGTTCATCTGGTTGATGAGCGGCAGCACGATCGCGAGCGCGCCCACCCCGGCGAACGACACGGCGGCGATATTGATGAAATCGCGACGGCGGGGATCGTGGACTTCCTCGTGGAACGGCGCCGGCGATTCACCGGGAGGTACCATGTCGTCAATCGCCATTCGTCTCTGCCCTTGCGTATGTTCTTGCGGAAGTGCCGGAGTGCAGCCCCACCGAACCCTGCCGTCCCCACGGCGGGCTGCTCGCCTGATAGACGGCGCCGCTGCGCTTTGCCAACAGCATTTTACGGCCGCCCGGCCCGTCGCTAAGGACGCGGGCCATGACCAGCCCCCTGCGCCTCGCCCTTTACCAGCCCGATATCGCCGGCAATGTCGGCGCGGTGATGCGCACCGCTGCCTGCCTGGGGGTAGCGCTGGACCTGATCGAGCCGATGGGTTTCCAGTGGGACGACAAGCGCGTCGCGCGGGCGGCGATGGACTATATCGACCATGTGTCGGTGACGCGGCATGCGGACTGGGAGACGTTCCAGGGACAGGCGCCGGGGCGGCTGGTACTGCTGACGACGCGTGGGGCGACGCCGCTGCATGACTTTGCGTTCCGCGCGGACGACGTGCTGCTGTTCGGCCGCGAGAGCGCGGGCGTGCCGGAGGAGGTGCATGCACGGGCCGATGCGCGCGTGGTGATCCCGATGGCGCCGGGGCTACGATCGATGAACCTGTCGGTGTCCGCGGCGATCGTCGCGGCGGAGGCGCTGCGGCAGACGGGGGGATGGCCGGGGTGAACGGCTGGTAGCCATTGGGTATCGGCACCAGACGCAATTCGCTGCGGGAACGTGAGCATGACGTGGTTACTAGAAGCACTTGTCGAGCCGATCGCAGGCGCGTTCGGCTATCACATCGGCCGGGGAAAACCGTGGTGGGTCGAATGTCTCGCGTCCTTAGGTTGCCTGCTCTCTCTATTGCTCATTGCTGGCGTCCTGATTTGGATCGTCCGTTAGCGCAGCGGCGGCCGCCACGGCGAGCAGGCGGGCTGAGACAATCCGCCCCATCGACACCCCCTCCCCCCCGCCGCTAAGCCGTTCCCCATGCTGAGCCTCGACGACCAACAGACCGCCGCCCGCCACTGGTTCGAATCGCTTAGGACACGCATCTGCGCGGCGTTCGAGAGCATCGAGCGCGAGGCGGGGTCGGATGCGGCGTTCGATTATACCCCTTGGGACCGCGTCGATCCGTCGGGAGAGCCGGGTGGCGGCGGCGTGCGCGGCGTGATGAAGGGGAAGGTGTTCGAGAAGGTCGGCGTCAACGTCTCGACCGTCGGCGGCACGTTCGAGGGCGAGTTCGGCAAGACGATTCACGGCGCCGGCGAGGACCCCCGCTTCTTCGCGACCGGGATCAGCCTGGTCGCGCACATGGCCAATCCGCACGTTCCGGCGGTGCATATGAACACGCGCTTCCTGCGCACGACCAAGCAATGGTTCGGCGGCGGTGCCGATCTCAACCCGCCGCTGCCAGTCGAGGGTGACACGGCGGAATTCCATGCCGTCCTGCAAGCCGCGTGCGATGCGCATGGGGCGGACTATTATCCGCGCTTCAAGGCGTGGGCGGACGATTACTTCTACTTGCCCCACCGGAAGGTACATCGCGGCGTCGGCGGCATCTTCTACGATCATCTGGAGGGCGATTTCGACGCCGACTTCGCGTTCACGCGCGCCGTGGGCGAGGCGTTCCTCGACGTCTATCCGCGCATCGTGCGGCGGCGGATGCACGACGCCTTCGACGCGAACGACGAGGCGCAGATGCTCGAATGGCGCGGGCGTTATGCTGAGTTCAACCTGGTCTATGACCGGGGCACGTTGTTCGGGCTGAAAACCGGCGGCAATATCGACGCGATCCTGATGAGCCTGCCGCCGCGCGCGAACTGGGCTTGATGTTGGGGGGCCTGAGGCGATGGCGCTGATCCCGGTCGACAGCGGCGATCTGGCGACGATCGTCACGACGCTGGAGATGACGCGGCGCCCGCCGCTGCGGCCCCTGCCCGCGTCGCCGCTGCGGCTGGTGCGCTGGGCAACGCCCGAACCGGAGAAATACCGGATGCTGTTCCGGCGGGTCGGCGGTCCGTGGCTATGGTATTCGCGGCTGGCGATGGACGATGCGGCGTTGACCGCGATCGTCCACGATTCCAACGTGGAGGTCTATGCCGTCACCGATCGCGCGGGAATCGAGGTGGGGCTGCTCGAACTGGATCTGCGCCATGCGGGCGCGTGCGAGCTGTCCTATGTCGGGCTGGTGCCCGAGCTGGCGGGGCATGGCCATGGCCGCTGGCTGATGGCGGAGGCGATGGCGCGCTGCTGGCGGCCGGGGATCGCGCGGGTGTGGGTGCATACCTGCACGCTCGATCACCCGTCGGCGCTGAATTTCTATCGGAAGCAGGGTTTCGTGGCGGTGAAGCGGACGATCGAGACGTTTCGCGACCCGCGGCGGCTGGGGCTGCTGCCGGTAGAGATGGGGGCGCACATTCCGTATTTCGGGTGACGTGTTGCAACCGTCACCCCAGCGCAGGCCGGGTCTCTCGCGGCGCCTGTCGCGCGCTACAACCGGCAGGTCCCAGCCTTCGCTGGGATGACGGATGCCCCCACGTCTAGCGCGGGCGCGTCCACAGGCCGGCGCGGGGCGTGTCGGGGATATCGTGCCGGCCGCGCGCCTCGATCGCCGACTGGATGATGAAGGCGATCTTTTCGCCCTTCGAGGTGGTCACGCGCGCATCCCACGCCGCCGGGCCGAGTGCGGCGACCTTGCGCCCGATCGTGCCGTAGATGCGCGCCGCCGCCAGCACCGCCCAGGCCGAGCGGAACGACAGCGCGCGCGTGCCGACGCGGGCGCTCGCCTCGAACGCCGCGGCGCGATCCGTCAGCCGCCGCGCCAGCTCGGCCAGCGCCGGGCGGTTTTCGGGCGCGAGAATGGCGTCGGGGGCAATGCCCTTCTCCGCCAGCCAGTCGGACGGCAGGTAACATCTGCCGCCGCGTGCATCCTCGTCGATATCGCGGGCGATGTTGGCGAGCTGGAAGGCGAGGCCCAGGTCGCAGGCGCGATCGAGCACCGCGTCATCGCCCGGATCGACGCCCATGATCACCGCCATCATGCAGCCGACGACGCCGGCGACATGGTAGCAATAGGTGAGCAGATCGTCCTCGGTACGAGGCCGCCAGCCGTCGCCGTCAAGGCGGAAGCCCTGGATCAGATCGTGCGCGAAGCGGCGCGGCAGGCGCGTTTCGGCAGCGACGATGCGCAGCGCGTCGAAGGCGGGGACGCCGACCGTCTCGCCGGCCAGCGCCGCGTCGGTCAGTGCCGCCATCTCCGCGATGCGGCGCGGCGCGTCCTCAACCGGGCGCAGGTCATGACCGTGATCCTGGCCGTCGGCGATATCGTCGCACGCGCGGCACCAGGCGTAGAGCAGCCACGCCCGTTCGCGCGTCGCCGGATCGAACAACAGGCTCGCCGCCGCGAAGCTCTTCGATCCCCTAGCGATCGATTCGTGGGCGGTCGCTACGATAGCGTCGCGGGAGGGCGCGTCGCGGCTGGGATGCGCCTCAGAGGTCAGACGTCTTCATCCGCACGATCGGCTGCGTCGGGACATGCGCCGCCATCTTGTCGAGCAGGCCGTCGAGCGTCGTGTCGACGATCAGCAGGTCGCGGTGCTGTGGGCGCAGGAATCCGACCTCCGCGGATTTTTCCCAGAAGGCGATCAGGTGATCGTAATAGCCCGCAACGTTGAGCAGGCCGACCGGATCGGCATGATAACCAAGCTGTGCCCAGCTGAGCGCTTCCCACAATTCGTCCATCGTGCCGGTGCCGCCGGGGATGGTGACGAAGCCGTCGGCAAGGTCGGTGAACGCGGCTTTTCGCGCGTGCATGCCGCTTACGACGTGCAATTCGGTGAGGCCGCGATGCGCGACCTCGGCATCGACCAGCGCCTGCGGGATCACGCCGATCACCTCGCCGCCCGCGCTGAGCGCGCTATCGGCGATCGCGCCCATCAGCCCCAGCCGGCCGCCGCCGTAGACGACGCCGATACCGCGCTCGGCGAGCGTACGCCCGATCGCACGCGCCGATTCGATATAGACGGGATCGGCCGGCGTCGCCGAGCCGCAATAGATAGCGAGACGTTTCATGGCGCTGCCGCTACGCCGATGCGTCGCCAGCGGCAAGCTCAGCGCGTCTCCATCCAGCGCTGGCGGAGCATGGCGAGCGTGTCGGGCGACGCATCGGGACGTGGGCTGGCGGACTTGCCGGCACGCAGCCGGGCGCGGTCGCGTTCGGGTGGATCGACCAGCCGGACGCGTACCGCGGCGGTGCCGCTCGCGCGGATGCCGAGCGCGTCGGCCGCGCCGCGCGACAGATCGATGATCCGCCCGCGGACGAAAGGGCCGCGATCGTTGACGCGCAACAGGATCGTGCGGCCGGTGTCGAGCGCGGTCACCTCGACATAGCTCGGCAGCGGCAGCGTCGTATGTGCGCCGCTGATCCCCTTGGCGCGGAACCGCTCGCCGCGCGCGGTGCGATTGCCCGATTCGCCGCCGTACCAGCCGGCATAGCCGAGCGCGTCATAACCCGGCGCGGGCGCGGGGACGTAGGTGACTCCACGGACGGTGTAGGGGCGGCCGATCTTGACCGGCACGTCGCTGACCGCGCGGCCGCCGCAGGCGGCGAGGAGGAGGGCGAGTGCCAACGGTATCAGACGCCGCATCACCTCCCCTCCCTGGCAGGGAGGGGCCGGGGGTGGGTCGGCCCGCCGCATTGCGCAACGGCGGCCACGATCGCTTCAGCCACGCCGTGAGGATTGGCGACGACATCGCTGTTCCAGAACCGGATCACCCGCCACCCCAATCCTTCGAGCCACCGCGTCCGCTCGTCGTCGCTGGCGCTATCGACGTGCTGGCTACCGTCGAACTCGATACCCAGCTTCACGCTGCGACACGCGAGATCGATGATGTATCGCCGGACTGGTAACTGCCGAGTGAAACGCGGCCGATGGCCCCGCAGTCGCAGCCAGATCAGCCGCTCGGCCTCCGTCGCGCCGGTGCGGAGCGCCCGGGCGTTGGCCGTCATATAGGGCGCGATCCGCGGCATCGCGTCAGGCTGGCCGATCGCGATGCGGAGGGCAACCCACCCCCGGCCCCTCCCTTGTCAGGGAGGGGAGAGATTACGCTTACCGACCCGACAGCATCAGCGCCGCGGTGGCCTTGGCGCTGCCGACGACGCCGGGGATGCCCGCGCCCGGGTGCGTGCCGGCACCGACGAAATAGAGGTTCGGGATATGGTCGTCGCGGTTGTGGACGCGGAAATAGGCGCTTTGCGTCAGGATCGGTTCGAGGCTGAAGGCGCTGCCGAGATGCGCGTTGAGGTCGGCGGCGAAGTCGCTCGGCGCGTAGCTGAACTTCGTCACGATCCGATCGTGGATGTCCGGGATCAGGCGGCGGCCGACCTCGTCGAGGATGCGCTTTTCGAGGATCGGGCCGATCTCGTTCCAGTCGACCGGGAATTTGCCCATGTGCGGCACGGGGGCGAGCGCGTAGAAGGTCGAGTGGCCCTCCGGCGCGAGGCTGGGGTCCGTGACGGTCGGGTGGTGGAGGTAGAGCGAGAAATCCTGGCTCAGCACGCCATGGTCGTAGATGTCCTCGAGCAGACCCTTATAACGCGGGCCGAACAGGATCATGTGGTGCGGAATGCCGGGCCACGCGCCCTTGATGCCGAAGTGAACGACGAACAGCGACGGCGAATAGCGCTTCTTTTCCAGCGCCGCCTTGGTGCGCTGGCCGCTGCGCGAAGTCTTCAGCAGATCGCGATAGGTGTGCATGATGTCGCTGTTCGCGGCGACGGCATCGGCCTGCATCGTCCAGCCGCTCTGCGTGGTGACGCCGGTCACCCGGTCGCCCAAAGTCTCGATCGCAGTGACGGGGTCGCCGAGGCGTAGCGTGCCGCCGATGCGTTCGAAATGCGCGACCATGCCGGCGACGAGGCGGTTGGTGCCGCCCCGCGCGAACCAGACGCCGCCGTCGCGCTCCAGCTTGTGGATCAGCGCGTAGATCGCGCTGGTCGTCATCGGATTGCCGCCGACCAGCAGCGTGTGGAAGGATAGCGCCTCGCGCAATTTCTCGTTCTTCACGAACTTCGACACGATCGAATAGACCGACCGCCATGCCTGGTATTTCGCCAGCGCCGGCGCCGCCTTCACCATCGACGCAAAGTCGAGGAAGGCGACATGGCCGAGCTTTTCATAGCCTTCGCGGTACACGCCCTCGGCATATTCGAGGAAGCGATGGTAGCCGGCGATGTCGGCGGGATCGAGCTTGCCGATCTCGCGCTGCAAGGCGGCTTCGTCGTTGGTGTAGTCGAAGTTCGTGCCGTCGGGCCAGTTGAGGCGGTAGAAAGGCGTCACCGGCTCCAAAGTGACGTCGCGCGCCATGTCGGCGCCGGTCAGTGCCCACAATTCCTGCAGACAGGCCGGATCGGTGATGACGGTCGGGCCGGCGTCGAAGGTGAAGCCGTCCTTTTCCCAATAATAGGCGCGGCCGCCCGGCCGATCGCGCGCTTCGACGATCGTCGTCGCGACCCCTGCCGATTGCAGCCGGATCGCCAGCGCCAGCCCGCCGAACCCCGATCCGATGACGATCGCCGACTTCATGTCCTATATCCCTGTCCTACCGCCATGCCGTCGACCGCAGCGCGTGCAGCGCGCGACCAACCGGCACCGGCGGTTTCCCTGTTACGATGCGAGCCTTGTCCCCGATGCTCGACCGCCCCGCATAGAAGCGGGTGATGAGCGCCGGGTCCAGACGGTAGAAGCGTTCGATGATGCGCCAGCGTTCCGCCGGATCGCCCGCACGGAACATCATCGTGTTGAGCATGCGGTAGAAGGCCCCGCGCCGCCAGTGTTCGCGCGCATGGGCATAGGCGAAGGTGGCGAGGCCCGCGCCGGACCAGTCGCCGCTGTCCGCCAGCGCGATGGCGAAGCGCACCGCGTCGGGCAGCGAATAGCCGGTCGCCGGCTGGAACAGGCCTGCGCGCATGCCCGCCTTGGCGATCCCCTTGCCGGTCGAGCGCCAATAGGCGTCGAAATCGCCACCCAAGGTGATCGGCAGCGACCCCGCCTCGCGCCGCACGACCTCTGCGCCCGCCCAGCCACGCGCCTGTGCATAATCGGCGATACGTGCGCGAAGGGCTGGCACGTCGAGACCGGGCGTGTCGCTGTAATAGGTGTCCTCGACAAACATCCGGTCGGGCGCGAAGGGCAGGCAATAGACGAAGCGATAGCCGTCGATCTGGTCGACGGTGGCGTCCATCACCCGCGGCCGCTCGATGCCGTGGGGTGCGGGGAGCGCCAGTTCGTGGCCGACGAACTTCTGCCAGCCCAATTCCAGCGTATCGAGGTCGCCGGGGCCGCGGCAGTCGATGACGCCGCCCGCCTCGATCCGGTCGCCGTCGCCCAGCACCACGGCGGTCGCGGACAGTGCCAGTACGCGCCGGCCGGTCATGATCGCCTGCGCCGGCAGCTTGGCGCGCAGCACGGCGTCGAACCGTTCGCTGGTGATCGAATAATAGGTCGCGTCGACATCACGCGTCAGATTTGGGAAGACTACGTCATAGCCGCGCCAGCCATGCACCACCATGTCCTGCACCAGCGCGCGATGGGCCTGGGCGACGTCGCTGCCGAAGAACGACCAGACGTGATCGCCGCCCAGCGTCGAGCCGCTTTCGACGATGCGCACGTCGCATGAGGGCGCGCGCGCCTTCACCCCCAGCGCGATCAGGCCACCGGCCAGCCCACCCCCGACGATCGCCAGGTCGCAACGGATCGTCGTGCCCATGGATGAGCGCGTAGCCGAAAGACGGGGGGGAGAGAACCCGGGTTCGGGGCGGAACTGTTGGTTCGATGAGGCGCGCGATCGGACGGCGCGCGGCGAGGCTTGCCACCTCCGGTTCGTCATTCACGCGAAGGCGGGAATCCATAACCTCTGACGTTTCCGCTGGAGGCGTGACGGCAGCGCGTCTGGATTCCCGCCTTCGCGGGAATGACGATGAGAGGAAGGCGGCAATGGCCCCACTCACGCCGTCACCCCTGACGTGTTCCAGGGTCCACCGGGTCGCAGAGGGACGGCAAGAGGCTCGAAACATCCCCCCGTCACCCCGGAACACGTCCGGGGTGACGGGGGGCAGAACGACGGGCCTGCGCATCACCCGGCAGGCGCCGCCTCACCATCAATCAGCCGCTTCCATACCGGCGTCATGCATGCCGTCACCGCCGCGCTCGTCCGTGCTACCGGCGCGCAGGCGAGCAGGCCTGCGCACATCCCCGCATCCAGTGCGGCATCGCCGCTGCGCCGTTTGAAGACGCAGCGTATGTCGCCGGTGCGGCGGTCGGTCTTGGTCACGATCCGCAGCCGTCTCGCCGCTTGGCGCCGTCCGGTCACCACGATATCCTCCGCCGACGGCTCCGCGACGGGCGTTACCGCCTGCACCGACAGCAGCAGCGCGAGCGCGATCACCGGCCCAGCGCCCGCACCAGCCGGATGCCGACATTGTCGATCCCCGGATTGACGTCCGAAAACAGCCGCCGGTGGCTGAAATGCTCCCAGGTCGCCTCGACCGCCCAGCGCCGGTCGATCCGCACGCCGATCGAGGCATTGGGGTTGAACAGCACGCGCGATCCGAAGCCGGTGCGGCTTTGATATATCTCGTAACGGCGCCATGCCTCGGCGCTGTCCAGGCCGGGCAGGAAGGGGTTGGGCAGGTAGCGATAGCCATCGTGGATCGTCACGCCGATGCCGATCTGCGCGTAGACACGGCCCTTAAAGGCATGCTGCCGCCATTCCGCGCCGAGGCTGGCGAAGCTCGTCTTGCCCGCGGTGTTGATCTGCGCCTTGGCGGTCAACCGCGGTTTGAGCACCCAGCGGATCGGCAGCATCTTGGTGCGATAGACGAGCTGGATATCGGTGGTGCCATGCTCTTCCATGCCCTCATACACCTCGCCCGGCCCTAGCGCGGGGAAGGTCAGCTGGCTGCCCAGCGGATGGAAGTTCGCGCCGTGCCGCAGCACGCCGATCGCCACTTCGGGCGCATGCATCGTTAAATCCTGCGCCATGGCCGGCATCGGGCCAAGCAGCATCGTGGCGCCCAACAGGCGCATCATCCCGGTCTTCATGGCGTGTGTCCCCTTCGTGCGGCTGTCGACCAGCCGGCCTCATTCGTGTATGAAGCTAAGAAATTTCTGTCAAACAGAAAGAATATGATGAAGGACGGATATTGGCTGCCGCCGCGCAAGGCGTGGCTCTGCCGGCTTGCGGGGTTGGCGTTTCTGATCGGCGCCGCGGTGATGCTGCCGGTGATCGCCTTTGCCGGGCTGACGCCGGGCGCGTCGCCGGGATGCGGCGGCGGCTACGGCTGCGTGTGGGGGGCGCGGCCGGTCACGCTGATCGACAGCGACGAGCGACTGCGCGTGGAGGCGTCGCCCGCCGCGCTGAAGGCGTTGAACGCCTTTGCCGCGCAGGGCCGGGTGCGCTGGGGCCTTGCGGGGATCGAGGCGATCGACGCTTTGCCCTTTGCCGCGTTGCTGTTCAGCGTCGGCGTGGCCCTGCGCCGCCTCGGTGGACGCGGTGCCGATCCGTTGCAGCGGGCATTGCTGTGGCTGCGCCGCGCCTCGATCGCCGCCATCGTCTGGACGCTCGCCCATGCGGTGTATCAGACCGCACTCGAATCGTGGCTGTCGCCCGGCACGCCGGCCGGACCGACCCTGTACACGAACATTTACCTCGCCGACATCGCTACCGGGCTGCTGCTCGCCATCGCCGCCTATGCCGCGATCTGGGCGATAGAAGCAGGGTTGCGCGCGCAACGCGATCTGGACGATTTCGTCTGATGCGCCCGCCGCTCGACCCCCGCACCCGAATCGCCCGCAAGGCGCGCCGCTGCCGACTGGCGGGCGTTCTGTTCCTCGCGATCGCAGCGCTCGCGGCGGCGACGATCCCGCTGGCCGGTCTCTGGCCGGCGCCGCGCATCCATTGCGGCGAACAAGGATGTAGTCGGACATCGGCCCCGGCAGAGCTGTTCGACACGGAGGATGCCGCCCGCCTGTCCCGCTCTCCCGCCGACCTCCGCCGCCTCGACGCCTATGTCGCCCGGGGCCCCGTCCGGCTGGCGTTGGCGGGAATCGAATTGATCGACGTCGGCCCGTTCGCCATCCTGATGGCCGCGGTCGGACTCGCGCTGCGCCGGCTCGGCGGGCCGCCGACCGATGCCTTCGCCCGGGCGCTGCCGTGGCTGCGCCGTGCGACGATCGCCGCGATCCTGTGGGCGATCGCACAGCCGCTGTCCGACGCGCTGCGCCAGATGCTGCTGTACCGGGGCACCTCTTGGGGGCCGCACTGGATTTTGCCCCTCGACGTCAATGCGATCGTGCCGCCGCTGCTGCTCGCCATCGCCGCCTATGCCACGGTCGGCGCGCTCGAATCGGGATTGCAGGCGCAGCGCGATCTGGACGATTTCGTCTGATGCCGGTCATCGTCAACCTCGACGTCATGCTCGCGCGCCGCAAGGTGCGGTCGAAGGAGCTTGCCGAAGCGATCGGCATCACCGAATCAAACCTGTCGCTGCTGAAGTCGGGCCGGGTGAAGGGCGTGCGCTTCGGCACGCTCGCCGCGATCTGCCGCTATCTGGAGTGCGAGCCGGGCGACATCCTGGGCTACGAGCCGTCGGACGACGACCTGAAGGCGGCGGACTGATCGAGCAGCCAGCGACGGAACGCCTGCATCGCCGGGCCTTCCTTGCGCGACAGCAGGCGGGTCAGCCAGTAGCGGCCGGCGTCGACCTCGATGGCGAAGGGCTGGACCAGGCGTTCGCTGGCGAGATCGCGCAGGCACATCGCGCGCGGGGCGAGCGCCACCCCCAGCCCCGCCGCCGCCGCGCCCGCCATCAGCGCCGAACTGTCGAACATCGGCCCGCGCAACGGCGGCGTGGCGGCGCCCGCCGCGGCGAACCACAGGCCCCATTCGCTGGGGCGATAGGAGCGCAGCAGCCGCTCGCGCGCCAGATCGGCCGGGCTGCTCAGCCGCGCCGCGACGGAGGGCGCGCACAACGGGGTCAGCGGCGCGTCGAGCACGGGCTCCGCCGCCGTACCATGCCACGCGCCGTCGCCGAAGCGGATCGCATAATCCAGGCCCTCGCCCGCCAGATCGACGCGGTTGTTGTTGATCGCGAGGCGCAGGTCGATGTGCGGATGCGTCGCGTCGAAATCGTCGATTCGCGCGATCAGCCAGCCGGTGGCGAAGGTGCCGACCACGCCGACGTGCAGCGGGTGGCGGAAGCGCCCGTCGGCATAGCCGTCCAGCGTCGCGCCAATCCGGTCGAACGTCTCGGCGAGCACCGGCACCAAGGCATGGCCGTCATCGGTCAGTGCGAGTCCGCGCGGCAACCGGTGGAACAGCCGCGTGCCGAGCCGGCGTTCGAGCTGCGCGACCTGGTGGCTGACCGCGCCCTGGCTGACGCACAATTCGATCGCTGCTCGGGTGAAGTTGAGATGCCGCGCCGCCGCCTCGAAGGCACGGAGCGCATTGAGGGGTAATTGAGCGCGGTCCATGAACCGAGGCATGAGGCGAATTCATGCCTGTGTCGAGAGAAGATGGTTTGTTGGCGGCCCCAGCACCGAGGCATTCTGCGCGGCGAAGGAGACCGCCGATGCTCGTTACCTTGTTTGCGGCCATGCTTGCCGCCGTTTCCCCGACCGCGGACGATCCGCTGACCCGTCCGCTCGCGGTCGAACAGGCGAAAGACTGGCTGCGCCCCGCCCCGCCGGTGCGGGTGTTCGGCAAGACCTATCTTGTGGGCTTCGGCGGGCTCAGCGTCGCGCTGATGGATACCGGCGACGGCCTGATCCTGATCGACGGGGCATTGCCGCAGGCCGAGCCGGCGATCCTCGCCAATGTCCGTAAACTGGGTTTCGACCCGCGGCGCATCCGCTACATCCTCAGCACCGAACCGCATTTCGACCACGCCGGTGGCCTCGCCGCACTGGCGCGCGATACCGGTGCGACGGTGGTCGCCAGTGCGCGCGGGGCGGAGGGACTGCGCAGCGGTCGGCTGGCCGCTGACGATCCGCAGCGCGGCTATGACAGTCGCTTTCCCGCGGTGCCGGCGGTGCGCACGATCCGCGATGGCGAGACGCTGCGGTTGGGCGATACGGTCGTTACCGCGCGGGCGACGCCGGGGCATACGATGGGCAGCATGAGCTGGAGCTGGCGTGCGTGCGAGGGGCGGGCGTGCAAGACCATCGTCTTCGCGAGCAGCCTCAACCCCGTGTCCGCGCCCGGCTATCGGTTCAGCGCGCCCGCCGCGCGGCCGGTGCTCGCGGCCTTTCGCCGTGGGCAGGCGGCGATGGCGGCGCTGCCGTGCGACCTGCTGATCACCGCGCATGCCGATCAGGACGATGCGACCGATCGCTTCCGCACCGCGCCCGGTGCCTGCCGTGCCTATGCCCGCGCGTCGGCGGTGAAGGTCGCCAAGCGGTTGCGAGACGAGCGGGTGCGCTAGGCGATCAGATCGGCTCCCCCGCCGCCCGCGCGCGCGCTTCGCGTGACGCTTCGGCGGCGGGGACAAGGCGATAGGCGGCGATCGCGCAGGTAAGCGTCACCGGCATGATCGCGAGCAGCGACAGCATGCCGACCGACAGGCTGCCCGACAGCGTCGAGATGCGGCCCGCCAGATACGGCCCCATCGCAAGGCCCATCAGCGTCGTGCCGATGAAGAAGGTCGCGGTCGCGGTGCCACGCATGCGGGGCAGCACCAGATCCTGCGTCGTCGCCGCCGCCGATCCCAACGCGCCGCTGGCGGTGAGGCCCGACAGGAACAGGCAGGGATAGAAGACCCAGACGCTGGAGGCGGTAAAGGCACCGATCAGGAACGGAATCGGCACGGTCGCGCCGAAGATCACGACGATCAGCCGCCCGGCGGGATCGGTACGGCGCAGACGGTCGGCCACGATGCCGCCGATGGTCAGCCCCAGGAACCCGGCCAGCGCGCCGCTGCTGCCGAGCAACAGGCCGGCTCGGGCCGGCGTCTCGCCCAAGGTGCGCAGCACATAAGGCGCCGCCCAGAAGCTGGCGGCGTAGCTGAGGAAGGAATTGAGACCGTAGGCGACGACGGTGCAGAGGAAGGCCGGCGTGCCGACAATCAGCGCGAATGTCGCGGGATCGCGGCGCTTGAGCGCGCAGGCCCAGGAGAAGACCGCATAGACGCCGATCCCGATCGCCAGCCATTGCGGCTTGGGTTCGCCGATGCCGATCAGGAAGGCGACGACCGCCACCACCGCGGCAAGACCGGTGAGATTGATGAGAAATGCCCGCGTGCCGCCGCGTGCCGCGCCGATCAGCGTGAGCGGCGGAATGATCGTGAGCAGTTCCTGGAAGAAGGCGCGGAAGGGGGCGGGATGCTTGTCCGGTTCGGGCAGCCCCTCGACCAGCCCGCGGATCGGTTCGCGGATCGTCGCGACCCACAGCGCCACGATCAGGCCGGGAATACCGACCGCAAGGAACGCCGCCTGCCACCCGACGAGACCCAAAGGCCCGCCGCCGGGATAGGCGCGGTTCCAGCCCTGGACGATCAGTCCGCCGATGAACAGCGATACGCCGCCGCCGACGTACAGGCCCGCCGAATAGATCGACAAGGCCGTCGCGCGCAGCCGCTTGGGGAAATAGTCGGAAATCAGCGAATAAGCGGCGGGACTCGCGGTCGCCTCGCCGATCCCGACGCCGATGCGCGCCGCGGCGAGCTGGCCACCGGTGCGCGAAAAGCCGGACAATGCAGTCATCGTCGACCAGAGCGCGAGGCCGACGGTCATGAGCCGCACGCGATGCCAGCTGTCCGCCAGGCGGCCAAGCGGAATGCCGAACAGCGCGTAGAACACCCCGAAGGCGGTGCCATAGAGGAAGCCGAGATCTTCGTCCTTCAGGTTCAGGTCGCGCTTGATGTCCTCTGCCAGGATCGAGATCACCTGCCGGTCAACAAAATTGAGGACATAGACGACGAACAGGATGGCAAGCACATACCAGGCGTAGCGCGGCGCGGGCGCCTGCGCCGCCACGTTCCCGGACGCGGTGGGACCAGCCATCGACCTCTCCTTCGATTTTTTCGAAGGCTAACAGAGGTTCCGGGGTCCGATAACCCCAAAAGCGATACCCGATATTCTAAAGTGTGTCTGGCGGTGTGCGCCTCACCGCTTCGGACGGCGACGCGTGACACGCTCCAGCCGATCGATCAGCGATTCGATCGTCGGCGGGGCGGCGGGGGCAGAGGGCTCCTCGGCGGCCAACTTGGTGGGCACGCGCAACGGCGGCACGGGGCGCACCGGCGTCAACGGCACGGACGGCAGTGCGCCGGGGTGGAAGGCGGCGAGCGGCAAATCGAGGTCCGCCGGAATCGGCTGTTCGACCGGCGGCGGGGGTGCCGGGCTGATGACAGGGCGCGCAAAAACGGCGTCGTCGTCATCCTCCAGATCCGCAGCCGACAGCGGGCGACGCGCGGGAGCGTCGGGGTGCGCGTCGGCGCGACGCAGGACGGGGACGCCATCGCTGGAAGCGGCGCGCGGTGCGAGCAGGCCACCCGGGCCGAACAGCAGGAACAGCGCCGACCAGGCGACCGCACCGGCCAGCGCGCCACCGGCCAGCGCCAGTACGGCGCGCGCGGTCGCGCCCAATGGCGGTTCCGCCGCGCCGATCAGCGACGGCAGGCCGCTGCGCCATACCCAATCCTCCAGCACGCTGGCAGGTAATGCGACGAACAGCCCGGCGACGGCCAGCGCGGCCACCGCGCCACCCACGGGGGCGATCCAGTGCATCATCGCGGCGCGCGACGGCATGGTCTGGGTCATAGGCTGGCCGGGGAATGCTGGCATGCTGTGTCCATCAGCGCGGCCGACGTGAGCCGCTGGTAAACGGGATCGTAACGACGAATGTTTGACGACCAGTTACGCTCCGCCTCGACGAATGCGCGCCCGCGGGCGCGTCGCGCGTCCCAGCCGCTGCGGTCGGCGAGCAGGCCGGCGAGCGCGGTGGCGATGGCGGCGGGATCGTCGGGGGCGAAGAGCGTGCCGGTGTCGCCGTCACGGATCAATTCGCGATGGCCGCCGACGTCGGACGCGGCGACCAGCTTGCCTTGCGCCATCGCCTCCAGGGGTTTGAGCGGCGTGACGAGATCGGTGAGGCGCATGCGCTTGCGCGGATAGGCGAGCACGTCGACGAGCGCGTAATAGCGCTCCACCTCGGTATGCGGTACGCGGCCGACGAAGCGGATCGCGTCCGCTGCCGGCGATGCCGCCGCCTGCGCGCGCAACGCCGCCTCCATCGGGCCGCCGCCGACGAGCAGCAGCCGCGCCTTGGGCCGAGCGGCAACCAGCGCCGGCATGGCGGCGATCAGATCGTCCAACCCCTCGTAATCGTAGAAGCTGCCGATGAAGCCGATCGTCTCGGCATCCTCCAGCCCCAAGGATGCGGCGAGCGCGGGATCGCGTGCGACCGGTTCGCCGAACAGCGTCAGGTCGACGCCGTTGGGCGAGACGACGATCTTGTCCGCCGCCACGCCGCGCGCGATCAGGTCACCACGCAGGCCGTCGCAGATCACGGCCACCGCATCGGCGCGCTGCACCGCCCAGCTCTCCATCGCCCGGGTAACGCGATATTTGGCCGACCCTTCGGTGCCCGTCCCGTTGCCGACCGCCGCATCCTCCCAAAAGGCGCGGATTTCGTAGACCAGCGGCAGGCCGCGTGCGCGCGCAACGCGCAACGCCGCGATCGCATCGAGCACGGGCGAATGGGCGTGGAGGATATCGGGGCGAAAGGCGTCGACCGCCGCATCGATCCGCCGGGCAAAGGCGGCAAGGCCGGCGACCTCGCCCAGCACGCCACCCTTTCGCGTTGCCTGGGTGCGATAAAAGGTCAGGCCATCGACCGATTCGACCGCGTCCGGCGCAACGCCGTGGCGTGGGCCGGTGACGGCGGCGACGTGCCAGCCGCGCGCCTCCTGCGCCTTCAGGATTGCGCGCGTGCGGAACGTATAGCCGCTTTGCAAGGGCAGTCCGTGGTCGAGGACATGGAGAATCCGCATGACCCAAGCCCTTGCACCCGCAGTGCTTAATGCCGCGTCAACCGCAGCCTAGCCGGCGGTAAAGGTCAGCCCCGCCTTGTCCTGCAAGCGATCGCGCAATCCGGTGCCGAGCAATGCGCCCGGCGTCCAGATGCCGCCCGCCCCCTCCGTCTCGATCAAACAGCGCGCGGTTTCGGCGATCATCTTGCTGGTCGAGCCGTAACCGGGATCGCGATCGCCGGTGACCACCGCGTCGAACCGTGCGCCATCGGGCATCAGGCCGACGAACAGCAGGTCGTAATGGCCGCTGTCGCGCTCCTCCTTGCTGGGGCCTTCGCCGGGCTTGGGGCCCTTGTCACCGGCGAGCGGGTTGAGCTTGGCGATCGCCTCCGCCGCGGCCTTGCCCATCTCGCCGAGCCCTGCGACCATCATCTCGTCATACACGAAGTCGGTGCCGTAGCGGTGGCCGAGCAGATAGTTGGTGCGGTGGACGTTCTTGGTGTTGATCGCCGCCATGATGAACGGTGCGACCCAGGTGTTGAGCGTCGCGTCGAATTCGGGGAGCATGCCGGTCGGCTGATGCGGGCCGCTGAAGCCGGGCGTCAGCGCGAACGGGCTGGTGAGCAGCGCGACGATCGACGGATCGCGCGCCGCGGCGGCGAGCGTCGCCTTCAGGCTGGCGGCGGTGCCACCCGAAAAGCCGCCCTTCATCGCGCGCACCCGGCCCTTCACCCGCGGCGCGGGCATGCCGTATTTGGCGCGCGCGCATTCCTGCAACGTCAGCACGCCGAGGTCGAAGGGGATCGAATCGAAGCCGCAGGAAAAGACGATGCGGGCACCGGTGCGCTGCGCCTCGGCATGATGCGCGTCGATCATGTGGCGCATCCACGCCGGCTCGCCGCACAGGTCGACATAGGCGGTGCCCGCAGCGACGCAGGCGGCGATCAGCGGGGCGCCGTAGAGCTGGTACGGGCCGACGGTGGTCAGCACGACCTCGGTCGATTCGGCCATCGCCTTCAGCGAGGCGGGATTGTCGGCATCGGCGACGACCATCGGCGTATCGGCAGGCGCGCCGATCAGGTCGCGCACCTCCTCCAGCTTGGCACGGCTGCGGCCCGCCATCGCCCAGCGGGTGACGCCCTGTTGGCTGAGATATTCGGCGACGAGACGCCCGGTGAAGCCGGTGGCGCCATAGACGATGATGTCGAAGTCGCGCATTGCCCTCTCCCGTTGCTTGACGTTCACGTCATGCGCTTTGGGGGACGTGGGGGCAAGGGGGTGGCCCTTTTCCCCTCTCCTTCGTCATCCCGGCCTGCGCCGGGATGGCGAGGGAGAGTGGGGCGCCCCTACCCTGCCCGTCATTCCCGCGAAGGCGGGAATCCAGAGCCGCTACCGGTGCGGCTCAAGCGGGACCTGCGCGTCTGGATTCCCGCCTTCGCGGGAATGACGGATGTGTGCGTGGGGGGGCGCCCCTTACGCCGCTTCGTTGAACTGCAACCGGGCGAGTCGCGCGTACAGCCCGCCGCGTTCGATCAGGCTGGCGTGAGTGCCGTCCTCGACGATGCGGCCCTGGTCCATCACCACGATCCGCTGTGCGGCGCGGACCGTCGCCAGCCGGTGCGCGATGACCAGCGTCGTGCGGTTCTGCATCAGCCGTTCGAGCGCCTGCTGCACCAGCCGTTCGCTGGCGGCATCGAGCGCACTGGTCGCCTCGTCGAGCAGCAGGATCGGCGCGTCGCGCAGCAGGGCGCGGGCGATCGTCACCCGCTGGCGCTGGCCGCCCGACAGACGCGCGCCGCCCTCGCCCAGGTGGGTGTCGAGCCCCTGCGGCAGCGTGCGCAGGAATTCGGCGGCGTTGGCCGCCTCCGCCGCGGCCCAGAGTTCGTCGTCACTCGCCTCCCACCGGCCATAGCGCAGATTGTCGCGCGCGCTGGCACCGAAGATCACCGCATCCTGCGGCACCATCGCCATCTGCGCCCGCACCGCGGCGGGGTCCGCCTCGCGCAGATCGACGCCGTCGAGCAGCACGCGGCCCGCGGCGGGATCGTAGAAGCGTTCGGCTAGCTGGAACAGCGTCGACTTGCCGGCGCCCGAGGGGCCGACCACCGCGACCGTTTCGCCCGGGCGGATGGTCAGCGTCAGGTCGTCGATCGCCGCTGCATCGGGGCGCGTGGGATAATGGAAGCGCACGCCTTCGAACGCGAGCGCCCCCGCCACCGGCACGGGCAAGGGGATCGGAGCGGCGGGCCGGGCGATCTCCGGCGTTTCGCGCAGCAGTTCGGCGATACGGCTTGCCGCGCCGGCGCCGCGCAGCAGGTCGCCATAGACTTCGGTCAGCGCGCCGAACGCGCCCGCAACGATGCCGCCCGTCACCACGAAGGCGAACATGCCGCCGCCCGACAGGCGCCCAGCGGTGACGTCGGCGACGCCCTCCCACACGACCAGCACGATCGACCCGAAGACGAGGCCAATCATGATCGCGGTCATCGCGGCGCGCAGCGCGATGCGGCGCTTCGCCGCGGCGAAGGTCGCGTCCACCGCCGCGCCGAACCGCGCCGCCTCGCGCGATTCCTGACCGAACGCCTGGACGATCTTCATCGCGCCCAGCGTCTCGGTCACCAGCGCGCCGACATCGGCGATCCGGTCCTGCGAGGTGCGCGAATGCGCGCGGATGCGCCGACCGAAGATGGTGATGGGCAGCACCACCAGCGGGATGCCGAGCAGCAGCATGCCGGCAAGCTTGGGCGACAGCACGAACAGATAGACCATGCCGCCGATGCCGGTCGCGGTGTTGCGCAACGCGATCGACACGGTGGTGCCGACGACCGTCTCGATGAGCGTCGTATCGGAGGTGAGACGCGAGGCGATTTCCGACGGGCGGTTTTCCTCGAAGAAGCGCGGCGTCAGCGCCAGCAGGTGCGCCTGCACCTTCAGCCGGAGGTCGGCGACGGCGCGCTCGCCCAGCCACGACACATGGTAGAAGCGGATCGCCGTCGCCACCGCGAGTACTGCGACGATCATGAGCAGGTAATGGAAGGACGCATCCACCGTCCCCTGCCCGCCCGCGACGAAGCCGCGGTCGATCACCCGCTTGAAGCCATAGGGGATGCCGATCGTTGCCGCCGAGGTGGTGGCGAGCGCGGCCAGCGCGATGGCGATGTGCCGGGGATAGCGCAGCGCGATATCCCATACGAGGCAAAGGTCGCCGAGCCGGCCCTTGCCGGCGGCGGGAGTGGGGGAAACGGGGGAACGCGCCATCGCTCGCGCCTAGCAGCCGGGGCAAGGCGGCTCAACGCCGCGCGCATTCACTCGGACTGGCGCTTATCGCGCGTCTCGGGCGTTCAGACGATTGCAGCACCCGCGAATGCCGTTACGTATACGGCAACCAATACAGGCTACGACACGATCATGCTCTACGACGCCTATGAAATGCAGCGCTCGATGCTGGCCGGGGCCAGCGCCATGGCGACCTTCGGCGCGGACTGGATGCGCAATCCGGCCAATCCCTGGTCCTATGTCGGTGGCGGCCAGCTGGTCAGCTCCGCGCTGGAGGTGTTCGCCCATGCCTCCGCGACGCGCGGCAAGCCGGCCTTCGGCCTCGACCACACCGTCATCGACGGCAACGAGGTGGCGGTGCATGAGGAGATCGTGCTGCAGAAGCCATTTGGCCAGCTGAAGCGCTTCCGCCGCGACGGCGTGGAGGGCGGGCCGAAGCTGCTGATCGTCGCGCCGATGTCGGGCCACTATGCGACGCTTCTGCGCGGTACGGTGGAACGGATGCTGCCGAGCGCGGACGTCTACATCACGGACTGGCGCGATGCGAAGCTGGTGCCGCTGAAGGACGGCCATTTCGACCTCGACGATTATATCGACTATTTGGTCGCCTTCCTGGAAGCGATGGGGCCGAACGAGGGCCAGGGCGGCACGCATATGCTCGCGGTCTGCCAGCCGTCGGTGCCCTGCTATGCCGCAGTCGCGCTGATGAGCGCGGACAAGCACCCCTGCCGACCCAAGACGCTGACGATGATGGGCGGACCGATCGACACGCGCGAGGCGCCGACCGCGGTCAACACGCTCGCCACCGAACGCCCGCACGCCTGGTTCGAACAGAATGTCGTCGTGACCGTGCCGATGATGTATCCGGGCGCGGGGCGGAAAGTGTATCCGGGCTTCCTGCAGCTCGCCGGCTTCATGTCGATGAACCTCGGCAATCACATGATGAGCCATTGGGAGATGTTCAAGCATCTGGTCCAGGGCGACGGCGAAAGCGCGCAGGCTACCAAAAACTTCTACGAGGAATATCGCGCGGTCTGCGACATGACGGCGGAATTCTACTTGCAGACGGTAGATCTGGTCTTCCAGACGCATGCCCTGCCGCGTGGCGAGATGCTGCACCGTGGACGCCGCGTCGATCCGGGCGCGATCACCGACGTCGCGGTGCTGGCGATCGAGGGCGAGCGCGACGACATTTCCGGGCTCGGGCAGACCAAGGCGGCGCTGACTCTCGCCACCAACCTGCCGGCCGAGCAAAAGCGCTATTACATGGCCGAGGGCGCCGGCCATTACGGCATTTTCAACGGCTCGCGCTGGCGCAACAAGGTGGCGCCGATCGTCGAGGAATGGATGGCGGCGCACGCCTGATACGCGAAGGGGCGGCTCCCGTCGGAACCGCCCCTCCCGTCGTTTACGAGGCCAGATGCCTCAGGCGACCGAGTCGACCACAGCGTGGCTGCTCGATTCGTCGCTGCGGATCGTGCCGCCGAACAGCATCTTGAGCCGGCCACCGATCGAGATGTCGGTTTCCCACAGTTCGGCGCTGTCGATGTCGAAACGCAGCAGCGTCAGGTTGGGGTCTTCCTTGCCGCCCGGGAACCAGGCTTCGACCTGATTATTCCAGAGCTTGTCGATCTGCGTGCGATCATCGTCACGGCTGACGTTGCCTGCGAGACACGCGAAGAAGTCGTGCCCCTTGCCGACGAACTGCGCCATGGCGTCGCCGCCCTTGGCAATGCGGTTGTCGCGACCGGCAAAGAAGAACAGCGTATTGGGCTGATCATCGTCGATTTGCGCGGTCATCGGCTCCGAATGCTCGCCGTCCATCAGGCCGATCATCACGAACGGGCTGGACTTCAGCTTGTCGAGGAACTTGGCGGCCACTTCCTGCGGGCTGTCTTGATCGGCCATGCATCGTCTCCTGTACCGGGGGTTCGGTCGAGAGAACGAGCGCATAGGGGGTTGGTTGCGCGGAAAGACCGCTTCGGCCACGATCGCCGGTGGCGGCAATCCTGCCGTCATAGCAGAGGAGTGGGCCTATGACGCTCGCCGATCTGTGCCTGATCCTAGGCGTGCTCTTCGCCTTCGGGACCTTGGTCCTGAAGATCATCGAAGTGGCGCGTAGCAGGTAAGGTGCCGGGCGGGGCTCGCGCTGACACGCGAGTCCCAAACGTTTTTGGGCCTCGGTCGCTGACACAACCGAGGCCCAAGCAGAGGGCGCCTATGACATCGCCAAAACCTACATACCCTTTCCGGGCCTAATTTTCAACTTATAGGACCTCGAACAATCCCGCCGCGCCCATGCCGCCGCCGACGCACATCGTGACGACGACATATTTCGCACCGCGGCGCTTGCCCTCGATCAGCGCGTGGCCGGTCATGCGGGCGCCGGACATGCCGTAGGGATGTCCAATCGAGATCGCGCCGCCGTTCACATTGAGCAATTCGTCGGGAATGCCGAGCTTGTCGCGGCAGTAGAGGACCTGGACGGCGAAGGCCTCGTTCAGTTCCCACAGGCCGATGTCCTTCATCGTCAGGCCGTTCTTTTCGAGCAGCTTCGGGATCGCGAAGACCGGGCCGATGCCCATTTCGTCGGGCTTGGTGCCCGCCACAGCCATGCCGACGTAGCGGCCGAGCGGGGTCAGCCCCTTCGCTGCGGCGACCTTTTCCTCCATCAGCACCGATGCCGAGGCACCGTCCGACAGCTGGCTGGCATTGCCCGCGGTGATGACGCCGTCCGGCCCGACCACCGGCTGCAACGCCTGCAGGCCTTCCAGCGTCGTATCGGCACGATTGCCCTCGTCCTTCGACAGCGTGACGTCCTTGGTGCTGACCTCCTTCGTCACCTTGTCGATGACGTTCATCGTCGCCGCCATCGGTACGATCTCGTCATCGAACTTGCCCGCCGCCTGCGCCGCGGCGGTGCGCTGCTGCGACTGGAGGCCGTAGGCGTCCTGCGCCTCGCGGCCGATGCCGTAGCGCTTGGCGACCGTTTCGGCGGTCTGCAGCATCGGCATATAGATGTCGTTGTGCATCGCGAGCAGCTGCTTGTCGGGGGCGACGCGCATCTGCGGAGTCTGGACCATGCTGATGCTTTCGACGCCGCCGCCGATCGCGACGTCCATGCCGTCGATCACGATCTGCTTGGCCGCCGTAGCGATCGCCATCAGGCCGCTGGCGCACTGACGATCGAGCGACATGCCCGACACGGTGATCGGCAGGCCGCCGCGCAATGCCGCCTGGCGCGCGATATTGCCTGCCTGATGCCCCTGCTGAAGCGCGGCGCCGAACACCACGTCCTCCACTTCGGCGCCGTCGATGCCAGCGCGCTTCACGGCATGTTCGATCGCATGGCCGGCCAGCGCCTGCGGCGTCGTGTTGTTGAAGGCGCCGCGATAGGCGCGGCCGATCGGCGTGCGGGCGGTGGAGACGATGACGGCGGAGCGCATGGGCTGGCTTCCTTGATGGGGCGCGACGCGGCGCGCGGGTTCGGTGACTATGGGGTTGGCGTCAGACGAAAATCTGGCTGATCCATTCGGCAATCAGGGCAGGCTTGTCCTGCCCTTCGATCTCGACGACGAAGTTGGTGGTCTGCTGGAACTGGCCGGGACGCTTTTCGTCGAAGGCGAGCAGCGTGAAACGGCCGCGCACGCGCGATCCCGAACGGACGGGGGTGAGGAAGCGGACCTTGTTGCCGCCGTAGTTGACGCCCATCCGCGCGCCCTCGATCTGCGGCGCGTCGGGCACCTTGCTGCTGAGCAGCGGCATCAGCGACAGCGTGAGAAAGCCATGCGCGATCGTGCCGCCGAAGGGCGTCTGCGCCGCTGCGACGGGATCGATATGGATGAACTGATGGTCGCCGGTCGCTTCGGCGAAGCGATCGATCATGTCCTGCGTTACTTCGACCCAGTCGGACACGGTTTCGGTGCCGACCCTGTCCTTCATCGCCTGCGCGGTGATCGTCGTCACGAAGAATCGCCCTCCCGATTGCGGCACGCGGATGGCGTTCCGCGTCGCGCCATCCTGTAGGCGGAGGCGGGGGCATTCCGCAAGCCCCTCTCCCGACCGAAAGCTTGAACCCTGGCATTCCTACGCGATGAATCGCGCCCAAGCGGACGGACCCGATGTTCGAAAAAGCCTAGGGCGCGGTGGCGTAGGGCATCACCAGCTTGCCGTCCGGGCCGGCGGTGTAGGTCGTCTGCGTCGGGTAGGCGATGCCGATCCCTTCCGCGGCAAAGCGGCGGATCAACGACACCATGATGCGGTCGCGCATCGGGTGTGCGGTCGCCCAATCGTCGCCCGGAATGTCGAATTGCAGCACGAAATCGAGGCTGGAGGCGCCGAAGGTTTCGAAGCTGGACCGCGCGACCTTGCCGCCTTCGCCCTCGACGATCTCACGCATGATCTGCGGCACGCGGGCGAGCGTATCGGGCGGCGTTTCGTAGGTGACGCCGATCGTGAACGCGAGCCGGATATGGTCGCGCACGCTGGTGTTCTGGATTTCCTTGTCGAGCAGCTGCTTGTTGCTGATTACGCGCAATTCGCCGGTGAAGGCGCGGATGCGCGTGCTCTTCAGGCCGATCGATTCGATGACGCCGTTGGTCGTGCCGTAGCTGATCTTGTCGCCGCGGCGGAACGGCCGATCGAAGATGATCGCGAGCGCGGCGAACAGGTCGCCGAAAATGCCCTGCGCGGCGAGACCGATGGCGATACCGCCGACGCCCAAACCGGCGATCAGCCCGGTGACGTTGACGCCGAGATTGTCGAGCACGACGACCAGCGCGATCGCGAACAGCGCGACGGTGACGAGCAGGCGGATGAGGCCCATCGCGCTGAGCAACGCCTCGCCCGAATAATGTTCGCTGCTGGTGCGGTGTTCGATCGCGCCGAGGATCAATTCACGCGCCCAGATCGCCGCCTGGAACACCGAGGCGACGGTCCACAGGAAGTTGATCGTCGTCGACACCTGGCTCGGCGCGCCGGCATAGCCCGCGACCAGTTTGGCGGCGAGCATGACGATGAAGAAGTTGTTGGTGCGCGCGATCGCCCGGCCGACGATCGCGCCCCAGCCGCGGCGCACGAGCGTTTCGGCAACGCCCGAGACATCCTTGCGTCGGCACAGGCGTTCGCCCAGCCGACGCAGGCCGTGCAACGCGACGACGATCACCACGCCGACGGCGAGCGCGATGAGGATTTGCAGCCAGTGGGTGTGCAGCCAGACCTCGCTGGCGGTGTACAGGCCGGTCAATTGGTCCTGGACGCCGTTGCTGTCGAAGATCGGCGAAGAGGTGGCGGTCGTGTTCTTGGACATAATGGGATCAGGCCGCGGCTTTCAGCGGCGCCGTGCTGGGCGTGCCGGCTTCGAGGAAGGCGATGAGCCCCCGCTCTTCACGGCTGAGATGACGGGCGGAGCGCGGCAGGCGCAACGCGCGGCGGAAGGCGCCCTGCCCCGTCTTCACCAAGGCGATGAGTGACGGGTGGACGTAGCTCTTGCGCGCGATGGCAGGCGTATTGCCCAGGCGGGCGACGACGGGTTCGAGCAGCGCCTTCAGGCTGAGGTCGGCTTCGGCACGCGCCAAGGCCTCGAACGCGGTGACGCTGGCGCCCCAGGTGCGGAAATGCTTCGCCGTGAAATCGCCGCCGGTCGCGCGCTTGATATAATCGTTGACGTCCGACGAGGTGACGGGGTGCGCCTGTCCCTCGTCGTCCACCCAGGCGAACAGATGCTGTTCGTCGAGATCCTGCATCTTGCGTACCGTGGCGGCGAGCCGCTTGTCGGTGATCGCGACGTCGCGCTCCTTGCCGGACTTGCCCTTGTAGCGGAGCTTCAGCGTGTTGCCGCGGACGCTGCCGTGGCGCTTGCGCAGCGTCGTCGCGCCGTAGCTCTTGTTCGCTTCGGCATAGGCTTCGTTGCCGACGCGCAAATGGCCGATGTCGAGCAGGCGCACCACCGCGGCGATGGCGCGGTCCCGCGGCAGGCCGCGCGCCGCAAGGTCTGCCTCGACGCGCGCGCGCAGTTTGGGCAGGCAATGGCCGAAATCGGCGCACTTTTCGTATTTCGCCGCTTCCTGCGCCTCGCGGAAGCCGGTGTGATAGCGATATTGCTTGCGGCCCTTCTCGTCCCAGCCGACCGCCTGGATATGGCCGTTGGGCTTGGGACAATACCAGGCGTCGCGATAGGCGGGCGGCAGGCCGACCGCGTTCAGCCGGTCGATCTCGTCACGGTCGGTGATGCGATCGCCGTCGGGGGCATAATAGGCCCAGCCATTGCGAACCTTGCGGCGCGTGATGCCGGGCTTGGAATCATCGCAATAGACTATGCGTGCGGCCAATTGGGCACTCCCTTCCTAGTAGGAAATGCCCAGGCGTCGCAGGCGGTTCCGAGGGTTACCGCGCGCCGCGTGGTCGCCCGAGCGCGTTGAGCCGATGTTGCGCAGGCCGTTCGACCCAGCGGTAGAGGAAGACGGATGCGGCAAGGACGAGCGCGAGGTAGAGGGCGATGAGCGGCCAGGGCACCGACGCGGCGTCGCGGACGGCGACGAGCTTGAATGCCTTCCACAGCAGGAAATGCGACAGATAGGTTGCGTAGCTGATCTCGCCGAGCGCGTGGAGCCAGCGTCCCTCGAGCGGATGGCGCGGCGTGCCGGCGGTCAGTGCCAGCGCCAGCAGCAGGGCGGCAAACGTGACGGGCGCGGCGAACGTCTCAGGCAAGCCCAGCGCCCAGGCCGCCGTGCCGACCGCGGCGATGCCGAGCGGCCATGCGAGCGGCGGGCGGCGCAGGAACAGCGCGGCGAGAATCGTGCCGGTCGCAAATTCGGCGAGACAGCGGACGAGGCCGTAGCGCGGAATGTCCCAGCCCAGCGTCGGCGCACCCTGCATCGCGACGTAGAGGCCCGCGAGGATTGCCGCCGCGATAGCGACCAGCGCGAGCGCGGGCAGGCGCCGCCAGTCGATCGTCAGGACGAGCAGCGGGAACAGCAGATAGGCGGCGAGTTCGCAGCTGATCGACCAGGCCGGATCGTTCCAGTGCAGCGCATCGGTGAACCCCCAATTCTGGACCAGCAGCACGTGCAGCGGCAGTTCCGCGAAGGGAAAGG
Source organism: Sphingomonas sp. S6 (assembly GCF_043498045.1). Taxonomy (NCBI): domain Bacteria; kingdom Pseudomonadati; phylum Pseudomonadota; class Alphaproteobacteria; order Sphingomonadales; family Sphingomonadaceae; genus Sphingomonas; species Sphingomonas sp. S6. The sequence continues at coordinate 308,512 of NZ_JBIEOE010000003.1, forward strand.
CGGGGTCGCTGCGCCCGGTGGCCCGCAACGCGAGCGCGAGGGCGACCGCGAAGACGAGCATCACCGCATGCAGCGGCCAGATGCGCGCGACGCGCTTTTGCAGGAAGCGGGCGATGCCGGCGCCCCCGTGCCCGCGCAGACGGTCGTGCCAGATCAGCCAGATGACGAAGCCGGACAGGAGGAAGAAGAAATCGACCGCCAGATAGCCTTTGGCGAACACCGCCTCGACGCTCCGCGGCAGGCCGCCAATGCTGGCACGGATATGGTAGAGGACAACGAGCCACGCCGCGATGCCGCGCGCAGAGGTGAGCGCGCGCAGTTCGCTCATGCCGGAATGGTGGCGACCCGCGGCTTGCGCAGCGGTGCCTGCCCCTCTTCGCTGCGGCGGCGGGCGAGATAGGTGTCGAGGCCGATCTGCGCGCCGAGCAGCATGTAGATGAACGGCTGGAAGGCGATGGCGATGAACGCCGCGCCGAGCAAATAGACGAGGTGCGCGGTCTGGAGCGCGGCGGCAAGCGGGCCCGCCCAGCCGAAGGGGCCGGCGGGATCGCGATAGCGGCGGCGCAGCACCTCCATGCGGACGAGGCCGATCAGGCTGATCGCCAGCCACAGGGCAAGGCCGGGATAGCCCTGTTCGCCCAGCATCTCGAAATAGGCGCTGTGATAGCCGCGGGCCTTGTCGGTCACTGCCTGATCGGTGACCGCGGCGGGTGTGCTGCCGTCGGCCGCGGTGGTCTTCTTGATCTCATAGCGGATGTGATTGCCGCGGAACGCCTCGAACCCGCCGCCGAAAGGGTGCGCCTTGGCATAGTCGATCGTCCACTGCCACACGGCGATGCGGGTGGAGGCGGATTCGTCGGCGTCATGGCTCTTGATCGTGCTCATCCGCTCGGTGAAGCTGGCGGGGAGGAACGGCACCGCGAGCAAGCCGGCCGCGCCGATCATGGCGAGATAGGTGAACTTGCGCTTCGTGTTGCGCAGCGAGAGGAGGGCGACGAGGACGGTGCAGAGCGTGCCGGTGCGCGTCGACGTGCCGATCGGGATCAGCAGGCAGGCGAAGATCAGGCACAGGCAAAAGCCCTTCACCTTCCAGTCGGGCGGGAAGATCGTGCCCCAGCGCATGAACCAGGCGATCAGCGGCACGATCGCGATCGCGACGGTGGAAATGGTCGACCCTTCGTACAGGCCCGAATTGTTGGTCACCATCAGGTCGAGCTGGCCATAGCCGCCGCCGCCCGCCGCGGTCTTGATGCCGCCCACGATGATGATCGTCGCTGCCGACAGGATCATGAACACTAGCAGCGACTCGATGCGCAGGCGCGTGCGCAGCGTCAGCGGCAGGAAGGCGGCGAAGGCCAGACACTTCCACACCCAATCCCATTTGTCGCGCGCGTCGACCGGGAAGTCCGCGCTCATCGTCGTGATCCCGCAATAGAGCAGCAGCAGGATGATGAGGCCCTGGCGCGGTGCGAAGCGGCTGTCGCTCTTGTCGTCCATCAGCAGCCAGCCCCCGACCGCCAGCACCACCGCGATCAGCGAAATGGGCACGGCGTTGAGCAGGATGTACGTCAGCCGCTGCGGCGAGACGATGTCGATATAGACGTACGCGCACACCAGCAGGAACGGGCGCCGGAGGCCCATTCCGAACAGCGCGGCGAGGAAGGCGACGAAGACGAGATCACGCACCGGCGGGCGGCTCCTGCGGCGCGGTGCGGCGCGCCCGCCAGTGGCGGGGCGGCGGCGATTCGGAATCGAGATCGGGCCGGCGCAGCAGGCGCCAGGCGGCGAGCAGCATCAGGCCGTGCGTCAGCGCCAGCGACAGATTGTCGATCATCGCGTGCGAGCGCTCCTTGTTCAGGCGGCGGGTGTAAGGAGTTCGGGTTGATGCGGCGTTAAGGGATTGCTCGCCTCGTCATCCCGGCGGACGCCGGGATCCATGGTCGCGGTGCCTCTGATGGTGTGACCGCCACAGACGCCGCGTGTCCATGGATTCCGGCGTTCGCCGGAATGACGAGGGGAACTAGATTCGGTAGAAGGCCACCGCCACCGCAGCGATCAGCAGCGCGACCATCAGCAGCACCGGCACGCGCTTCGCCCGGCGGGCCGCGGCGGCGGTTTCGTAGGCATGCATGTCGAACCAGAAGCGGCCCTGCCCCACGGCGCGGATCGACCCGTCGGCGATCATCGCGGCAAAGGCCTTCGCCTCGCGCGCATCGGCGGGGACGAAGGACATGGCATCGGCGGCGATCACCGCATGCGCGGCGACGAAGCGCGGGGCGATCGTGCCATGGACCAGATAGCGGTCGCGCACGGTGCCGCGCGGGCCGGATGTCGCGATACGGGTCAGCCGGTCGCTCACCGCCGCTTGCCGTTGTGGCGGATGTTGCCGGGCCGGCCGCGGCGCGCGACGACGCGATCCTTGCGGCCGCCCTTGATGCCCTTGCCGAGATGCCGCGGCCCGGGCGCGGCGCCCTTGCCGCCCGGCAGTTCGAAGCGCAGCGCGCCCGACACGGGGTTCGCTTCGGCAAGGCGCAATTCCAATCGCTGGCCCAGCGCATATTCTTCGCCGCTGTCCTCGCCGATCAATGTGCGCGCCGCCTCGTCGAAGCGGAAATATTCGCCACCGAGGTCGCGAACCGACATCAGGCCGTCGCCGCCGATCCCCTCCACGGTGGCGAAAAAGCCGTAATTCTGCACGCCGGTGATCCGCGCCGACACCGTTTCGCCGACCTTTTCCGAGAGGAAGGCCGCGACATAGCGGTCGATCGTGTCCCGCTCCGCCTCCATCGCGCGCCGCTCCAGCGCGCTGATCGTCGTACCGATCTGCTCCATCGCCTCGGCATCCGCCTTGGTGAGGCCACCCTCGCCCAAGCCATAGGCCGCGACGAGTGCGCGGTGGACGACGAGGTCGGCATAGCGGCGTATCGGCGAAGTGAAGTGCGCGTAGCTACCCAGCGACAGGCCGAAATGCCCCTGGTTGGCGGGCGCATAATAGGCCTGCGTCTGCGTGCGCAGCACCTGCTCCATCACCTGCGGGCGGAAGTCCGCATCGCCGATCCGTTCGAGAATGTGATTGAACGTCGCCGGGCGGATCACCTGGCCGAGCGCAAAGGGCACATCGAAGGTTTCGAGATAGTCCTTCAGCGCGACGAGCTTTTCACGGCTGGGCGGTTCGTGGACGCGGTACATGACCGGCGCCTTCTTCGCCTCCAGCGCCTTGGCGGCGGCGACGTTGGCGGCGATCATATAATCCTCGATCAGCCGATGCGCATCGAGTCGCTCGCGCGGGGCGACCGACATGATCCGGCCCTGCTCGTCGAGCACGACGCGGCGTTCGGGCAGGTCGAGATCGAGCGGTTCGCGCGCATCGCGCGCCTTGGCCAGCGCGCGCCAGCAGGCCCACAGCGGGCGCAGCACCTCGATCATCGCGCCGGCATCGGCGTCGATCGTCGCCTGCGCCTCCTCATAAGCGAGGTTCGCCGCGATGCGGACGCGAGCGCGGGCGAAGCGCCAGCTTTCCAGCTTGCCCGATTTGGAGATGTGAAGGTGGCAGACGAGCGCCGCGCGGTCCTCGCCTTCCTTCAGCGAGCACACCTCTGCCGACAGGATTTCGGGCAGCATCGGCACGACGCGATCAGGGAAATAGACCGAATTGCCGCGCCGCCGTGCCTCGCGGTCGAGTTCCGAGCCGGGGCGGACGTAGAAACTGACATCGGCGATCGCGACCACCGCCTGCCAGCCGCCATCCTCATGCGGTGCGGCCCAGACGGCATCATCATGATCGCGCGCATCGACCGGATCGATCGCGACGATGGGCAGATGGGTGAGGTCTTCGCGATCCTCGCCGAGCGGCAGTTCCGACACGCGCTTCGCCTCGTCGAGCGTATCGCCCGAGAAGACGTCCGGGATGCCGAGCTTGTGGATCGCGATGAGCGAAAAGCTGCGCGGCGCAAAGGGATCACCCAGCCGCTGGACGACGCGGACGCTGATCCGCGGCGGACGGCCGGTCATTTCGGTCATCACCAGATCGCCCGCCGCAGCGCCGCCAGTGTCGGAGACGGGAAATTCGCGCCGCTCCTTCTTCTCGACACCCGTCAGCCAGAAGCGTTCGCCGTCCTGCCGCAACACGCCGAGGATTTGCTCCGATGCCTTGGCGAGCACCTTCATCGGATGCGCGATCCAGCCGTTGCCCGCCTCTTCGGTGCGGGCGAGAATACGTTCGCCGATGCCGAGCGCGCCACGCTTGCGTTCGCGGACGCGCAGCCGCGGCACGGGGCCGTCCGCCTCCCAGCGATCGGGCACCGCCCAGACGTTGCCGCCATCGTCGACGTCGGCGATGCGCAGCACCGTCACCTTGGGCAGGCCGCCCATCTTGTGAAAGGCGCGGCCGGGGGCGCTGTCGATCAGGCCTTCGTCGGCCATGTCCTTCAGCATCGCCTTCAGCGCGATCTTTTCCTGCGCGGTCAGGCCGAACGCCTTGGCGATCTCGCGCTTGCCGGCGGGAACCTCCGATTGCGTGATGAAGTCGAGGATCTGCGCCTGCGTCGGCAGGCCGGGTCTGGGTTTCTTTGCCACGGACGAGAGATAGGGTTTGCGGGCGGGTTCGTCACCGCAAGTTTGTTCACGCGAAGACGCGAAGACGCGAAGAGGTTGCGGATGAGCGAGGCCACCCTGCGTCTTCGCGGCTTCGCGTCTTCGCGTGAACCGACTAAAGGCCTACCCATGTCCGTCACCGTCGCCGCGCTGTACCACTTCACCCGTTTCGCCGATCCCGCTGCGCTGCAAGGCCCGCTGCTCGCCTTATGCGAGGCGCAGGGCGTGCGCGGCACGCTGCTGCTCGCTGGGGAAGGCATCAACGGCACGATCGCCGGGCCGGCCGCAGGGATCGACGCGGTGCTTGGCCATATCCGTGGCCTGCCGGGCTGCGCGGGGCTGGAGGTGAAATTCTCCGCTGCGGACACGATGCCGTTCCATCGGACGAAGGTGCGGCTGAAGCGTGAGATCGTCACGATGGGCGAGCCGCTGGTCGACCCGACGGACCCCGGCACCTACGTCGATCCCGCCGACTGGAATGCGCTAATCGCCGATCCGGGTACGGTGCTGATCGATACGCGCAACGATTACGAGGCGGCGGTCGGCACGTTCGATGGTGCGGTCGATCCGGAGACACGGTCTTTTCGCGAATTTCCGGGCTGGTTTCGGGCGCATCGCGACGAATTGCTCGCCGGCACCAAGCGGGTCGCGATGTTCTGCACCGGGGGCATCCGCTGCGAAAAGGCGACGGCGTTCCTGAAGGCAGAGGGCGTGCCCGACGTATTCCACCTCAAGGGCGGCATCCTGAAATATCTGGAGGAGGTGCCCGCCGAGCAGAGCGCGTGGCGGGGCGAATGTTTCGTGTTCGACGAGCGGGTTGCGGTGGGGCACGGCTTGGCGCCGGGTAGCCATGGCTTGTGCCGGGCGTGCCGGATGCCGGTGTCAGAGGCGGATCGCGCCTCGCCGCTGTACGAGGAGGGCGTGAGCTGCCCACGCTGCCATGACACACGCGATGCGGCGGATCGGGCACGCTACGCGGAGCGGCACCGGCAGGCGCAGCTGGCGGAGGCGCGTGGCGAGGCGCATGTCGGGCGACGGTTCGAGGATTGAGAGCGTCTCGCACCCACCCTCACCCTATCGACGGCTTCGCCGTCTCTTCCCTCTCCCAGCGGGAGAGGGAGGGAGGCGCGTAGCGTCGGAAGGTGAGGGCCGAAGGGAAACGCTGCGCCTGTCGGATGAACCAACCCCCGGCATCGTCGTTATGCTGCCGTAACAGGAGGCTCGACGGATGCTGTTCACCACCACCACGCAATTCGCCGCGCTGGCGCTGTGCCTGATCGCAGGCTGGTTCTTCGGATTGGCGAGCAGCAGCGGCGGCAAGAAGTGGAAAGCGCGCTATGCCGCAGAGCGCGAGGCACACGGCACCTATCGCAAACAGGGCGACACCAGCCTCACCGCCGCGAATGCCCGCGTCGCCGAACTGGAGCGCGAGAATGCGCGGCTGACCGAAGCGGCGCAGGCCCGCCCGGTCGCGGCGCCGGTCGCTGCCACCACGGCGCCGACGATCGGTGAACGCCTGACCGGCCGCCGTCAGACCGCTGCCCGTCCGGCCTATCCGGCAGGCCAGCGTCCGGGCTGGTTCGACTTCGGTCCGCGGTCGCGGGTGTAATCGAACCGACGCAATACTCGGCCCGTCATTGAGAGCGCAGCGAAGCAACCCAGGACGTCCTGGTCCGGTTCTGGATTGCTTCGCTGCGCTCGCAATGACGGTAAAGGAACGATGCAACCCTTCATACGAGGGCCCGCTTCCTCAATAGGCCAGGCGCAATCCGGGTCGCGGCCAGCGCATCGTCACGAGCCGGCCGCTGCCCGACATCGTGACATACGCGTCGTGCAGATCGGGCCCGCCCCAGCAGATGTTGGTCGTGAACACGTCGTCGGTCGCGACGAATTCGACGAGGTCGCCCGTTGGTGACACGACGCTGATCCCGCTTTCGCCGATCGTCGCCACACAGATGTTCCCGCTGGCCTCGACACCCAGCGAATCGAAGAACTTATACCCCGCCGGTCGATAGATCGGGATGCCGGGTCCGCCCGGGCCGCCGCCGGGCGCGACCTTGCCGGGCGCGGTCACGTCGAACGCCATCAGCCGGCATGTGTAGGTCTCGGCCGCATAGAGGCGGCTGCCGTCGGGTGACAGGCCGATGCCGTTCGGGTTTTCCGACGGGAACACCACCTCTTCCAGGAAACTGCCGTCCGCCTTGGCGTAGAAGATGCCGGTGACGTCGCGCGCGCGGGGGCGCGTCTTGCCGTGATCGGTGAACCAGAAGCCGCCATGCGCGTCGAACACGATGTCGTTGGGGCCGCGCAGGGAACAGCCGAAATCGCCGTCGGCGTACAGCACCTCGACCGTGCCGCGCACCGGGTCGATGCGTTCGATCCGCCCGCCGCTATAATCGTCGGCCTGCCCGTGCGGCGCCAGAAAGCCGCCCGCCTCATGCCAGTTGAACCCGCCGTTGTTGCAGCAATAGAGCTTGCCGTCCGGCCCCATCGCCAGGCCATTGGGGCCGCCACCCGGCTCCGCGACCGCGTCGATCCGACCCTCGGCATCGATACGGGTGATCCGCCCGGCCGCGATCTCGACCAGGATGACGCTTCCGTCGGGCATCGCCACCGGTCCTTCGGGAAAGCGCAGCCCCTGCGCCACCGTCCGCCACGTCATCCCCGCGCCTCTCCCACGTCGTCGATGATGTCGCAGCATCGCCATGGCCGGCGGCGCTGGCAAGTCCCTTCCTCGACATCGCCGCCGCCGCGGGGCACAGTCGCGCGTATGGAGAGACAGACCCGGACCGGCGGCCGTATCCTCGTCGATCAATTGCTCGCGCAAGGCTGCGAGCGCATCTTCACCGTGCCGGGCGAAAGCTTCCTCGCGGTGCTCGATGCGTTGCACGATACGCCGCAGATCGAAACCGTGGTGTGCCGGCAGGAAGGCGGCGCGGCCTTCATGGCGTGCGCCGACGGCACGCTGACGCACCGACCCGGCATCGCCTTCGTGACGCGCGGGCCGGGCGCGACCAACGCATCGATCGGGGTGCATGTCGCGCGGCAGGATTCGCAGCCGATGATCCTGTTCATCGGCGACGTCGACCGCGGCACGCGCGATCGCGAGGCGTTTCAGGAGGTCGATTTCGCGGCGATGTTCGCACCCCTCGCCAAATGGGCGGCACGGATCGACGATGCGTCACGCATCCCCGAATATGTCGCGCGCGCCTATGCGGTGGCGATGAACGGGCGGCCGGGGCCGGTGGTGCTGGCGCTGCCCGAGGACATGCTGCTCGACGTGGTCGAGGCCGTCGACCGGCCGCGCGTCGAGCGCGCGGCGCAGGGTTGCGACGAGGGCGCGATGGCGCAGCTTGCCGATCTGCTCGCCACCGCCGAACGCCCCGTCGCGATCGTCGGCGGAGCGGGGTGGGACGGGATCGCGGCGCAGGATTTCGCCGCCTGGGCCGATCGCACCGGCGTGCCGGTCGCCGCCGCCTTCCGCCGGCAGGATGCGATCCCCAACGCCTGCCCCGCCTATGCCGGAAACCTGGGCTATGGTCCGAATCCGAAGCTCGTCGCGCGGATCAGGGCCGCCGACCTGTTGCTCGTCGTCGGGCCACGGCTGGGCGAGGCGACAACCGATGGCTATGCGCTGATCACCCCGGAGCATCCGGGGCAGCGGCTGATCCACGTCCACCCGGACGCCGACGAACTGGGCATGACCTACCGCACCGACCTCGCGATCTGCGCCGGCATGGCGGAGTTTGCGGAGGCCCTGAACGCAATCGACGGGCCGCCGAATGCCGGTGGCGCCGCCGCGCATGCCGATTGGCAGGCGTGGTCGACGCCCGCGCCGCGCGACGGCGTGGCGATGGACCTAGGACCGTGCGTCGCAGCGATGCGCGAGGCGCTGCCCGCGGATACGATCATCTGCAACGGCGCGGGCAATTATAGCGGTTGGTGGCACCGCTATTGGCCCTATGCCGCGCCGGGTACGCAGCTGGCGCCGACGGCGGGGGCGATGGGATATGGCCTGCCGGCCGCCGTTGCCGCGGCGCTGCGCCATCCGGGGCGGCAGGTGGTGGCGCTGGCCGGCGACGGCTGTTTCCTGATGAACGGGCAGGAACTGGCAACCGCGGTGCAATATGACGCGCAGCTGCTGGTGCTGGTGATCGACAATGGCGGCTACGGCACGATCCGCATGCATCAGGAGCGCGAATTTCCGGGTCGCGTGTCGGGCACGGCGCTGGCCAACCCCGATTTCGCGGCGCTGGGCCGGGCCTATGGCTGCTGGGCGGAGACGGTGACGCGGACCGAGGATTTCGCGCCGGCCCTCGCGCGGGCACAGGCGCAACGCGGGGTGCGCCTGTTGCATATCCGGACCGATATCGAGGTCATCACCGCCGGCACCACGCTGAGCGCGGTGGCGCGGCGGGGGTGACGCCGAGCCGCGTTACGCCAGTTCGATAATCGCGTCGACTTCGACCGCCGCGCCCAGCGGCAGGACGGGGACGCCGACCGCGCTGCGAGCGTGCTTGCCGGCGTCGCCGAACAGTGCAACCATCAGTTCGGACGCGCCGTTCGCGACCTTGGGCTGATCGGTGAAGTCGCCGTGGCTGTTGACGAACACGCCCAGCTTCACGACACGCTTGATGCGCGACAGGTCGCCGCCGAGGTGCTTCTTGACCTGCGCGACGATCATCAGACCGCAGAGGCGCGCGGCCTCTTGCCCCTGTTCCAGCGACACGCCGTCGCCCAGGCGGCCGGTGACAAGCTGGCCGTCCTTGAAGGGCAGCTGGCCCGACAGATGCAGCATGCCGCCCGCCTCGACCACCGGCACATAAGCCGCGACCGGCGCCGCCGCTTCGGGCAGGGTGAGGCCAAGTTCCTCGAGCTTGCGATCGACGTGCGTGGTCATGCCAGAATCCTTCGATGATGCGTTGCCCGCGCGTCTAGCCGATGGCGTGGCGCGCGGTAAACCGTCAGGCGGCGGGTTGCCCCGCGGCGAAGCGGGCGGCGATCCAGTCCGCCGCCTCGCGCCAGTCGTCGATGCGTGCGTGTGCGTGCGGCGCGGGGGCGACACTGGGCGCGAGGCTGGGTTCGGAGACCATGTGCAACCGGTGGACCTGCGGCGCGTGACGCGACACCGATTCGTGGTGGACGGCCAGATCGTCGACGAACACCGTCACGGGGTTGCCATGCTCCTCGACCAGCCGCGACACGGGATCGCCCTTGCCCCCCTGATTGCATTCGACGCGGTGGTGGATGCCGAAGACGGCGAGCTGGTCGATCCGCGCGGTGCGGCAGCTGTCGAGCAGATTGGTGAGGACGACGATGTCCGCCACCTCGCTGAGCCGCGCCAGCGCCTCGGCCGCGTGGGGGACCAACGTCTGGCGGTGCATTTCGGACGGGAAGAAGCCGCCGAGCATCGACCACATCTCCGCCTGCGTCGGCGTCTCGCCCGTCGAGCGGCGGCGCATCGAATTGGCGAAATCGGCACCATCGGGCGTGAAGTCGATATCGTGCGTCTCGCGCACCCATGTGCCGAAATGCTTGACCATATGCAGCAGCACTTCGTCGCAATCGGTGATCAGCAAGGGTCGGGGTGTCCGGGTCATCAGCGAGCCTCCAGCATCTGGTGTGCGGCGACCAGCGCCGACGGGGGGACGCCCAGCGCATCGGCGCAGGCGATGAGATCGGGTTCGTATGCCTCAAGATAGGCCAGCACTGCGGCGAGCACGGCGGGTTCGCCGGCACGGGCGCGCAGATCGTCGGGGTAGAGGCCGGTGGTCGCGATCAGCCGATCGGCACGCGCCTGTTCGCCGAGCGTCCAAGCCAGCGCCTGAAGCCCCAGCAATTCCGCATCGGGGGTGTTTGTATCGCGACCGCGCATTGCCTATCGTCCGCTGACTGGAAAGGATCGGTGACCCACGTGGCGAAACGGGTGCTCGTTGTCGAGGACAACGAACTCAATCTGAAGCTGTTCTGCGACCTGCTGCGGGCGCACGACTTCGTCGCCGAACCGGTGCGCGACGGGCGCGAGGCCGTGGCCCGCGCGCGCGAGGTGATGCCGGAGCTGATCATCATGGATATCCAGATGCCGCATGTGACGGGATATGAACTGATTCTGGAGCTGATGGCGGACGAACAGCTACGCGATATCCCGGTGATGGCGGTCACCGCTTATGCAGGACGCGACGACGAGGAGCGAATCCGGGCGGCCGGCGCGCGATCCTACGTCTCGAAGCCGATCAGTCTGGCGCGCTTCATGGATGCGGTGAACACTCTGATCTGAACCGGAGCGACAATCAAAAGGCACCCTGCCGCGGCGATCGGGCCGCGACAGGGTGCCGCGCGCTCTCAGCGCCCTTACCCCCCGAAAAGGGCGCGGGAGCTGCGAGCTGTGGATAAAACGACGATTCCTCAGCCGGGTTCCCGGCGTCATCCCGCCAGCATCATCCACACGGCCATCGCGACCATCATCAGATTTTCGGTCAGCGACACGAAACCCAGCGGCACGTTGCTGTCGCCGCCGACGCAGGCGCATTTGAGTTCGCGCCGGTCGACATACACCGCCTTGTACACCGACACCGCGCCAACACTGCCGATGACCAATGCGACCGGCACCGACAGCCATGTCGCGACGCCGGCGATCATCAACACGCCCGCCAGCCCCTCCAGATACGGGTAGAGCGTGGCATAGGGCACCCAGCGCTGCGCGAGCATGTCATAGCCCAGAAACATCGTCGCGAATCGGTCGACGTTCTGGAGCTTCAGGATCGCGAGCACGACCATGCTGAACGCGATGAACCATTCGCCTGCGCGGACCGTGACCGGCGTGCCGAAGGCGGCAAGGCTGGCGGCCATCGCCATCAGCGCGGTCATCGCGAACACGGCCAGAACCGGACGATAGCTGACGGCCTTGGGGTCCGGCACCGACAGGCCGAAGTAGCGGCGCAGATCGTCGTAGCCGCCGATCCGCGCGCCATCGATGAACGTCTGCGGAGTGGTCTTCACGCCATGTTCGGCCTTGAACGCATCGGTTTCGGCGCGGGTCGTCAGGTGGACATCATCGACCGCATAGCCCTTGCGGCGCAGCAGATCGCGCGCCTTTAGGCCATAAGGACAGATGTGGGTCGGCATGACCATGCGATAGAGGACGGCGCGCTTCGACATGGCAGGCATGTGGGAACGCCGACGACATGCTGCCAGCACCCCACATAAACCAAGGGCGGCCCCCTCGATTCGAGAGGACCGCCCTTAGCCCGTAGTGACGCGATACAGGGCGGCCGGATCGTCCGGCCACCACGGTCCGCTATGCCGACCGAACATGAACGCAATGTGGCCGAACCTAGCCCCCACCATGGCTTCGCCACAAAAACGCATACGTTGCCCGTAGGTCATCTTCCGCGCACACGCACGCGAAGAGCCGCCGATGCGCGGGGCACCGGCGGCTCTTCGCGATTCGATTCGGCAAGCAGCGCGGGGCGGTGGCGCCCCGCCAGCGGCTTACTTGATCTTGGCTTCCTTGAACTCGACGTGCTTGCGTACGACGGGATCGTACTTGCTGAAGCTCAGCTTCTCGGTCTTGGTGCGCGGGTTCTTCTTCGTGACGTAGAAGAAGCCGGTGTCGGCGGTGCTGACGAGCTTGATCTTGACGGTAGTCGGCTTGGCCATGAGCCCTAATCCTGAAAACAAGGAGAGCGGCAGCACCAACGCCGCCGCTCGATCAGTCGCGGCGCATGGGCCAGACGGGAGCGAAAGTCAACCGTGCATGCCCCCGCCCGCACCGTTAACCACCACGTTACCGGTGCGGGCGCATGAAAGCCACATGACATGATGGGAGCGGACCATGGGGCATCAGGGGCATATCAACGACATGGCGCTGAACGCGGTGCGCGCCGATTTGGCCGCGCGAATCGCCGCGATCGACGTGAAGGCGCCCTATACGCGCGCAGACGACCTGAAGCCCGATATCAACCAGATCCGACTGATCGCGCATCGGCACGGTCTGAATCCTGCGGTGACGGTCGCGCATTTCGTCGATTCGGCCTTGTCGCGCGGCGAACATGGCGCGCTGGTGCATGGCTGGCTGTCGATGCTGGGTGACGCGGTCGCCTGCGACCGGCAGGATGTGCGGGCGTGCGACACGTTTGCGGCCGCCTGTTCGGTGCGCCTCGCAAGCTAAACACCGACGACGGGACGGGACGGCATGGATGCACTGATGGCGGCGCTGGTCGCCGCCGCGCTGGCACAGGTGGGCGACCGCCCCGCCTGGCTCGCCGCGATCCTGGCCGATCGCTATCGCGCGCCCGGCCTCGTCATCGCGATGGCGGCCATCGCAGTTGCTGTTGCCGCGGGATTGGCGGGCGCGGCCGGAGCCTTGCTCGCCCCGCAGCTGACCCCTGAGGCAAAGCAGCTGTTCCTGGGGCTGGCGCTCGTGCTGCAGGGCGGTGGCGCGCTGTTTCCCGCCAAGGCCCCCGACCGGCTCGAACGCTGGCGACTCGGTGCTGCGGCGACCAGCCTGCTCGGGTTGTTCATCCTTGCCTTCGGCGATGGTGTGCAGTTCATCGTGCTGACCCTGACGGCACGGGCGAATGTGATGTGGCTCGCACCGCTGGGTGCGACGCTGGGATCGCTCGCCGTGATCGCGCCCGCGGCGCTGCTCGGTGAGGCGGGATGGCGCGCGCTGCCCCTGCGACCGCTACGGATCGGGATCGGCATCCTGTTTGTGATCGTGGGGCTCTGGCTGGGCGTGGGAGCGCTACGTCTGATCTAGTCGGGCGATCAGCCTGACCATGATTCCTGACGCAAAATCGGGACGCGGATGGGACCATTTGCGCTATCGGATCGTTGCCGCAACGAACCCATTTCTGTCAGGAGCTTCCCATGGCCGACGTCAATCCGGCGCTCAGCACCCCCACCGACCTGTCGAACACGCGATCGGTGGCCGATGCGCTGAATGCCTCGCTCGCCGATTGCTATGCACTGTATCTGAAGACCAAGAACTTCCACTGGCACGTGTCCGGCCCGCACTTCCGCGACTATCACCTGCTGCTCGACGATCAGGCCGCGCAGATTCTGGGCGTGACCGACGCGATCGCCGAACGCGTGCGCAAGACCGGCAACGTCACGTTGCGCTCGATCGGCGACATCAGCCGTCGCCAGACGATCGCCGACAACGACAAGGACTTCGTCGAAGCGGGTGCGATGCTGGCCGAATTGCGCGAGGACAATCTGAAGCTGGTCGAAAGCTTCCGCGCGGTGAAGGACGCGGCCGAAGCGGCCAAGGACAATGCGACCAGCGGCATCGTCGACGAATGGACCGATCAGGCCGAGGAGCGTGCCTGGTTCCTGTTCGAAGCCAGCCGTAAGGGCTGACCTCGACTTTTTCCGTCACCCCGGACTCGATCCGGGGTGACGGTTCGATCCCTGTGTCCAGCTGTTAGCGGGAGGGGATCGGACCGACTCCCACCAGCCACATGTCGGGCGGTGCGCCGAAGCGGATCGGCAGGTTGCTGGTACCCAGCCCCGCCGTCACCACCGTCAGCCGATGCGGATCGCGTACGATGCCGCAGCGATAGCGCGGGTTGGTCACCTCGACCGGCGCGCCGATCAGCGGCAGCACCACCTGTCCGCAATGCGTGTGGCCGGCGAGCAGCAGCGTCGTGCGCCGCGACAGCTTCACTGCGACATCAGGCGAATGCGCGACCATCACGCCAGCGCCCGCGAGCGTCGCCAGCGCCGCCTGGGTCGGGGCGATGCGATCGTGATGTGTCGCCGGATCGTCGAGGCCACCCAGCGCGAGCGGCCCGAGCCCCTCACCCTGATTGACCAGCACCACCACGCCGATCCGCCTCAACATCGCTGCAATTGGCGCAGGATCGGTCCAGTGATCGTGATTGCCGAGCACCGCGACGACCCCCAGCGGGGCCTTCAATTGCGACAGCGGGCGCGCCAGCAGCGGGATTGCCCGCTCCGCCTCGCCGGCGCCGCGCCCCTCGATGAAATCGCCGGCCAGCACGACCAGATCGGGGTGGAGCGCATTGACCTGCCCGACGATGCGGGCGAGCCGCCCCTCGTCCATCGCCATGCTTTCCATGTGGATATCGCTCATCAGCGCGATGGTGATCGGCGGTTTGCCGGCCGGCCAGTCGGGCAGCGCCATCGTCACGCGCCGAACGACCGGATCGGCGCGGGCATTGAGATAGCCGATGAGGAAAACGGCGCCGGCGATAAAGGCGACGATCAGCGCGGCACTAAGAAGCGGACGTTTCACGATGCGGGTCCTAGCGGGAGCGCTTCAGCGGCGCCATGCGTTCGTTACCCATGCAAGCCTTTGCCGCGCTTCTCGATTCGCTGATCTACACGCGGGGGCGCAATGCGAAGCTCAAGCTGATCGTCGATTATCTGCATGCGACGCCCGATCCCGATCGCGGCTGGGCGATGGCGGCGCTGACCGGCGATCTCGACCTGCCCGGCGTAAAGCCCGCGCAGATTCGAGCCCTCATCGAGGCGCGGGTCGACCCCGTGCTGTTCCGGATGAGTCGCGACTATGTTGGCGACACGGCCGAGACGGTCGCGCTGCTGTGGCCCGCACCGGTGGTGCCGCCGCCCGATGCCGGCCCGCTGTCGATCACCGCTGCGGTCGACGCGCTGCGCCATTTGTCACGCTCCGACGCGCCTGCCGTACTCGCCGGCATGCTCGACCGGCTGGACGCGGAGGAACGGTTCGCGCTGCTCAAGATGGCGACCGGGGGGCTGCGTATCGGCGTGTCGGCGCGGCTTGCCAAAACCGCGCTGGCGCAGGCGTTCGGGCTCAACGTCGATGCGGTGGAGGAGGTGTGGCACGGCCTGTCGCCGCCCTACGCCAGCCTGTTCGCCTGGGCGGAGGGGACTGGCGAACAGCCGACCCCCGCGGACGTGCCGGTCTTCCGCCCTTTCATGCTCGCGCACGGGCTGGAGGATGCGCAGATCGACCTCGTCGATTATGCCGCCGAGTGGAAATGGGACGGCATTCGCGTCCAGATCGTCCATGTCGCGGGGCAGACGCGCCTGTACAGCCGCACCGGCGACGACGTGACCGGCAGCTTTCCCGACGTCGCCGCGGCCTTCACCACCCCCGGTACGGTCGATGGCGAGTTGCTGGTGAAGGGCGAATTCCAGGGCGGTGCGCTTGACGACGGTGGCGGGGCGGCGAGCTTCAACGCGTTGCAACAGCGGCTGGGTCGCAAGCAGGTGTCGGCAAAGATGCTGGCCGACTATCCCGCCTTCGTCCGCCTCTACGACATCCTGTTCGACGGGCCGGAGGATCTGCGCGAGCTGCCCTGGCATGCGCGGCGCGAGCGGCTGGAGGCGTTCGTGCCGCGGCTCGATCCCGATCGCTTCGACCTCAGCCAGGTGATCGCCGCGGACAGCTTCACGGAACTGGAGGCGATCCGCGCCGGTGCCCGCGATGCGGCGATTGAGGGCGTGATGCTGAAACGCCGCGACAGCCCCTATGTGGGCGGGCGACGCGCCGGCCTGTGGTACAAATGGAAACGCGATCCGCTGACCGCCGATTGCGTGATGATGTACGCGCAGCGCGGCAACGGGCGCCGATCGTCCTATTACAGCGACTACACCTTCGGCTGCTGGACCGAAGAGGGCGAACTGCTGCCGGTCGGCAAGGCCTATTCGGGGATTACCGACGAAGAGTTGCGCATGCTCGACAGCTTCGTGCGCCGCCATACGGTGAAGCGCTTCGGGCCGGTGCGCGAAGTGGAAAAGACGTTGGTGCTGGAGATCGCATTCGATTCGATCCACACGTCCACACGGCACAAGTCGGGCGTCGCGATGCGCTTCCCCCGTATTGCCCGTATCCGCACCGACAAGCCCGCCGCAGAGGCGGATCAGGTCGAGACGCTGCGGCGGCTGGTGACGTAAGGCGGGAGCGAATTACAGGCCCGCCCCTGCCCGACGTCACCCCAGCGAACGCCGGGATCTCCCCGTTGCAGCGCCTGGCAGGAGCCGCTCGAGGCCACAGCCGTCGCTGGGGCGACGTTTCCGGGGCGCGTAACGGCGTCCCCGGACCTATCGGTCAATATGCCCGCGCGAGCAGCACGCGTTCGACGGCCGGCGCGCCGGTGAAGACGCAGGCGCCGACCGCCGGGGCCTGATCGCCCGGCGCGTTGCGGATCGTCAGCTTCAGCGCCTTCAGCCGCTCCACCACCTGGTCGAGTGCGGCGCCGGTGGGGCGCGACCATTGCACCTCGACCCAGCCGGGGTTCTTCTGCCCTTCGGCGAAATGGGCCTCGACCGCGGCGAAGTCCGCCACCGGCACGATCGCCGCCTGCATCCGCGCGGTCGCCTGTTCGTGCAGCGCCTGCTGGATCGCGGCGAGCAGTGCGGGCGCATCCGCCTCGAAATCGCCGCGCGGCATTACGGTCGCGTCGAGCTTGCCGTCCTCGCGGTACAGCCGGTCGCGGCGGATCACCGAGACGTTGCCGCCCGCCATGTCGCGACCGCCGATCTCGATCACGATCGGCGCGCCCTTCTTCACCCAGCCCCAGCGCTTCGTCGCGGCCTTAGCGGGCTTGAGATCGAGCAATGCGCGCACCGGCTCACCAAGCGCAGTCAGGCCGGCGAGGTTCGACTGGATGTCCTTGGCGTAGGCGATCAGCGCCTCGTCCTCGGGCTGGTCGCGCAACATCGGCACGATCACGATCTGCCACGGCGCGATGCGCGGCGGCACGCGCAGCCCGTCGTCGTCGCCATGCACCATGATCACGCCGCCGATCATGCGGGTGCTGACGCCCCAGCTGGTCGTGTTCGCCAGCTCCAGCTCGCCGCTGGCATTCTGGAAACGAATGTTCTGCGCATGGGCGAAATTCGTGCCGAGGAAGTGGCTGGTGCCCGCCTGCAGCGCCTTGCCGTCCTGCATCATCGCCTCGATGCTGTAGGTCGCGACTGCGCCGGGGAAGCGCTCGTTCTCGGGCTTCTCACCCGCGACGACAGGCAGCGCGAGGCAGGTTTCGGCGAAGTCGCGATAGACTTCGAGCATCTTGCGCGTCTCTTCGCGCGCTTCGTCGGCGGTTGCGTGGGCGGTATGCCCCTCCTGCCACAGGAATTCGCTGGTGCGCAGGAACATGCGTGTCCGCATCTCCCAACGCACGACGTTCGCCCATTGGTTGATCAGCACGGGCAGATCGCGCCAGGACTGTACCCAGCGCGCGAACGCGGTGCCGATCACCGTCTCCGACGTCGGGCGCACAACCAAAGGCTCTTCCAGCTTGGCAGCGGGATCGGGCTTCAGGCCGCCGTGGCCGTCGGGGATCAGGCGATGGTGGGTGACGACCGCCATCTCCTTGGCGAAGCCCTCGACATGCTCGGCTTCCTTTTCGAAATAGGACAGCGGGATGAAGAGCGGGAAGTAGCAATTCTCATGGCCCGTCGCCTTGATCCGGTCGTCGAGCAGGCGCTGGATCCGCTCCCAGATGCCATAGCCCCACGGCCGGATGACCATGCAGCCGCGCACGCCCGATTCCTCGGCGAGGTCGGCCTCGGTGATGACGGATTGATACCAGGCGGCGAAATCGGCGTCGCGGGTGACGGGGAGAGCGTGCTTCATGGGTGGGCGAATTATCCACTATCTGGATATTAGGCCAGCCCAGACGTCGCCCCGCCACTCTCCCCGTCATTCCCGCGCAGGCGGGAATCCATAACCTCTGAGCTCCCGGCAGGAGCGGAAAGGGTAGCGCGTCTGGATTCCCGCCTGCGCGGGAATGACGAAGAAAGCAGGCCGTGCCGCAGCTAGACCGATGCGCCGACGGGTACTTCCCGCTACAGCCCGCGGCATGAACGACCGCATCCTGCCCGCGATCGGCCTGCGCCTGCTGTCGGTCGTGTTCTTTGCCGCGATGAACGCGAGCATCAAGCTCGCCGAACATGCCGGTGCGAGCGTGGTCGAGATCCTGTTCTTTCGCCAGTTCGGCGCGGCGCTGCTGGTGTCGGCCGTCATCGCCAGCGGCCCCGGCATGACGAGCGTCGCGACGCAGCGGCTGCCGGCGCATGTCGCCCGGGCGGTGGTGGGGCTGAGTGCGATGGCGCTGACCTTCCACGGTATCGTCCTGCTGCCGCTCGCCGAGGCGACGACGATCGGCTTCACCGTACCGCTGATCACGACGATCCTCGGCGCGCTGGTGCTGCGCGAGCCGACCGGGGTGTGGCGCTGGGGCGCGGTGGTGGCGGGGTTCGCCGGCGTGCTGATCGTGGCGGCGCCGGGCCTTGCCGCGAACGACGGGCATCTGCCGCTGGGCGGCGCGGCCTTCGCGCTGGGCGGCGCGTTCGGGACGGCGTGCGTCACCATCCTGCTGCGCCAGATCGGGCGGACCGAGGCGGCGCTGACCACCGTTTTCTGGTTTTCGACGCTGTCGCTGGTGCCGCTGACGCTGTTCTACGTGCCGGTCGCGCAAAGGCATAGCGTGTTCGGCTGGGCGTGCCTCGCCGCGGTCGGCGTGCTGGGCGGTTGCGCGCAGATCGCGATGACGAACTCATTGAAGCTGGGCCCCGTGTCGGTGGTAGTGCCGATGGACTATTCCAGCCTGTTGTGGGCGACCGCGCTCGGGTGGCTGATCTTCGACACGCTGCCCGGCAGCGCCACATGGATCGGGGCGCCGGTGATCATCGCGAGCGGCCTGATCATCGTCTGGCGCGAGCGGGTGCGCCAGCGGCAGGAAACGATCGCGGCGAGCGCCGACGACGTCGCCTAGCCGTCGGGGCGTCGCAATCCGGCGCTTCCCGTCGAGTCGATCAGCCCCCATATGGACGCCATGTCGTCGCGCGCCCGCGTTCTTGTCCTCAATTCCGCGCTCGGCCCGCTCGACTATCGCGTGCCGGCGGGCTCGCATGTCGAGCCGGGATCCGTCGTCATCGCGCCGCTGGGACCGCGCCAGTTGCTCGGCGTGGTGTGGGAGCCCGAGCGGATGCCGTCGGATGCGGAGGTCGGCGACAATCGCCTGCGACCGCTGCTCGGCGTGGTCGACGTGCCGCCGCTCGCTGCGCCGTTGCGCCGGCTGATCGAATGGACCGCGGACTATTATCTCGCGCCGCCGGCCGCGGTGGTGCGGATGGCGCTCGCCTCCACCTCCGCGCTGGAGGGGGCACGGACCGCGACCGAATATCGCGCCACCGGCATCGTGCCGCCGCGCCTCACCCCGCAGCGCGAACAGGCGCTGGAGCGGATCGGCGACCGGCAGGGGCTGATCCGCGAGCTCGCAACGCTCGCCGATGTGTCCGACGCGGTGGTGCGTGGGCTGGTGAAGGCCGGCGCGCTGGAGGCGGTGAGCGTCGATATCGACAGCCCCTATCCGCACCCCGACCCCGCTTTCGGTCCGCCGACGCTCGCCGAGGCGCAACAGGCGGCGGCGGACGAGCTGGTCGCCGGGGTCGCGGCGCATGACTTCCGCCCGACGTTGCTCGACGGCGTCACCGGATCGGGGAAGACCGAGGTGTATTTCGAGGCGGTGGCCGAGGCGATCCGGCAGGGGCGGCAGACCCTCGTGCTGCTGCCCGAGATCGCGCTGACCGAACCGTTCCTGAAGCGCTTTCACGACCGCTTCGGCTGTGAGCCGGTGGCGTGGCATTCGGGGCTGCGCTCCACCCAGCGGCGCCGGGCGTGGCGCGCGATCGCGAGCGGCGAGGCGCTGGTGACCGTGGGCGCGCGTTCCGCTTTGTTCTTGCCCTACCGCAACCTCGGCCTGATCGTCGTCGACGAGGCGCACGAGACGAGCTTCAAGCAGGAAGAGGGCGTCCATTACCATGCCCGCGACGTCGCGGTGATGCGTGGCAAATTCGAAGGCTGTCCGGTGATCCTGGCCAGCGCCACCCCGGCGATCGAAACGCGGCAGCAGGTGGCGCTGGGCCGCTATGCCGAACTGAAGCTGCCCGGCCGCTATGGCCCGGCCGAGATGCCGACGATCGAGGCGATCGATCTGATCCAGCACCCGCCCGAACGCGGCACGTGGATCGCGCCGAAGCTGGTGACGGCGCTGCGCGAGACGTTCGGAAAGGGCGAGCAGTCGCTGCTGTTCCTGAACCGCCGTGGCTATGCGCCGCTGACGCTGTGCCGCAATTGCGGGCACCGCTTCCAATGCCCCAATTGCACCGCGTGGATGGTCGAGCATCGCCTCACCCGCCGGCTCGCCTGCCACCATTGCGGGCATGTGATGCCGACGCCGCGGGCCTGCCCGGAGTGCAAGGCGGAGGACAGTCTGGTCGCCTGCGGGCCGGGCGTCGAGCGCATCGCGGACGAGGTGGCGACGCTGTTCCCCGAAGCGAAGACCGCAGTCGTCACCAGTGACACGATCTGGTCCCCGGCGAAGGCGGCGGAGTTCGTCGGGCGGATGGAGGCGGGCGATATCGACATCGTCGTCGGCACGCAGCTCGTCACCAAGGGCTATCATTTTCCCAATCTGACGTTGGTCGGCGTGATCGATGCTGATCTGGGGCTGGAGGGTGGCGACCTGCGGGCGGCGGAGCGAACGTTCCAGCAGATCCGGCAGGTGTCGGGGCGTGCGGGGCGTGGCAGCAAGCCGGGGCATGTGTTCATCCAGACGCACAGCCCGTCGGCGCAGGTGATGCAGGCGCTGATCACGGGCGATGCCGAGGCGTTCTACGAGGCGGAAACCGAGGCACGGCGCGATGCGGGTGCTCCCCCGTTCGGCCGCTACGCCGCGATCGTCGTATCGTCGGAGGAGCAGGCGTGCGCGCATGAGGTGGCGCGGGCGGTGGCGCAGAGCGCGCCGCGCGTCGACGGTATGGCGGTCTATGGCCCCGCCCCTGCGCCGCTCGCCATGCTGCGCGGGCGGCATCGCTATCGGTTGCTGGTGCATGCCCGGCGGGCGCTCGACGTGCAGGATGTGATCCGCGACTGGCTGGGCGGGCTCGACTGGCCGGCGAAAGCGCGCGTGACGGTGGACGTCGATCCGTATAACTTCCTCTGAACCGCCGCCCCGGGCTTGACCCGGGGTGCCGCTTCTTCCCACGCTATCCGACGACAGCGGGACCCCGGGTCGAGCCCGGGGTGACGAAAGGGATATGGCATGACGACGCGACGCACCTTCCTTGGCGGCATGGCCGCGACCGGCCTGGCCAGCGCAGCGAGCGCACAGGCGAGCCCGGATCGCGCGCTGATCGTCTCCACCTGGGATTTCGGCGCGGCGGCGAACGATGCGGCGTTTGCGCGGATGAAGGCGGGGGGCACGTTGCTCGACGCGGTGGAGGCGGGGGCGATGGTGCCGGAGGCCGACCCGGAGAACCATTCGGTCGGCTATGGCGGTTATCCCGATCGCGACGGGCATGTGACGCTGGATGCGGTGATCATGGACGATGCCGGCGGGGTCGGCGCAGTCGCGGCGCTGGAGGACACCGTCCACGCCATTTCGGTCGCGCGGCGGGTGATGGAGAAGACGCCGCACACCTTCATCGTCGGCGAGGGCGCGACGCGGTTCGCGCGCGACCAGGGGTTTCCGAAGGTCAATCTGCTGACCCCGCCGGCGGAGAAGGCGTGGCGCGAGTGGCTGAAGACGTCGCAGTACAAGCCGGTCGCCAATATCGAGAACCGCCGCGCCCCGCTGGGGGGTGCGCTGGATCACGACACGATCGGGTTGCTGGCGCGCGATACGTCGGGGCGGATGGCGGGGGCCTGCACGACGTCGGGCATGGCGTTCAAGATGCGCGGGCGGGTCGGCGATTCGCCGCAGGTCGGCAGCGGATTGTACGTCGAGGCGGGGGTCGGTGGCGCAACCTCGACGGGGCTGGGCGAGGAGGTGACGCGGATCGCGGGGACTGCGCGCGTTGTCGCCTCGATGCGTGCGGGGCTATCGCCGCAGGCGGCTTGCGAGGAAGTGGTGCGGCATATCGCCAAGCTGCGCGGCGATGCGATCAAGGGCGTGCAGGTGGGCTTCCTGGCGCTGTCGCCGCAGGGCGAGGTGGGGGCGTTCTGCCTGTTGCCCGGCTTTACCTATGCGGTGACCGATGCGGCGGGGCGGACCGTGGTGCACAAGGGGCGGTCGCTGTTCGCTGCGTGAGCGAAGTTAGACAACATGGACACCTGAACGGAAACGATGCGGGGGTATCGTTTCCGGTTCTTTGGGAATTGGTGCCTTGCGTTCGTCATTGCGAGCGAAGCGCGGCAATCCAGGGCGTCCTGGTCCGGCTCCGGATTGCTTGGCTGCGCTCGCAATGACGGTGAATGGGAGGCGCGGGGGCGCTTCGTTACGGGGAGATCCCAGCCTGCGCTGGGATGACGTTGGGGGAAGCGGTGGTGAGAAAGAGCCGGGGTCGTGCCGGCTGCTGTATCGGGGTGACGGGCTGTAGGACAGCCGGTGCCGATTATACCCCTTCGCGCAGGGACTTGGCGGGAGGGTGATCCAACAGCCTGGATCGCGGCCCTCCCCGGTCGATTACGCCGCGTGTTCGGCGAGGACGGTCAGGCCCTGGGCGTTGACCTCGGCGAAGCCACCCTGGATCGCGATGGTTTCGGGCTGGCCGCCTTCGGTGCGGTAGACCGAGAGCGCGCCGTCGCGGACGGTGGACATCAAGGGCGCATGGCCCTCCAGCACGCCGAAGTCGCCTTCGGTGCCGGGCACGACGACCATGTACACGTCCTCGGAGCGGACGAGCTTTTCGGGCGTGACGAGTTCGAAGTGCAGCATGTCAGAGTCTCGTTTCAATCACGCGATCGAACGCGGTGATGGCCGCGTCAAATTTGTCCCGGCAGCCGGGATTGCAGAAACCGACCACCGCGCCGCGATAGGCCGTCAAGGCATCGTCGCTGATCGGCTTACCCGACCAGGGACAGATGGTGTTGACGGCGTCCTCGCGGCGCAGCGCAGGCATTAGGCCTCGGCGGCCATCTTTTCGGCCTTGGCGACGACTTCGTCGATACCGCCGACCATGTAGAAGGCTGCTTCGGGCAGGTGATCGTATTCGCCGTCGACGACCGCCTTGAACGAGCGGATCGTGTCTTCGATCTGCACGAACTTGCCGCTGATGCCGGTGAAGACCTCGGCGACGTGGAACGGCTGCGACAGGAAGCGCTGGATCTTGCGGGCGCGCGTGACGGTCAGCTTATCCTCTTCGGACAGTTCGTCCATGCCGAGGATGGCGATGATGTCCTGCAGCGACTTGTAGCGCTGGAGCAGCGACTGGACGGCGCGCGCCGTGTCATAATGCTCCTGGCCGACGATGCGCGGTTCGAGAACGCGGCTGGTCGAATCGAGCGGATCGACCGCCGGATAGATGCCGAGTTCCGAGATCGCGCGGTTGAGCACGGTCGTCGCGTCCAAGTGGGCGAACGAGGTCGCCGGCGCCGGGTCGGTCAAATCGTCCGCAGGGACGTAGACGGCCTGCACCGAGGTGATCGAGCCCTTGTTGGTCGAGGTGATGCGCTCCTGCAGCGCGCCCATGTCGGTCGACAGCGTCGGCTGATAGCCCACGGCCGACGGAATACGGCCGAGCAGTGCCGACACTTCCGCGCCCGCCTGCGTGAAGCGGAAGATGTTGTCGACGAAGAACAGCACGTCCTGGCCTTCCTGATCGCGGAAATATTCCGCGATCGTCAGGCCCGACAGCGCGACGCGAGCACGGGCGCCCGGCGGCTCGTTCATCTGGCCGAACACCAGCGCGACCTTCGACCCCTCGCTGATCGGATTGCCGTCGGCATCCTTGGCGATGACGCCCGCGTCGAGGAATTCGTGATAGAGGTCGTTGCCCTCACGGGTGCGCTCACCGACGCCCGCGAACACCGAGGTGCCGCCGTGGCCCTTGGCGATGTTGTTGATCAGTTCCTGGATCAGCACGGTCTTGCCGACGCCGGCGCCGCCGAACAGGCCGATCTTGCCGCCCTTCGCGTAGGGCGCGAGCAGGTCGATGACCTTGATGCCGGTGACGAGAATCGCGCTGTCGGTCGACTGGTCGACGAATTCCGGCGCCTTCGCGTGGATCGGCGCGCGCAGGTCGGTGGCGACGGGGCCACGCTCGTCGATCGGCTCACCGACGACGTTCATGATGCGGCCGAGCGTCGCCGGGCCGACGGGAACGCTGATCTGCGAACCGGTGTCGCGGACGGTCTGACCGCGGGTCAGGCCCTCGGTCGCGTCCATCGCGATCGTGCGGACGGTGTTCTCGCCCAGATGCTGCGCAACCTCGAGCACCAGCTTGGTGCCGTTGTTGTCCGTTTCCAGCGCCGACAGGATCGCCGGCAGCGTTTCGGGGAAGTGGACGTCGACGACGGCGCCGATGACCTGCGCGATCGTGCCGGTGGTGTTGCTGCTGCCCGTGCTCTGGGTCGGGCGGATGTCGTCTGCGGCGGTTGCCATGGCGGTTCTTCCTGCTTCGGATTCGTTAGAGCGCTTCGGCGCCGGAGATGATCTCGACCAGTTCGGTCGTGATCGCGGCCTGGCGCGTGCGGTTGTACTGGATGGACAGGCGGTTGATCATGTCGCCCGCGTTGCGCGTCGCATTGTCCATCGCGTTCATGCGGCTGCCCTGTTCCGACGCGGCGTTTTCCAGCATCGCGCGGAAGATCTGGATCGCGACGTTGCGCGGCAGCAGGTCGGCAAGGATCGACTCTTCGTCCGGCTCGTATTCGACCACCGCGGCGGGGGCGGAAGTGTTGCCGGAAGTGGACGAAGTGGAGGGTACGTCCTTGTCCAAAGCGTCCACCGCGACCGGGATGATCTGGCGGCCGACGGGCAGCTGGACGAGCGCCGAGACGAACTTGGCGTAGAACAGGTGTGCGACGTCGAATTCGCCCGCGGCGTAGCGCGCGAGCAGATCGTCGGCGACTTCGCGCGCCTGCTGGAAGCCGAGCACCTTGTGCTGGCCGAGCTCATGATCGGCGAGGATCGCGTTCGGGTAGAAGCGACGCAGCACGCGGCCCTTCTTGCCGGCGAGGTAGAAGCGCACGGTCTTGCCCTGCGCCTCCAGCTCCTCCGCCTTGCGGCGGGCGGCGCGGACGATGTTGCTGTTGAACGCGCCGGCGAGGCCGCGTTCCGAGGTCGCGACGACGAGCAGGTGCACCTGGTCCTTGCCGGTACCCGAGAGCAGCGGCGAGACGCCCGCGCCGCCCGACAGCTGGCGCGACAGGCTGGCGACGACCGCCTCCAGCCGCTCGGCATAGGGACGGCCGGCCTGCGCCGCTTCCTGCGCACGGCGCAGCTTGGCGGCGGCGACCATCTTCATCGCCTTGGTGATCTTCTGGGTCGACTTGACCGAGTTGATCCGGATCTTGAGGGCCTTCAGGCTTGCCATCTATTGTCCTCTTGCCGTCATGCCGGACTTGATCCGGCATCCCGCTTTTCGCCCCGATCGAGGCAGAAGCGGGACCCCGGCTCAAGGCCGGGGTGACGTGGTGGGCTTACGCGAAGGTCTTCGCGAACTGGTCGAGCGCGGCCTTGAGGCCCGCCTTCGCTTCGTCGCCGAGATCGCGGGTTTCGCGGATCTTGGTGAGGACGTCGGCGTGGTTGGCGCGCAGGTCGGCGAGCATCGCGGCTTCGTAGCGGGTCACGTCTGCGACCGGCACGGTGTCGATATAGCCGTTGGTGCCGGCAAAGATCGACGCGGTCTGCTCCTCGAACGGCATCGGGCTGAACTGCTTCTGCTTCAGCAGCTCGGTGAGGCGCGCACCGCGGTTCAGCAGCTTCTGCGTCGAGGCGTCGAGGTCCGAGCCGAACTGCGCGAAGGCCGCCATTTCGCGGTACTGGGCGAGCTCGAGCTTGATGCTGCCCGACACCTTCTTCATCGCCTTGGTCTGCGCGGCCGAGCCGACGCGGCTGACCGACAGGCCGACGTTGATCGCCGGACGGATGCCCGCGAAGAACAGGTCGGTTTCTAGGAAGATCTGGCCGTCGGTGATCGAGATCACGTTGGTCGGGATGTAGGCCGACACGTCGCCCGCCTGGGTTTCGATGATCGGCAGCGCGGTGAGCGAGCCGCCACCATTGGCGTCCGACATCTTGGCGGCGCGCTCCAGCAGGCGGCTGTGCAGATAGAAGACGTCGCCCGGATAGGCTTCACGGCCAGGCGGACGGCGCAGCAGCAGCGACATCTGGCGATAGGCGACCGCCTGCTTCGACAGATCGTCGAACACGATCAGCGCGTGCATGCCGTTGTCGCGGAAATATTCGCCCATCGCAGCGCCGGTGTAAGGTGCGAGGAACTGCATCGGAGCCGGCTCCGACGCCGTCGCGGCGACGACGATGGAATATTCCATCGCGCCATTTTCTTCGAGCGTCTTGACGAGCTGCGCGACCGTCGAGCGCTTCTGGCCGACCGCGACATAGACGCAGTACAGCTTCTTCTTCTCGTCGGTGCCGGCGTTGACGCCCTTCTGGTTGATGAAGGCGTCGATCGCGACGGCGGACTTGCCGGTCTGACGGTCGCCGATGATCAGCTCGCGCTGGCCGCGACCGACGGGAACGAGCGCGTCGATCGCCTTCAGGCCCGACTGCATCGGCTCGCTGACCGACTGGCGCGGGATGATGCCCGGCGCCTTCACTTCGACGCGGCTGCGCTGGTCGGCGACGATCGGGCCCTTGCCGTCGATCGGGTTGCCGAGACCGTCGACCACGCGGCCGAGCAGGCCCTTGCCGACGGGCACGTCGACGATGGTGCCGGTGCGCTTGACGGTGTCGCCTTCGCGGATTTCGGCGTCCGAGCCGAAGATCACGACGCCGACGTTGTCGGCTTCGAGGTTCAGCGCCATGCCCTGCACGCCATTGGCGAATTCGACCATCTCGCCCGCCTGGACGTTGTCGAGGCCGTAGATGCGCGCGATGCCGTCGCCGACGCTGAGCACCTGGCCGGTTTCGCTGACCTGGGCCTGGTCACCGAAGTTGCTGATCTGGTCCTTGATGACCTTCGAGATTTCTGCGGCGCGGATATCCATTTGCGTTAGCCCTTCATCGCGTGCGCGAGAGTGTTGAGACGGGTGCGGATCGACGAATCGATCATCTGGGAACCGATACGGACGACCAGGCCGCCGAGCAGTTCGGGGTCGACCGACAGGTCGACGGAAACGTCGCGGCCGACGCGGGTGCGCAGCTGCTGCTTGAGTTCGCCGACCTGTTCCTCGGTCAGCGGATGCGCGCTGGTGACTTCCGCCGACACTGCGCCGCGGTGGCGGCTGGCGAGCGCGCGGAAGGCGCGGATGATCTGCGGCAGCGCGGCGAGGCGACGGTTTTCGGCGAGAACGCCGAGGAAGTTCTTGGTCGTCGCATCGAGGCCCATCGCATCGGCGGCGGCGAGCACCGCCTTCACCGCGGCGCCGCGGGCGACCAGCGGGCTGGTGGTGAGCTTGGCGAATGCGTCGCTGTCGCGCAGCGCGTCGCGGACCGCCACGAGGCTTGCCTCGACGGTGTCGATGCTCTTCGAATCGCGGGCGAGTTCGAACAGCGCGATCGCATAGCGTCCGCCCAGGCTCGCCTGGATACCGCCGCCCAAATTACCGCTGGATGTCTCCACGGAATCGAAGTCCTCGTGCCGAAATGTTGGCCCATGGGGAAGAGGGCGCGCGAGTTCGCGCACCACTTATGGGTGGCGGGCGGCTAGCATGGGGGGCGAACAAGCGCAAGTAGAGGCTAGCCTTCCCGCGCAGCTTGCGTTCAGGAACGGGGCCGTAACGGTGGCAACAGGAAAAAAACGGGAGGCGGATGATGCGGTGGGCGGCGATCGTATTGGCGGGACTGGCGATCACGGGCACGGCGCGGGCCGAGGTGCTGCACGTGGCCGGCGTGTTCGGGGCCAATGCGCGTGCGGCGAGCCTGCTGCCGACGATCGGAATCGGGCCGTTCGACGGCGCTTACGGCGGCACGCTGGCCGATGCGATCGAGCGGCGGCTGAGCAAGCTGGGCGCGGACGGCGTGCCGCATGCGGTGCTGGTGCCCGCGGGCCTGCGCCCCGACGGGCTGCTGTCCGGCCATACCGGCGTCGACGTATCGACCAACGACTATACCGAAAGCCGCGAGCGCTGCGTCGAGAAGAACAAGGACGGCAAATGTGTCGCCAAGCAGCGCTATCAGGTGCGCTGCACCAACCGCACGATCGACATTCGTGCCGATCTGGTGCTGCGCGAGGCGCGGAGCGGCGAGAAGCCGTACGATACCACCAAGACGCGGCACGACTTTTCGAGCTGGTGCGAGGATCGCGGCGTCGCCAGCGACGTCGGCTTCACCGTCGGCAGCATGGCCGATTCGATCGCGCAGGAGGTGCGCCTCGACCTCGCCCCGCATGCCGAGGACTATAAGGTGCGCATCCGCGAGGAGCGCGACGGCCTGCCGCCCGACATCGCGAAAGACTTCAAGGCCGCGGTCCATCTGACGAAGAGCGACGAACGGGCGGCGTGCGACGCCTTTGCCGCGATCGACAAGGCGGTGCCCGATCAGGGATCGACGACGTTCAACCTGGCTTTGTGCGCCGAAGCGGCGGGGCGCTATGCCGAGGCGGCGGACCGCTATACGCGGGCGCGGCTGTTCGCGCCGGATGCGGGCAGCGCAGTGAGCAAGGGGCTGGAGCGCGTGGCGAGCCTGGCCGCCGGGCGCGACGATGTCGCGATCATGCGCGCGCGGCCGCCGGTGCGGGGCACGGGTTTTTGACCGCAAGCCGCGGGATGAGCGGCGCGGCCGCGCGCGCTATGACCGGGGCATGAGCATAGTCGATCAGGATACGGCCTGGGCCGCCTTCGTGGCGCGCGACCGGAGGCAGGACGGGGCGTTCGTGGTCGCGGTTAAGAGCACGGGCATCTATTGCCGGCCGAGCTGTCCCGCGCGGCGACCGGCGCGGACGAACGTGATCGTCCTGGCGGATGGCGCGGCGGCGCGGGCGGCGGGCTATCGTGCGTGTCGGCGCTGCCTGCCCGATGGCGTGGCGCGCGATACGCAGGCGGTGGCCGACGCCTGCGCGGCGATCGCGGCGGCGGAGGGGCCGGTGACGCTGGCGGAGCTTGCCGGCGCGGTCGGCTATGCGCCGCATCATTTCCAGCGGGTCTTCACGCGGGCGACGGGGGTGAGCCCGGCGGCGTACGGCCGGGCGGTGCGCGCCGGGCGGGCGGCAGCGTCGCTGGACGCGGGCGCGGGCGTGACCGAGGCGATCCATGCTGCGGGCTATGGCGCGGCAAGCCGCTTCTATGCCGACGGCGCCGTGCGGCTGGGCATGGCGCCGCGGGCGCGGGCGAAGGGCGCGGCGGGGCTCACGGTCCGCTGGACCGTGGCGGCGACGAGCCTGGGGCCATTGCTGGTCGCGGCGACGGACACGGGCTTGTGCCGGATCGCGTTCGACGAGGATGCAGACGCGCTGGCGGCACATTTTCCGCAGGCGACGATCGTGCCGGGCGATGCCGCGCTGGCGACGCTGGCGGCGGAGGTGGTGGCGCTGGTCGAGGCGCCGGGACGCGACGCGGGCCTGCCGGTCGATGTGCAGGGCACGGCGTTTCAGGAGGCGGTGTGGCAGGCGCTGCGCACCATCCCGGCGGGCGAGACGCGCAGCTATGCCCAGCTTGCCGCGGCGGCCGGACGGCCGGGGGCCACCCGCGCGGCGGGGACGGCATGCGGGCGCAACCCGCTGGCGGTGCTGGTACCGTGCCATCGCGTGACGCGCGGCGACGGCGCGATGGGCGGCTATGCCTGGGGCGTGGAGCGCAAGCGTGCGCTGCTGGCGCGCGAGCGGGGGTAGCCGGGGAAAGCGCTCGGGATCGATCCATCCGTGTCGAACCCGCCGTCACCCCAGCGCAGGCTGGGATCTCCCCGTCATGGCACGAGACAAGAGCCGCGGGAGACCCCAGCCTGCGCTGGGGTGACGTGTCCGGGGCATTGAGATCGACCCCTCGCCTATTCCAGCGCGTCGTCGACCTTCGCCGCGGCCGGCGCGGCTTCGCCCGACTTGCGCGTGTCGATCTGTGCGACCCTTACCTCCCCCTCCGTCATACCTGCGGCATGCCACCTCCCCTTGGCGGGGGAGGAATTGGCGGCTCCGCTAGATGTGATCGGCTGGGGATGCGGCGCGCGCTAGTCTAGCGTTGCGTCTTCCTTCTTGCCGCCGGCTGCGGCGAGTGCCGCGGGGCCGGTCTTGCCGGCATCGATTTGCGCGAGCAGCCGGGCGGCGGGATTGTCCACCGGCGCATGCGGGGAAAAGGCAAGCGGCCGTAGCGCGGCGCGGGCTTCGTCCGCCTTGCCGTCGAGCAGCGACTGGACCCCATAGGCAAAGCCGAGCGATTCATCCTGCGGCACCAGCATATGCGCCTGCCGCAGCGCCGCCTTGGCGTTGGCGGTGGGCACTTCGTGCGCCATGCCGAAGCTGGAGTAATAGAGCATCAAAGCGTAAGCGTCGTTGTTATCGAGCTTGTTCGCTTTCAGCAGCCACGAGCGCGCCTCCTTCCAGACTGCCGGGTCGGTGGCATGCGCATCGGACGCGCGCCGCATCCGCACCTGCGCCTTGTAGACCAACGCCTGCGCCGATTTGGGATCGAGCGTCAGCGCGCGATCCGCCGCCGCCTCGGCCACGTCGTAGCGACGCGCGTCGAGTGCCATTTCGGCCAGCCACCCCTGCACGACCGGGTCGTCGGCATATTGCGCGGCGATCGGCATCGCTTCGGCCAGAATCGGCTGCGCGGTCTGGCGGTTGACGCCGCGGTCGGAGCGCATGCGCAGCGCGATCATCGCCCGTTCGCCCGGGCGCAGAGGGCGCAGAGGGCGCAGGCTGACCTCGGGCTTGGGCAACCGGTCATTGCCGAGCTTGTACGCGGGAATTCTCGACGCGCTCAGCCGGGCGTTCATGTCCTTGTTCAGCGCCTTCAGGTCGCCAAAGGCCCTGGTCGCCGCCTCGACGCTGGGCACGCCCTGGTTGAACAGCGTCAGATAGTCCTTGAACTGCGCACTGCGCGCCTTGTCGAGCGTGACAAGATGAGTCAGCAGCCAGCCGCGGGCGTATAGCTCCGACGTTTCTGCTTCCGACAGTTTGCGACGGTCCGTCGCGAACAGCTTTTCCGCGGACATCCCCTGCCCTTCCAGCAGCGTATAGGCGCGATGCTGTGCCGGCGCGCCGATCCAGAAGACGTCCTTATCGAAGCGCGTCGTCGACATGAATTCGGCGAAGCCTTCCGAATACCAGCGCGGATAGGCGAGCGCGAAATGGCCGAGCAGGGCGTGATGCGCATATTCGTGGAAGAGAACGATCTGCGGATCGAGACCGCCTTCCGAGCGATTACCGCGACCGGGCGTGAAGGCGACCGACCCGCTGGCGCGACCGTCGTAGAAGCCGGCGATATTCTTGCCGCCGGCGCCGAACAGCCGCTGTACCGCCGAATCGTTGGCCACGACATACACGGTCAGCTTGTTCGATGCCTCGCTGGCATCGTCCGGCAGGTTGCTGATGAGACGCAGCGCGCCGTCGAACCGTTCGAGCTGTTCGGCCTGCTTGCGCACCGCCTCTGCATTGTCGTTGGCGTAGACGATGAAATGCTTGCTGGTCGCTTCATACCATTCGGCCTGCGCAGGCCCCGCCGCGCCCATCGCCAAGCCCGTCGCCAGCGCCGTCGCCACCACGCCCCGTATCGCGAATCGCATCCCCCGCCCCCCTTCGGTCCGATAGGATCAGCGTAGCGCGGCGTACGTGGGGGGCCAGCGGTGATTTTCGAATGCCGCGGTGGCTTTGCGGCTCGTCGTTGCGGTCAGGCGGGCTCAGCCTGCGCGGCGGCAGGTGTAGACGAGCTTTTCGTTGGGGAGCGGGGGCAGCGCGGCGCGCTGGGCGGATTGCTGCTGGACCAGGCGTTCGGTGGCGACCGGATCGACGGTGCAGCGCTGGCCGACGGTCTTCGCACTGAGGCTGCGCAGCGCCTGCATCGCCTGCGCGCCGAGCATGTAACGCGTAACCGTCAGACGCCGGGTGACGGGATCGAACACGCGCGACGACACGGTCTGTTCGTCGTCGGGGACGGTGAGGCGCTGCCACGCATCGCCGGTGGCGAGATATTGCGTGCGACCGTCGGCGCAGCCGCTCTTGCCCCAGTCGAGCGTCACGTCGTCGGTCGACGAGACGGTGACGCGGCTGGTGTCGGCCTGCAATGTGCAGACGAGCTTGCCGAGCGGCGCGTTGGGCACCGCCTGGCGCGCGACAATGGGGACGGGCGGCAGATCGGCGCGCGCGGAAGGGCGCAGGATGAAGGTCGCGATGCCCGCCGCCATCGTCGCGGCCCCGAGGCCCGCAGACCAGAGCGCGGCGCGGCGGCGGCCCTTCTGGTCGAGCAGCCCGGCGCCGCCCAGCCCCATCGCACCGAACACCAGCAGCAGGCCGGCGATCCCCATGACATTCTCGCGCCGCGCCTGTGCGGCCTCGCGCGCGGTCGCCAGCGCTTCCTCGCGGCCCATCGCGGCGCGGGTCGCCGCTTCGCGTGCGGTGGTAAGCGCGTCGGCGCGGGCGCGGGCGTCCGCCTCGCTATCCTGGCGCAGCCGCTCCTCGATCGAGGTGCAGGGCGCGCCGGTGGTGGCGAAGGGCTGTTTGGCGTTGCGCAGGAAGGCGGCGAGTTCGGTGTCGGCGATGGCGAAGCCGAACGAGCTGTCGCCCTCTTCGCCGCGGGTGATCGCGGAGTTGATGCCGATCACCCGGCCGCAGCGATCGAGCAGCGGCCCGCCCGAATTGCCGCGCGCGATGCTGGCGGTGTGGAGCAGCACTTCGGTGCCGGTGAGGTTGCGCCGGCCGGAGAACACACCCTCCGACCGGACCGGCGAGGTGGGGCGGATATAGTCAGCGGCGGACTTGGCGGTCGCGAGGTCGACGTTGCCGGGATAGCCGAGCGCCACCACCGCATCGCCTTCGCCGATCGGCCCGGTATAGAGCGTCGCGGGCGGCAGGCTGGCGCCGGTGAATTCGATCAGCGCGAGGTCGGCGCGCGCATCATAGGCGATGACGCGGCCCTGGTAGCTCTTGTCGCCTTCGGACGGCACGACGCCGACGACGACATTGTCGGGGTAGCGTTCGGCGAGGTCCACGACATGCGCGTTGGTGACGACGCGATTGGGCGCCACCGCGACGCCGCTGCCATGGCCGAAGCCCACCACCTGCCCGTCGACCACCGCGATGGTGACGACGCGCACCACGCCGCGCGCGGTGGCACCGATATCGTCGGCGCGCGCCGGCTGGGTCCAGCCGAGGAGCAGCAGCAGGGCGAGGAACAGGCGGGTCATGACGGCGGTGTCGAAGGCGAGGCCGGCGCGCCTGTCAAGCCGGCTGCGGCGCATCGTGGTTAGGAAAATGTCAAACCTTGCCCCCTACCCCTCTCGCCAGGACCATATTGGAATTGGGTATGAGCGCGTTCGGGCGTCGGAACGGAATGGGTGGCGGACAGCCGGCGAGGCCGGCGTTCGGCGTCGCGCGCCCGATGCAGAGCAGCGGCGTGGCGCCGCGGCCGGCGGAGGATATCCCGCCGGGCAGCCAGTTCCCGCCGATCGAATCGGCTTTGCTCGCCCCCGAGGACCCGCTCGCCGCTGCGCCGCCCGCCGGCACCGTCGATGCGATGGCCCGGCTGACCGAGCGGCAGAATGCCAGCGGCGATGCCGGCAGCAGCCGCAACGAGGGGTTCGAAGCCTCGATCCACAAGATCAAGGAACAGGTGCTGCCGCGCCTGCTGGAACGCGTCGACCCGGAAGCCGCGGCGACGCTGAGCAAGGACGAACTGGCCGAGGAATTCCGCCCGATCATCGGCGAAGTGCTGGGCGAACTGAAGCTGACGCTGAACCGCCGCGAACAGTTCGCGCTGGAAAAGGTGCTGGTCGACGAGTTGCTCGGCCTGGGGCCGCTCGAGGAATTGCTGGCCGATGCGGCGGTGACCGACATCATGGTCAACGGCCCCGACCAGACCTACGTCGAGCGCAAGGGCAAGCTGGAGCTGGCGCAGATCCAGTTCCGCGACGAAGAGCATCTGTTCCAGATCGCGCAGCGCATCGTCAATTCGGTCGGCCGCCGCGTCGACCAGACGACGCCGCTGGCCGACGCGCGCCTGAAGGACGGCAGCCGCGTCAACGTGATCGTGCCGCCGCTCTCGCTGCGCGGCACCGCCATCTCGATCCGTAAATTCTCCGCCAAGCCGATCACGCTCGACATGATGGCGGGCTTCGGCAGCATGAGCCCCAAGATGGCGACCGCGCTGAAGATCGCGGGCGCGAGCCGGTTCAACGTCGTCATTTCGGGCGGCACCGGCTCGGGCAAGACGACGATGCTCAACGCGCTGTCGAAGATGATCGACCCGGGCGAGCGCGTGCTGACGATCGAGGACGCGGCCGAACTCCGCCTGCAGCAGCCGCACTGGTTGCCGCTGGAAACGCGGCCGGCAAACTTGGAAGGCCAGGGCGAGATCAGCATCCGCGACCTCGTGAAGAACGCACTGCGTATGCGCCCGGATCGCATCATCCTGGGCGAAATTCGCGGCAGCGAGTGTTTCGACATGCTCGCCGCGATGAACACCGGCCACGACGGGTCGATGTGTACGCTCCACTCCAACAGCCCGCGCGAAGCGCTGGCGCGTATGGAGAACATGGTGATGATGTCGGACATCAAGGTGCCCAAGGAAGCGATCAGCCGCCAGATCGCGGACTCGGTCGACATGATCATCCAGGTCAAGCGCCTGCGCGACGGCAGCCGCCGCGTGACCAACGTCACCGAGGTGATCGGCATGGAAGGGCCGGTGATCGTGACGCAGGAATTGTTCAAATTCGAATATCTGGACGAAAGCGCCGACGGCAAGATCATCGGCGAATATCGCTCGATGGGCCTGCGCCCCTATACGCTCGACAAGGCGAAGCAATTCGGCTTCGACCAGGCGTTCCTCGAAGCCTGTCTGTAAGGCGGGGCGGGATGGCGAGCCTTCCCAGCGCGGTGGACGGGTTTGCCCCCGTGGCAGCCCGGCCGGCCGACCCGGCCATGTGGCAGCGATGGATCGCGCCGGTGCTGCTGCTGGCGTTGCCGCTGCTCGCCTTCGCCGCCTTCTTTCACCTCGAAACTTTGCGCATCGACAATGCCGGCTGGCTGATCCGCGCCAGCGACAATGGCGAGAATGCACTGGGCGCGCATGCCTATTGGCATGATCGCGCGGCGGGCGTGTCGCTGAAGACGCATCTGCTGAACGCGCCCGACGGCATCCCGGTGCTGTTCACCGACAGCAATCCGCTGCTGACGCTGCTGGTGAAGCCGTTCGCCGGCCTGCTGCCCGCCGATGCGCAATTCGTCGGGCCGCTGATCCTGTGCAATTTCGTGTTGCAGGCGCTGTTCGCGTGGCTGTTGCTGCGCCGGCACGCGCCGGGACCGCTGGCGCTGTGGGCGGGGGTCGTATTGCTCGCCTTCCCGCCGACGCTGATGAACCGGTTTATCCACGTCAATCTGATGGCGCACTGGACGATCCTGGCGGCGCTGTACCTGTTCCTCGATCCCGTTCGCCGCGACCGGCTGGGCTGGTGGGCGGCGCTGGTTGCGGTCACCGCGCTGATCCACAGTTATCTGCTGGTGATGGTCGGCGCGATCTGGGCATCGACGATCCTCGTCCGCGTGACCGAGGGATCGGGGCGATCGCGGCTGGTGACGATGGCACAGGCCGCGGCGATGCTGGTGCTGGTCGGGCTGCTGGCGATCTGGCTGGGCGTCGGCGACCAGATCGCGGCGCGCAATTTCGGCCAATATTCGATGCCGCTCGACGCGCTGTGGAACCCGGGGCTCGACCATTTCTCCACGCTGTTGCCGGGACATGAGCCGACGCCGGGCCGCTATTTCGAAGGCTTCCAATATATGGGAGCGGGCGCGCTGATCCTGGTGATCGCGGCGATCGTCATCGCCCGGCGCGTGCCAGAGGCGCCGCGCCAGCGCGCGGTGCGCGAACGCCTGCGTCAGCTGGCCCCTGCGCTGATCGTATTGGCGATCCTGGCGGTGACGCGCATGCACCTGCCGCCGTTCCTGCAAGTCGCGCTCGATCCGGTGCGCGCGTCCGGCCGGCTGTTCTGGCCGATCGGCTATGTGCTGATGATCGTGCTGCTGCTGACCGTCTATCGCCTGCCGGCGCGGCGTAGCGGGCTGCTGCTCGCCGGGCTGCTCCTGATCCAGCTGCTCGACCTGACCGGCATGGCGCGCGCGGTGCGGGCGCAGAGCCAGGATGCCGCGTCCGGGCCGATGTACGTCCGCACGCAGGATCCGCGCTGGCAGCCGCTGATCGCCGGATCGCGATCGGTCGCCTTCATCCCCGGCGACGTGACGCACGATTTGGGCCTGTTTCAGGAGGTGGCGTGGCGGGCGATCAATGCCGGGCATCCGGTGTCCAACGTCTATGCCGCGCGCACCAGCGGTGAGACGCTGCACCGGCTGCGCCTGGAGCGCGACGCCTTCGATTCGGGGGCGCTGGTGCCCGGGCGTCTCTACGTGATCCAGTCGCCGGTGCCGCTGCCGGCCAAGGCCGACCATCGCGCCATCGCACTCGACGGCGTCACCGTGCTGGCACCGATCGCCCACCGCTAACCACCTGTCGCGTTTGTCGGGCCGCTGCGGCTATAGGGAGGCATGCGGCGCCTGTTCCCCATCCTGCTTGCCACCTGCCTGATCGCCGCGGCGCCCCCGCCCGCGGGACGCGAGGGCGTCGCGACGCTCGCCGCGGATACCGATGCGCGCTGGGTGCCGTTCGACCTGACGCCGGGCAACCAGATCCGCTTCACGCTGACGCTCGACGGCGCGCCGTTGACCGCGATCCTCGATACGGGGGTGAGCTATTCGGTGCTCGCCCGCGCCGCCGCCGACCCTGCGCGCGTGCAGAGCGACGGGCAGGCGACCGCGATCGGCGGCGCCGGCAGCGGCGCGGTGGCCGTCGGCTGGCAGCCGACGCGGACGCTGACGATCGGCGGGCTGACGCGCACCGGCGGCGGCGTCACCGTCGCCGATCTGCCCGCGCTGGCGACGGGCAGTGCCAAGCCGGTCGAGATGCTGATCGGGCGCGATGCGATCGGCGGCCAGGCGCTCGACATCGATTATGCCAACCACCGCTTTCGCCTGCTGCCGTCAGGGCGGTTGCCGTTCGTGGGATCGCTGGCGCCGCTGACGATCTCGCCCGCGCGCCATGTCTACGAAAGCCAGGTCAGGATCGGGCGTCGCACGCTGTCGCCGGTGATCGTCGACACCGGCGACGGATCGGCGCTGACGCTGTCGGAGAGCGCGGCGAAGCGTGCGGGCGTGACGCGGCTGCCGAGCACCACCACCGTCTCGTTCGGCCTGGCCGGCGAAACTGTGAGCACGCTGACGATCCTGCCGATGGTGACGATCGGCGAACAGGCGATCCGCAGCGTCGAGACGCGGATCGAGCCCGCGAACGGCTTTTCGGAGACGATCGGCGTCGCCGGGCGGATCGGATCGGGGCTGCTGCAGAATTACCGCGTCCTGCTCGATCCCGCCGCCGGACGCATGGTGCTGAAGCCCGGCCCGGATGCGAACCGGCCGCCGCTGCGATCGACCAGCGGACTGCTCGTCGGGCTGGAGCGCGACCGGCTGAAGGTGCTGCACGTCATGCGCGGCGGCCCCGCGGCGGCGGCGGGATGGCAGGTCGGCGACCTCATCTGCCAGATCGATGGCCAGCCGATCGGTGCAGACTATCCGACGAGCGCGCTCGCCAAATGGTCGATCGGGACGCCGGGCACGATCGTGCGGCTGGGGCTGTGCGACGGCACCGTCCGGTCGCTGACGCTGAAACGCTTCTACTGAACGTGGCGCTCGCATCGATCCTCTTGGTGCTCGCCGCGATCGGCGGCCCCGATGCAGCGGTCAGCAGCGTGGAGCGTCCGGCAGCCGTGGCAGCCGCTCCGTCACGGTTGACGGGGTATGTCGTCGACCAGGCGGGCGTGCTCTCCTCGCCGCAGCGGCAGCAATTGACACAGCAGCTGAGCCGGTTTCAGCGGGAAACCGCGCATCAGATGGTCGTCGTGACGGTGAACAGCCTGAACGGCGAAGATGTGGCGCGCTTTACCGACCGGCTGGGGAACCGGTGGGGTATCGGCCGAAGGGGCATCAACGACGGCATCGTCGTCCTGGTATCGCCCCATGACAGACGGGCGAGGATATCGGTCGGTTCGGGACTGGCCCGGCAGCTGCCCGATGCATTGTGCCAGCGCGTCATGGACCAGATCATGATTCCAGCGTTCAAGGCAGGCCAGATCGGGCTCGGAATCGAGCGAGGTGTCGCAGCGCTTCTCCGGCGGCTGTCCTTTCCGGGTACCGACATCCGCTAACCGGCGCGCGACGCGAAGAATACGGGCCGGCACTCCCGTCTGGCGCGCTGTGGAGGACCAGCCCCCCTTACTTCACTTCACCGGCTGGTGGCCGCTGAACGTCACGTTGGTCTTCAATTCGCCCGACTTGCCCATCATCGAGCCTGCCATCGTCAGCGCGAAGGATTCGGGAACCATGCCGATGCCCGGCGCCACGACATAGCGGCTGCTGCTGTCGATCCGCTTGACCGAGGCGACCAGCATCATGCGGAACCCCTTGGTCGAGGTGAAGCGCACGCGTTCGACGAAGGGGGTGGCGCCCTTGGTGTTGACCAGCACGTCGGCCGCGGTGTCGGCGGAGGCGTCGTGGCTGCCGATCTTCAGTTCGCCGGCGGGCAGGCGGTCGAAGTGATAGGCGGCATAGCCCGCCGGCGCCTCGACCCGGCGCGCGGGCGTGCCGAACCAGTCGGCAAGGTCGCCGTAGGAACCGGGTTTCTTCTTGCCCTCGCGCGCCTTGGCGATGTCCTTGGCGGTGGGGGCCTTGCCGTCGACGCTGACCAGCGTCCAGCGCTCGGCGGCGGGGCGACGGGGGTCGTAGCGTTCGACGATCGTGCG
Source organism: Sphingomonas sp. S6 (assembly GCF_043498045.1). Lineage (NCBI taxonomy): Bacteria > Pseudomonadati > Pseudomonadota > Alphaproteobacteria > Sphingomonadales > Sphingomonadaceae > Sphingomonas > Sphingomonas sp. S6. The sequence continues at coordinate 347,961 of NZ_JBIEOE010000003.1, forward strand.
CCGCGCCTGCCCGGTCGTCTCGACGACGATCGTCTGCTGGAACGCGAAGGCGGTGGCACGCGCCGCCTGCATGCCCGCGAGCAGCCGCGCTTGCAGTTCGTCGGCGTGGGCGGGCGCGGCGAACAGGACGGCCGCCGCGGCGGTCGGGATCAGCATATGGCGCACGGATGTCGCTCCCCGGGAAAACGGCGGGGAGATAGGCCCGCGATGGCCGCAAGCCTAAGCGATTGATGGCGCGGCGCAATGACCTTTTTCGGGTCGCCCCCGCCCACCCGTCAGCGCGTATGCAGCCCGACGCTGACCAGCAGGATCGTCGCGAGCAGCGCCGCCATCTGCACCGTCCGCCAGTCGATGAACCCGACGCGATCGGGATCGTGGCGCAGCCGCCGCCGCCGGTCGGCGAACGCCGCGACGAGGGCGACGCACAGGCTGGCGCCCGCGCTCCAGAACATCACCGGCACGGGCGCGCGCCGTCAGCCGAGCTTTTCGACCTTGTCCTGCAACCGCGTCAGCTCCGCCTTCAGCGCGGCGATCTCGTCATCCTTGCTGGCGGGTGCAGAAGGCGCAGGCGCGGCGGCGGGCGCCATCGCGGGCGCGACGCCGAACGCCTGCGTCGCGGCTTCGAACATCTGCATGTTGCGCTTGGCGATTTCGGCGAAGGGGGAATGGGCGAACGCGCCCTCGACCGCCGACTTGAACTGTTCCTGGTTGCGGCGGAAGCTGTCCATCGATGCCTCCAGATAGCCCGGCACCATCGACTGCATCGAATCGCCGTACATGGCGATCAGCTGGCGCAGGAAGCTGACGGGCAGCATCGTCTGCCCGCGGCTTTCCTCTTCCATGATGATCTGGGTCAGCACGTTGTGCGTGATATCGTCGTCGGTCTTGGCATCGACCACCTTGAAGTCGCGGCCTTCGCGGGTCATCGTCGCGAGATGATCGAGCGTGATGTAGGACGAGGTCTCGGTATTGTAGAGCCGCCGGTTGGCGTATTTCTTGATGATGACGACGCCGTCGCCCGGCTGTTGCTTCTTCATGCGCGTCCCCTGCCCGTTCCGGTGTTGTGCCCGTGATCGAACCGCATGCTACGCCTCAATTTTCCGCACCGCAACACGGTCCGCGGCCGCTGCCCCTGTTCCTCGATATGCTGCGCAGCGAAACCGCAGCATATCCCGAACGGATGGCCGCCGCGCTTGCCGGGCTGACTGCGTATCAGCAGGCTTACCGCCCCCCCGCTCCGCCGTCGATGCCGGCGCTCGCCACCGCGGGCCGGGCGGCGTTGCGCTATTACGGCGGGCGGGGGCGGATGGTGGTGTGCGTGCCGTCGCTGATCAATCCGCCCGCGATCCTCGACTTGGGCGAGGTATCTTTGGTGCGGTGGCTGGCGGCACAGGGCTTTCGCGTTGCGCTGGTCGATTGGGGGGCGCCGGGCGCCGCGGACCGGGACATGGACATGACCGGCCATGTCGAATCGCTGCTGCTGCCGCTGATCGAGCAGCTCGATGCGCCGCCCGTGCTGGTCGGCTATTGTCTGGGCGGCACGATGGCCACCGCGGCGGCGGCAGGTACGACCGTGGCGGGCCTCGCGACGGTCGCGGCGCCGTGGCGGTTCGATGGCTATGGCGAGGCGCGGGGCGGGATGCGCGACCTGTGGCAGGCGGCGCTGCCGACCGCGGAGGCGCTGGGCGTGCTGCCGATGGAGGTGCTGCAGGCGGGATTCTGGCGGCTCGACCCGGCGCGCACGATCGCCAAATACGAGGCGTTCGGGCGGGTGGCGCCCGACAGCGAGGCGGCGCGCGCGTTCGTAAGGCTGGAGGATTGGGCGAATGCCGGCGAGCCGCTGCCCCTCGCCTGCGCGCGCGACCTGTTTGACCGCTTCATCACCGCCGATGCGCCGGGGCAAGGCCAATGGACGATCCGCGGGCACAGCGTGGTTCCCGAGGCGCTCGCCTGCCCGACGGTCGAATTCGTCTCCACCACCGACCGGATCGTCCCCGCCGCCACCGCGGCAGGGATTGCCGATCATCGCGAGTTGGCGCTGGGCCATGTCGGCATGATCGTCGGCGGGCGCGCGCGCGCATCGCTATGGCAGCCGCTTGCCGACTGGATCGCGGCCCTGCCCGCCGCTAGATAGGCGGCGCATAAGGAGATCATCATGACCGAGATCGTCATCACCGCCGCCAAGCGTACCCCCGTCGGCAGCTTCCTCGGCGCGTTCGCCGCCACCCCGGCCCACGAGCTGGGCCGCGTCGCGATCGAGGCCGCGCTGGAACAGGCGGGCGTGAAGGGCGAAGAGGTGTCGGAGGTGATCCTCGGCCAGGTGCTCACCGCGGCGCAGGGCCAGAACCCGGCGCGCCAGGCGTCGATGGCCGCCGGCATCCCCAAGGAAGTGCCAGCCTGGGGCGTCAACCAGGTGTGCGGATCGGGCCTGCGCGCGGTGGCGCTCGCCTGCCAGGCCATCCAGACCGGCGATGCGTCGATCGTCGTCGCCGGCGGGCAGGAGAGCATGTCGCTCAGCCCGCACGCACAGACGATGCGCGGCGGCACCAAGATGGGCAACGTCAGCCTGGTCGACACGATGGTGAACGACGGCCTGACCGACGTGTTCAACGGCTATCACATGGGCATCACGGCGGAAAATCTCGCCGAGCAATATCAGGTGACGCGCGGCGAGCAGGACAGCTTCTCGGTCGCCAGCCAGAACAAGGCGGAGGCCGCGCGCGGCAGCGGCCGGTTCAAGGACGAGATCGCGCCGGTCACGATCAAGGGTCGCAAGGGCGATACCGTCGTCGCCGACGATGAATATATCCGCGCCGGCGCGACGATCGACAGCGTCAGCGGCGTGCGCCCGGCGTTCAAGAAGGACGGCACCGTCACCGCCGCCAACGCCAGCGGCCTCAACGACGGCGCCGCCGCGCTGGTGCTGATGAGCCGCGAGGAAGCCGACAAGCGCGGCGCCCCGGTGCTCGCGACGATCAAGAGCTGGGCGAGCGCGGGCGTCGACCCGTCGGTGATGGGCATCGGCCCGGTGCCGGCATCGAAGAAGGCGCTGGAAAAGGCCGGCTGGACCGTCGCCGACCTCGACCTGATCGAAGCCAACGAGGCGTTTGCCGCACAGGCGCTGTCGGTATGCAAGGAACTTGGCCTCGACCCCGACAAGACCAACGTCAACGGCGGCGCGATCGCCATCGGCCACCCGATCGGCGCCAGCGGCGCCCGCGTGCTGACCACGCTGCTCTACGAAATGCAGAAGCGCGACGCGAAGAAGGGCCTGGCGACGCTGTGCATCGGCGGCGGCATGGGGATCGCGATGTGCGTGGAGCGGTGATTGGGTAAGCACCTCTGACGCAACTAACAGGCTACGGAAACAATCCGTACGTACTTTTGTGTCTTTTCGGCGACAGTTTCGCGTAATGTGACGCTTCGTTCATCGCGCTGACAGAAATCGGCTTGTTTCACTCCGACGGACTGCGTCAACATGCTCCCCTGTTTAAGGCAAATGTGCCGAAAATAGGGGACCATAATGAAGACTTGGCTGCTTTCCGCGAGCGCGCTCGCGGGCGGGCTGTTGCTCGCCCCGACCGCTTCCGCTCAGACGACGACACTCCCGCCATGCTCGGACACCGTAACGACACAGTGCCAGCGGCAGGAAGCGCCCGCTGGTGCCTCGATCGCCGACGCCAACAAGGATGATTCGGCACGTCCGGGCGAAGACATCGTCATCACCGGTTCGCGCATTCGCTCGCCCAACGCCGAATCGGTTGTTCCGATCACCACGGTGTCGGCTGCTGAACTGACGCAGACCGCGCGCACCTCGATCGGCGACGTGCTGAACGACCTGCCACAGCTCAACAGCACCTTCAGCCAGTCAAACTCGACCCGCTTCCTTGGCACGTCGGGCCTCAACCTCCTCGATCTTCGTGGTCTGGGCACCGCACGCACACTGGTTCTGGTGAACGGTCGCCGCCACGTCGGTTCCGACATCCTCAGTAACGCCGTCTCGGTCGATACCAACACGATCCCGACGGACCTAATCGAGGCCGTCGACGTCGTCACCGGCGGCAACTCGGCCGTTTATGGTTCGGATGCGCTTGCGGGCGTCATCAACTTCCGCCTCAAGCAGACGTTCGATGGCCTGCAGATTCGCGCGCAAGGCGGCGTCAGCGACCGCAAGGATGCGGGCAGCTATTTCGTCAGCATGACCGGCGGTAAGAACTTCGCCGATGGTCGCGGCAACGTTGCGGTCAGCCTGGAATATGCCCGTACCCAGGACCTGTTTGCATCGAACCGCAAAGAATATCGCCAGACCGACGGCTTCATCACGACCAACATCGACGCCGCCGGCCCGGGTCTGGACGGCAAGCTGAACTATGACGGCGTACCCGACGCGGTCTTCTTCCGCGACATTCGCGTCGGTTCGTTCTCAGACGGCGGCCTCGTGTCGTTCCCCGGCGCCGGCCTGGGTGCGACGGCGGCAGCCCGCTGCGGCCGCGACCCCCTGGGCCGTGCCTACAGCTGCAACTATCTGTTCCAGCCGGGCGGCGCGCTCGCGCAGCAGACCGGCACGCGCGTCGGTATCGCCGCGGGCAGCGCAGCAGCTCCGTCGGCAACGCCGTCGGGCTCGTTCATCGGCGGCAACGGCAACACCCGTCGGGAAGGCGTGCTGCTGCAGCTCCTGCCGCAGCTGGACCGCTATTCGGCGAACCTGATCGGCCACTTCGACGTATCGGACGCGTTCAAACCGTTCGTGGAAGCGAAGTACGTCCGCCTCGACAGCGTTGGCCTCGGCGGTTCGGGTCCCGCGTTTTTCACCGGTTCGACGATCGACGCATTGTACGAGCGTCCGCGCCTCGACAACCCGTTCCTCGACGCGAACTCGCGCGCTACTTTGACCGCGCAGGCACTGGCAGCGGTCGATGCCGGGATCAGCCCGACCACTGGCGCGGCCATTACCGCGGCACAGGCCGCGACGCTGCGCGCGCAGATCAATAGCGGTGCGTATCGCTTCATTCTGCGTAAGAACCTGACCGATCTGGGTTCGCGTCGTGAGGATGCGCGTCGTGAGACGTACCGGATCGTGGCGGGTGTCCGCGGCGACATCACCGACACGCTGAACTACGAAGTGTCGGCGAACTACGGCGAATTCAAGGAAGCCACCCGGGTCCTTGGCAACGTCGACGTCCAGCGTCTCAGCCTGGCGCTCGACGCGGTCCGCAACGCCAATGGCCAGATCGTCTGCGGCGCGCAGCTCGATCCGACCCGCTTCGCGTTCGGCACCGACTTGGGCGGTGACGCCGCCAACCTCGCCAACGACATCAGGAACTGCCAGCCGCTCAACCCGTTCGGCGTCGGCAGCGTTTCGGACGCGGCGCGCAATTTCGTGCTTCGCAACACGACGTCGCGCGGCAAGATCACGCAGCTCGATATTCTCGCCAACGTCGCGGGCGATACGTCGAAGTTCTTCAACCTGCCCGGCGGCGGCATCGGTTTCTCGATCGGCGCGGAATATCGCCGTGAGACGAACTACTTCAAGGCCGATCCCTACGTCGAGAAGGGCTACACCTTCTACAACGCGCTGGCCGCCTTCACGCCCCCGGCGTTCGAGGTGAAGGAAGCGTTCGGCGAACTCCGCCTGCCGCTCCTGAAGGACATCACGCTTATCAAGGAGCTGACGCTCAGTGGTGCAGGCCGCGTGTCGGATTACAAGGGTTCGGCAGGTACGGTTTACACGTACAACCTGAACGGTACCTATGCGCCGTTCGAAGGCCTGCGCTTCCGTGCAAACTATGGCCGTGCGGTTCGTGCGCCAAACCTGTCGGAACTGTATTCGGCAGCGGGTCAGAACTTCGCGCCCGGCTTCGCCGATCCCTGCTCGGCCGACAATCTGGGTCGCGGCACGCAGTTCCGCCAAGCGAATTGCGCCGCTGCGGGCATTCCGACGAGCTATAACTACCAGTACGCCCAGTCGCTTGAAATCCGCAGTGGCGGCAATCCGAACCTGAAGGTGGAGAAGTCCGACTCCTACACCTACGGTGCGGTCATCAGTCCGACTTTCGCGCCTGGCCTCGTCTTCACCGTCGACTATTATAACATCAAGGTGAACGACGTTATCACGGCGGTCAGCGCCCAGGGTATCGTCAACAACTGCTACGATTCGCCTTCGATTGCGAACAACCAGTTCTGTTCGCAGTTCCAGCGCGTCGCAGCCGGCGGTACGGGTCCTCGTGGTGAGCAGTCCTATCGCATCATCGAAGGCAGCCTGCTGCAGTCTTCGCTGAACTTCGCAAGCCTGAAGCGCCGCGGCATCGACATGGACCTCAGCTACTCGCGGCGGTTCGGCGAGACCCGGATCGGTGCGGAGGTGATCTACACGCACATCCTCGAAAGCAGCAGCTTCCTCAATCCGCTGCAGCCTGCTTTCGCGGATACCACCGTGGGTGAACTTGGGTATCCGAAGGATCAGTTCACGGTTAACCTGGGTGCAGATTTCGGTCTGATCACGCTCGACACGCAGTTCCGCTATCTGTCGAAGCAGTCAGTCGGTGCCATCGAGAACCACATCGCGTTCCAGGGCCGTGCGCCGCAGAACCTCGACGACTTCGACATCCCTTACTATCCCGACGTCCTGTACATCGGCATGAAGCTGGGCATCGACATCGGCGAGAAGTCGAACTTCTACATCGGCGTCGACAACCTGACCGACCGCCTGCCGCCGCTCGGCGCGACCGGCATCGGTGCGGGCAGCGCGATCTTCGACAACATCGGCCGTCGTTTCTACGCAGGCGTCACCGCTCGCTTCTGATCGCGATCGATATCGAAAAGACCTTGGGGGTCGGTGGTTTCCACCGGCCCCCTTTTCGTTCATCATTCCATGATGGCCGAGGATACCAGTGCGACCGCGCAGCGACTGTTGATGGAAGGGCGACGGGACGCTGCCGTGGCGCTGATCGAAAGTGCAGCCGCCAAGCACGATCCTCACGCCCTGTTCCAGCAGGGCCTCTGGCGATTGACGGGGGATATCCTGGCCCGCGACCTGCCTGCGGCGCGTATGGCATTCCGGCGTTCCGGAAGTTTGGGCCACGGGGAAGCACGGCTGATTGACATCGCCTTGACCGCCAATGGAAGCGGAGCGCGAGCGAACTGGTCGGAGGCAATGCGGCTTTTATCTGGGGCGGTCGCCGCCAGCGATCCCCATGCGAAGCAGCTGGACATGCTGCTGGCGGCGATGCGTTTGGATGAGCGTGGCGACCCGGTCCGCCTGCCAACAATCGAGGCCCTTGTCCCGAACGGTAGCGTCCGGCGGGCGCGTGCATTTATGACGCCAGACGAATGCGCCCACATCGCGCGCAGTGCGGCCGATCTACTGGCGCCGTCGCAGGTGATGGATCCGCGAACCGGCCGGGCGATTCCGCACCCGATCCGCACATCTGACGCTGCCGTGATCGGCCCTGTGCGGGAGGACCCCGTCATACGGGCGATCAACGTGCGCATTGCGCGGATCAGCGGCACCGCCGTCGCGCAAGGCGAAGCGCTTACCGTGCTACGCTATTCGCCTGGCCAGCATTTCAAACTGCACTCCGACGTTTTGCCGCATGTTCGCAATCAACGCGTGGCGACGGTCATCGTCTATCTCAACGAAGGTTTTGCCGGGGGCGAGACACTCTTCCCCCATCACGACCTAAAGATCGTGCCGAATGGCGGCGACGCCATCATCTTCGATAATGTCGATGCCACCGGCCGACCGCTCGACAGCGCACGCCACGCCGGTGTCGCGCCGCATTCAGGCGTCAAATGGATCGCCACCCGCTGGATCCGTGCCCGGCCGTTCGACGTGTGGCAGGGACCGGAGTCGGTTTAGGCGCCCCACACCCGCCCGTAGCGCGCGCCCAGCCCCGTCAGCAGCTCGTATTGCGAGAGGCCGCTCTGCGCTGCCGCGTCTGGCAGGGCGAAGTCGATCGCCAGCCAGTCGCCCTCTGCCACGTCCGGCGCGGCCGTCACGTCCACCGCCAGCAGGTCCATCGAGACGCGGCCGACCACCGGCAGCGTGCCGCTGCGTGCGCTGCCGCGATCGGAGAAGGCGCGGAGGTAGCCGTCGGCGTAGCCGAGGTTGAGGATGGCGATGTCCGTCTCGCGGGGGGCGGTCCAGGTGGCATTGTAGCCGACGGTGTCACCGGCGGCGACGGTGCGGCGCTGGAGGATCTGCGCTTCGGGCTGGACGACCTGGCGGATCAAACCAGCGAAGTCGGACCGCGGGATACCGCCGTACAGCGCTATGCCGGGGCGGGTGAGGTCGAAGGCATAATCGGCGCCGAGTGCGATGCCGGCGGAATTGGCGAGGCTCATCCGCCTTGCGCCCGTCGCCCCGCGTAAGGCGGCAAAGGCGGCGAGCTGGCGTGCGTTCATCGCGCTGTCCTCGTCAGCGCAGGCGAGGTGGCTCATCAGCGTGTCGATGGCGAGGCCGTCGAGCAGGCCGGTCCGCACGGCGTCGGGTGAGACGCCGAGGCGGTTCATGCCGGTATCGACCATCACGTCGCACGCGCCGCCGCCCGCTGCCCGCCAGCGCGCGACCTGCACGTCGGTGTTGAGCACGGGCCGCGCGATGCCGGTGCGGGCGATCGCCATGTCCTCGTCGCGTACGCCGTGCAGCACCGACAGCGGCAGCCGCAGCGGGGCCAGCCGTTCCGCTTCTGCCCAGGTCGCGACGAAGAAGTCGCGGCATCCTGCCTCGCGAAGGTGCGATGCGACCTCGGTCGCGCCCAGGCCATAGCCGTTCGCCTTGAGCGCCGCGCCGCAGGCTGCGCGGCCGCTCATCCGATCGAGCGTGCGCCAATTGTCGGCGAGGGCGGCGGGGTCGAGGCGGAGGCGAAGAGGAGCAGTCACGCCTCAGCGCATAATCGCGCAGGTTCCTTGCGTCGATGCCTCGCAGCCCGCGGTCAGCGGACGATGCGGCCGATCGGTACCATCACGCGCGTGCCGGGAAGGCTGGCGACGGTGACCTCGAACACCTCGGCGATGCGCGCGGCGGTGAGGGTACAGCTGGCCGGCCCGGCAGCGACGATGTCGCCGTCGCGCAGCAGGATGACGTCGTCGGCGATACGCGCGGCTTGGGCGAGATCGTGGAGGACGAGCACGACGCCGCGGCCGGCGACGGCGCTACCGCACAGGCGATCGAGGATGTCGATCTGATGCGCGGGATCGAGGCTGGCGAGCGGTTCGTCGGCGAGCAGCCAGTCGGGTTCGCCGGCCAGGACGCGGGCGAGCAGGACGCGGGCCCGCTCGCCACCCGACAGATCGGCGATGGGGCGGTCGGCAAGGTCGGTGGCGTGGGTCGTGGCGAGCGCGGCGTCGATCGCGGCCCGGTCCGCGGGCGACGGGCCGGCGAAGGGCGCGCGATGCGGCACGCGGCCGAGCGCCACGACATCGCGCGCGGGCACGTTCCAATGGACCGCAGCCTCCTGCGGCAGATAGCCGATGCGGCGCGCGCGCTGGCGGGGGGCGAGCGCGGCAAGCGGCGCGCCCTCCAGCGTCACGCTGCCCGCGGCCGGGGTGACGAGGCCGGCGAGCGCCTTCAGCAGCGTGCTCTTGCCCGCGCCATTGGGGCCGAGGATGACGGTGACGCGGCCGCGGCGGATGGTCGCATCGACGTCGTACAAGACCCGGCGCGAGCCGAGATCGACCGACAGGCGGTCCGCGATCAGATCCATGCCCGCCCCCGATGGCGCAGCAGCAGGCCAAGGAAGAAGGGCGCGCCGATCAGCGCCATGGCGACGCCTAGCCGTACCTCGCCCGCGCCGGGGGCGAGGCGGCAGAGGCTGTCGGCGACCAGCACCAGCGCCGCGCCGCCGAGGCCGCTCGGCAGCAGCAGTGCGGACGGGCGGTGGCCGAAGACGGGGCGGAGCAGATGCGGCACGACGAGCCCGACGAAACCGATCACGCCGGTCGCCGCGACGCCCGCGCCAACGCCGAGGCCGGTGCCGAGCACGACCAGCGCCTGGACGCGGCCGAGCCGGATGCCGAGCGAACGGGCGGCGCCCTCCCCCAATGTCAGCGCGTCGAGCGCGGGGCCGGCCGCCGCCAGCAGGATCGTGCCGACGATCAGGAAGGGCGCGGCACGCGCGAGGTCGGCGAGGCCGCGGTCGGTAAGGGCGCCCATCAGCCAGTCGAGGACGCCCGCGACCGCATAGGGGTTTGGCGCGATCGAGATGAGAAAGGCGGTGAGTGCGCCCGCAAGGCTCGACAAGACCGTGCCGGCGAGGATGAAGGCGACCGGGTCCGCGTTGCGCCAGGTGAGCGCGACGAGCAGCAGCATCGACAATACCGCCGCGCTCATCGCCGCGGCGAAGATGCCGAGGCTGGACGCGCCGGCATAGAGGATCGCGGCGACCGCGCCGAAGGCGGCGGACGACGACACGCCGATCACGGCGGGGTCGGCCAGCGGGTTGCGCAGGAAGCCCTGCAGTACCGCCCCCGACACGCCCAGCATCGCGCCGAGCAGCAGGCCGAGCAATGCGCGCGGCAGTCGCAGTTCGATGAAGATCGCGGTGGCAGGGTCGCTGCCCCAGGGCAGCCACTGCTTGCCGGCGACCAGCGACAACGCAAAGCCCGCGACGACGAGCGCGGCGAGGCACAGGAGGCGAAGCGTGCGGCTCATGACAGAACCTGCGCGCGGATCGCGGACAGGCGGCGCAGCGCGGGGGCGATGGCGGGACCGCCGCAGTTCATCAGGTGCCGGGGAAACCGCACCTCCGCGACATGCGCGCCCGTGCGCGCGAGGACGCGGCGGCGTACGGTCGCAGTGCGGCCGTCGCCGTCGCTGAGGATCAGCGCGGGCGGGTGCGCGACGATGGTTTCGATCGGCAGCGTACCAGTAAAGGCGAGGCCGTAATCGGCGGCGGCGTTGCGCAGGCCGGCGCGGGTCATCAGGTCGTCGAGCAGGGTGCCGCCGCCATTGGCGAGGTCGCCCGAGATGTAGAGCAACGCGGCGGGCTTCGCGCCGGTCGCGGGCGGGATCGCGCTCTGCATCGCGCGGACCATCGCCGCGCCGCGCGCGGGGACGCCGGCGGCGGTGGCGATCTGCATCACCTGCGCTTCGCTGGCGGCGATGGTGGCGGGGGAATCGAGGGTGAGCACCTTCAGCCCGGCGCGGTCGTAGGCGGCGCGCGTCGCGGCGGGGGCAAAGGTGTCGGTAACGACGAGATCGGGGTGGCGCGCGATCACCTCTTCCGCCGTGCCCGCGGTCGCGGGATAGCGGCGCGCAAGGGCGAGCGGCATCGAGGTCGCGGCCGGATCGTGCGAATAATGGCTGACCGCGGCGAGGCGATCGGGCGCGATCTGCGCCAAAATCGCGTCGGCGCAGGGATTGGTGGAGACGATGCCGCCCTGCCGGGGGGCAGGGGCGCAGGCGGTGAGGGTGAGGGCCGCGCTCAGCCACACGCCCGCCGTCACCCCGGACTTGATCCGGGGTCTCCTCTGCGGCGAGGGGGGCGGCAGGCAGGTCGGGCGGCACCCCTGCGGACCGGTGGACCCCGGAACAAGTCCGGGGTGACGGGGGATTTGGGGCACGCGGTTGCGCACCCGATCGGCAAGCCCCCGCCACGGCGCCGTGCCGTCAACGGTGAATATCAGGGCGGCAACCTTCGCCATCCACCCCGTCATCCCCGCGAAGGCGGGGATCCAGACTGGCTGGCCTTGCGGCGCTTGCGAGACGGTAGCGCGTCTGGATTCCCGCCTGCGCGGGAATGACGGACAGACGATTCGCGGCCGCACAAACGACGAACGGCCACCCTCACCCTTCCGGCGCTGCGCGCCTCCCTCCCTCTCCCGCCGGGAGAGGGACCAGGCGAAGGGTGTGGGCGGACGCGTCATCAATCCAGCTTCACGCGCACGCCGCCATAGGCGGCGCGGCCGTAGGTGCCGTATTCGGCCACCGTCTGGTAGCGCGCGTCGGTGACGTTATCGATGCGGCCGTAGATCGACAGGCGATCGCCGATCGGCAGTTCGGCACGCACGCTGGCCAGCGCATAGCCGTCGACGCGTACGCGGCTGCCGTAGCTGTCACTGTCGAAGCTGTCGCCGACGATCTGCACGGTGCCACCGATACCCAGGCCGAACGGCAGGCGATAGTCGACGACGAACGCCGCGGTTTCCTTGGGCCGGCGCAGCAGGTCGGTACGGAAGGCGGTGCCGGGCGTGCGGTTTTCGGCATCGATGTACGACACGTTCGCCGACACGGTCAGCGCGTCGACCGGACGCAGGCCGATCGCGAACTCGACGCCCTCGGCATGGGTGCGCTGGATGTTGTCGTAGACGCCGAATGGGCGGTTGACGCAGATCGAGCCGGTCGTGGTCTGTTCGGTGCGCGAACAGCCGCGGAAGCTAATCTGGTTGCGCGTGTCGCGGTTGAAGTAGGTCGCCGAAACGCGGGCACGGCCGTCGAGCAGCGCCTGTTCGATGCCGGCATCCCAGTTGCGCGCGGTTTCGGGATCGAGGCGCGTGTTTCCGTACGGGCTGTACAGCTGGTACAGGGTCGGCGCCTTGAAGCCCTCGCCATAGCTCGCGCGCAGCGTCGTGCCGGTGCGCAGCGCCAGCGCGGCGTCGGCGCCGAAGGTCGTGTGGTTGCCGAACGTTGCGTGATCGTCGTTGCGCACGCCGCCGGTCAGGGTCAGCGCGTCGAACGGCTTCACGATCGCTTCGCCATAGACGCTGGTGATGCCGACCGAGCGACGCAGGCTCGAATCGCGATAGCGGCTGTCTTCATGTTCGACGCCGGCGACGATGCGGACCTGCTCGATCGGCTGGTAATCGCCCTGATATTCGTAGCGTTCCGAGCGGCCGCGGAACGGCGACGGGGTGGCGCCGGGCTGCGCATAGGTGTCGCGGTTGATGTCGGCGATGGTGAAAGCGACGCGGTTGCGGAACGTGCCGAAGTTCGCGTGCAGGCCGGCATAGCCGTACAGCTCGTTCGCGGTCGAGAAGCTGGGGTCGTCGGTGAGGATGTAGTTGGGCGCCGGGTAACCGTCGGTCTGCGTCTTGCTGTCGGCCCAATAGCCACGCAGATCGAGGCCGATGCCATCGGTGAAGTCGACGCCCAGGCGGCCGGTCGCGCCGTACTGGCGGTAGCCGTCACGCTCGGTGCCGTTGGCCGCGGCCGAGATGCCGTCGCTGCGCAGATAGCCGCCGGTCAGCGCGCCCGAGATCGCGCCGCTGCGACCCGAGATGCCGCCCTGCGCGAACACGCTGTCGGCATAGCCATATTCGGCGCTGGCACGCGCCTTCAGCCGCTCGGTCGGTTCTTCGGTGATGACGTTGACGACGCCGCCGATCGCCTGGCTGCCCCAAGGGACCGAATTGGGGCCGCGGAGCACTTCGATGCGCTGGACGCTGGCCGACAGCAGATTGGCGAAATCGAAGCCGCCGCCGGGCGACGAGGGATCGTTGACGCGCACGCCGTCGATCACGACCAGCGTCTGCTCCGCCTCGGCGCCGCGCAGGCGTACGCCGGTGAAGCCGCCAAGGCTGCCGTTGCGCGTCACGGTGACGCCGGGGGTGGTGGACAGCAGATCGGCGACCGACACGGTCTGGCGGCGATCGATCTCGTCGCGGGTGATGACGGTCACGGCCTGGCCGACTTCGGCCGCGGGCTGGGCGACGCGCGTCGCGGTAACGACGATGTCGTCGCTGTTGGCCGGATCGGCGGTCGGCGCGATCTGCGCGGCGGCGGGCGCGGCGAGAAGCAGGCCGAGCGTCAACAGCGACGGACGGACAACGGAAACGGATAGGCGAACAGTCATTGGGCACACCCCTTATGACCGCACGCGACGGATCGCGCGCGGCGGCCTTTTGACCGCGCGCGACCATTCGCGCACGGCGGATGTCGCTCGCATCGAGGGGGTTCCCTCGTCCGCCCGGCACACCCCGTCCGCGCGAAGGATCGACGGCGAAAGGCAGGTCTCCTGGCTTCCGGGTCGTCGCCTGTGTCCCCGCCTTCCCAGGTCCGTCGCGGACCCAGTGGCTCGATGGGGACCGGCTCGCCGGTCACAGTTGCGGGGGCAGCGCCGGATCCGCGCCTCCCGTTGCGCATCCCGGCTTCCCTTTTGACCCCGTCTCCGGGGACCTTTCACGGCCGCGCCCTTACGGTCAGACGGGCCAAGGCGTCAATGCCGTGCCGCTGCCATGCCGGTGCCGGAGCGACTTCATTGATCCAGATTGATATGTCGGAACGGGGGCGCGGGCGATCGGTTGGCCGGAGCGAAGGAGTTGCCCCATGACCGATTACCCCACCCCGCCCTATCCCGAACAGCAGCAGGCGATCCCCGGCCGTACCGAGGACATGGACCCGCGCCCCGATCATGGCGAGGCGAGCTACAAGGGCTCCGGCCGGCTGGCGGGCAAGAAGACGATCGTCACCGGCGGCGACAGCGGCATCGGCCGCGCGGTCGCCTTGGCCTTTGCGCGCGAGGGCGCCGACGTGCTGATCGCCTATCTGGACGAACATGACGATGCCGACGCGACCAAGGCGCTGGTCGAGGCGGAGGGGCGGCAGGCGGTGCTCGTCGCGGGCGACCTGTCGCAGCCCGACCATTGCCGCACCGTGATCGCCCAGGCGGCGGAGGCGTTCGGGCGGATCGACGTGCTGGTCAACAATGCCGCGCACCAGCGCAGCTTCGAAAAACTGGAGGATATCGCCGACGAGGAATGGCAGCTGACCTTCGCCACCAACATCCATTCCATGTTCTATCTGTCGAAGGCGGCGGTCGCGCACATGGGCGAAGGCGCGTCGATCATCAACACGACGTCGATCAACGCGCAGGACCCCAACCAGCAATTGCTCGCCTATGCGACGACGAAGGGTGCGATCTACAATTTCACCTCCGGCCTGGGGCAGATGCTGGCGGAGCGGAAGATCCGGGTGAATGCGGTGGCACCGGGGCCGGTGTGGACGCCGCTGATCCCGTCGACGATGCCGCCGGAAGCGGTGAAGACGTTCGGCGAGAACACGCCGCTCGGCCGCGCCGCACAACCGGCGGAACTGGCGCCCGCCTATGTGCTGCTGGCGAGCGATGAATCGAGCTATATCACGGGCGCGACGATCCCGGTGACGGGGGGACGGGCGTTTTTGTAGAGCGCCCTTTCCCTGACCATACGCCACATGGCGTCACCCCAGCGCAGGCTGGGGTCTTTGGCGATGGCGCGGGACAAGAGCCGCGAAAGACCCCAGCCTGCGCTGGAGTGACGGATGGGGTTGAAGGCTGCCGGCAATCGGTCATTGTCCCCGCCGGCCTGCCACCCTACAATTAGTCAGACATTATCTTCGACAAGAGGCACATCCATGATCGACGGCGCCCTGCTGATCGGCGGCGACACTCGCCAGGCCGAGACCCGTTTCACCGCGGTCAACCCTGCGACCGGCGAGACGCTCACGCCTGATTTCTCGTCGGCGGGTGCCGATGCGGTGGCGGAGGCGTGTGCGCTGGCCGATGCCGCCTTCCCCGCCTTTGCAGCGACCGACCCGGAGAGCCGGGCGGCGTTCCTCGAGCGGATCGCCGACAATATCGTGGCCATCGGCGATGACCTGATCGTGCGTGCGATGGCGGAAAGCGGCCTGCCGCGGATGCGGCTGGAGGGCGAGCGCGGGCGGACCGTCGGCCAGCTGAAGCTGTTCGCGGGCGTCGTACGGCAGGGCGACTTCCTCGACGCGACGATCGATCCCGCGATGCCGGACCGTGCGCCGCTGCCGCGCCCCGATCTGCGCCGCGTCAATGTCGCGATCGGGCCGGTCGCGGTGTTCGGCGCATCGAACTTCCCGCTCGCCTTCTCGGTCGCAGGTGGCGACACCGCCTCGGCGCTCGCCGCGGGCTGCCCCGTCGTCGTGAAGGGCCATCCGGCGCACCCGGGCACCGGCGAGCTGGTCGCGCGGGCGATCGCCCAAGCGGTGAAGGACAGCGGCCTGCCCGCGGGCGTCTTCTCGTACCTGCCGGGCGAGACTAACGAGCTGGGTGGCGCCTTGGTGCGCGATCCGCGCATTCAGGCAGTGGGCTTCACCGGATCGCGCGGCGGTGGTCTTGCGCTGGTCCGTATCGCTGCCGAGCGTGAGGAACCGATCCCGGTCTATGCCGAAATGTCGAGCATCAACCCGGTGGTGCTGTTCCCCGCCGCGCTCGCCGCGCGGGGCGAGGCGCTGGGCAAGGAATTCGTCGCGTCGCTGACGATGGGCGCGGGCCAGTTCTGCACCAACCCCGGTCTGGTGCTGGCGATCGACGGCCCCGATCTCGATGCGTTCATCGCCTCTGCCGCGGCGGCGATGACCGAGGCGGCACCGGCGACGATGCTGACGCCGGGCATCCATGCGAGCTTCGAACAGGGCGTCGACGCGCTTGCCGGCCATGACGCGGTGAAGACCGTCGCGCGCGGCAAGGTGGGTGACGGCGTCAATCAGGCGGTCGGCGCGATCTTCGACACGACGGCCGAGGCGTTCCTGGCAGACCCCGCGCTGAGCCATGAGGTGTTCGGATCGTCGTCGGTCGTCGTGCGCTGCCGCGACATGGGGGAGATCGCGCGCGTGATCGCAGGGCTGGAAGGCCAGCTGACCGCGACGCTGCAGATGGATGCTGCCGACGAGGCCGATGCCGCACGCCTTGTGCCGGTGATCGCGCGCCGCGTGGGTCGCATCCTCGCCAACGGCTGGCCGACGGGTGTCGAGGTCGCGCCGGCGATGGTGCACGGCGGCCCCTTCCCCGCGACAAGCGATGGGCGGACCACCTCGGTCGGCACGCTCGCCATCGCGCGCTATCTGCGGCCAGTGTGTTTCCAGAACCTGGCACCGGCGCTGCTGCCGGCGGCGCTGGACGATGCCAATCCGTGGGGCATCGCGCGGCGGCTTGACGGCAAGCGTGAGGCGAGCCCGCGGTAAGGGTTCCTCTCCTTCCGTCACCCCGGACTTGGTCTGGGGTCCACTTTGCGGCAAGGGGGGAGGCTGGAGGCGCTTGCCGTCCCCCTGCGGCCCGGTGGACCCCGGAACGAGTCCGGGGTGACGGAGTGGGCGGGGCGGCCGTCTTTCCCCCACTGTCGTCATCCCCGCGGAGGCGGGGATCCATAACCTCTGACGTCCGCGATGGAATCGAGACGGTAGCGCGTCTGGATTCCCGCCTGCGCGGGAATGACGGTGGTGGTGAAGGCAAACGTCTTTGGCCAAACGCTTTTCCGGCTGGAGCCTTGCCGCACACTCGATTAGCCTCCCCGCAACATCAGGAGAGGCCGTATGTGCGACGAGATCACCGAAGCCGATAACGCCACCCATCTCACCCGCCGCCAATTGGGCGCGTCTGCCGGTGCGGTGGGCATGGCGGCGCTGCTGCCGACCTCGGCCGACGCCAAACCGGTGAAGGGCCGCGACGTCACGATCACGACGCCCGACGGGCAGTGCGACGCCTATTTCACCGCACCGGCCAGCGGCAAGCATCCGGGTGTGCTGATGTGGCCGGACATCATGGGGCTGCGGCCGGCGTTCCGGCAGATGGCGGACCGGCTGGCGGGCGAAGGCTATGCGGTGCTGGTCGTCAATCAATTCTACCGCTCGACCAAGTCGCCAATCGTCCAGCCCGGCGAATCGTTCGATCAGCCCGCGGTGCGCGACAAGATCATGCCGTGGCGTGCGGCGCTGACCGCGGATGCGGTGACGCGCGACGGGACGACCTTCGTCGCCTTCCTCGACAAGCAGAAGGAGGTCGACACCAAGCGGCACATCGGCAGCGCCGGCTATTGCATGGGCGGGCCGATGGTGTTGCGCACCGCCGCCGCGGTGTCGAACCGCGTGCATGCCGGCGCATCCTTCCATGGCGCAGGCCTGGTCAGCGAGGCGGCGGACAGCCCGCACCGGCTGATCCCGAAGCTCGCCGGCGGCTATCTGATCGCGATCGCCAGCAACGACGATGCGCGCAGCCCGAACGACAAGACCGTGCTACACGACGCCTTCGCCGCGGCGAAGCGGCCGGCGGACATCCAGGTCTATGCGGACGCCATGCACGGCTGGTGCGTCATCGACAGCAAGGTCTACAATCAGCCACAGGCCGAGCGCGCCTGGGGCCGAATGCTCGACCTGTTCCGCAAGCAGCTTTGAGGGGGGATGTGCGATGACCGCCGATCTGACGCTGTACACCAACCCGATGTCGCGCGGCCGGATCGCGCGTTGGATGCTCGAGGAAACCGGCGCGCCTTATGACGTCGTGCTGCTCGATTATGCGACGACGATGAAGGCCGAGCCGTATCTGTCGATCAACCCGATGGCGAAGGTACCCGCGATCGTCCATCGCGGCCATGTGGTGACCGAAGGCGCGGCGATCTGCGCCTATTGCGCGGAGGCGTTTCCGAACGCCGGGCTGGCGCCGACCGACGACGAGCGCGCGGACTATTACCGCTGGCTGTTCTTCGCCGCCGGGCCGGCGGAGCAGGCGATCACCAACCGGTCGATGGGCGTCGCGCCGACCGCCGAGCAGGAGCGGATGGCGGGGTACGGCAATTACGATCGCATGGTCGACGTGCTGGAGCACGCGGTCGCGGCACATCCCTACATCGCCGGCGATCGGTTCACCGCGGCGGACGTCTATGTCGGGGCGCAGGTGATGTGGGGGCTGCAATTCGGGTCACTGCCCAAGCGCGCGGCGTTCGAGGATTATGCGGGCCGGTTGGCAAGCCGCGAGGCGCTGGTGCGCGCGGCGGCACTGGACGACGCGGCGATCGCGGCGGGGTAGAGCCGGCTGGGGTTCACGTGACGGTGATGTGATCGCGCGAAGACGCGAAGGGGGTCGTGCCTTGCCGCACGCGCGGCCTTTTCAGGATCGGTCGATTGTCAGGGTTTTGCGTCGCCCCAGCGAAGGCTGGGGCCTTTCGCGGTATGCGGGGCGCGCCCTCACTAGGAGATCCCAGCCTTCGCTGGGATGACGGCTAGTTTCACGCGCATGCATTGGGGACGGAACGCGCCATCGTCGCGTCTTCGCGTGATCCGAGAAAAGCCGGCCACCCGATGAGGGCAGCCGGCTCGTCACATCAGCGCGCCGGAGCGGCAGGCGGCGGCGCGATGGGGGCGCCTGCCGCGGGAGCGGGCGGACGGACCCCTGCGGGCGGCGGCACCGGGGCGCCGGCGGCCGGCGGAGCGCCCGCTGCACCCGGCGGGGGAGGCGGCGGGGCGACACCGTTCGGGCCGGCAGGCGGCGGCGGCGGTGCGCCGGTCGGACCGGCTCCGGCAGGTCCAGCGCCGGGCGGCGGCGGCGGGGGCGCACCGGCGGGGCCGGCTCCCGGCGGGGGCGGCGGCGGGCCGGCAGGGCCGGCGCCCGGAGGCGGGGGCGGCGCGCCGGGGCCGTGCGGCGGGTGCGCCGGGCCGACGGCTTCGACCGCGCCGTTCGGGCCGACGAGGAACTGCGCCCGCAGCTGGCCCTGGTCGTAGCGGCCCTGCACCATCACCGGCGCACCGGTAGTGAGGTTGCTTGCGCCATCGGGCCCGGCGTCGATCATCGCGCGGCCGCTGGCGTCCTGCACGACGATGCGGTTGCCGAACACCTCGGCGACGCGGCCCTTCACCGTGACGATACCGCTGCTCGAGGCGAGCTTGGCGATCGGCGTGGCGACGGTCGGCGCCATTTCGATCGACGGCCGCGTCATCGCCATCGCGCCGGCACCGCCCGCGCTCGCGGCGAGCACCACCACCGCGCCCAGCGCCGCCCATTGGCGATGCTCCAGCGTCAGCTTTTCCTTCAAACGGTTCCTGAAACTACCCATGCTGCGTCTCCATGACTTGGGGTTGATGGAGACGGTCTACCGATTCGCATCCGACGCCCGCTGAACCATGCGGTTCAGTTTCGGTTTAGCCTGCGGACATAGTGGAGCGTCCTGGGGGACAAGCGGCATGCGGATATTGCTGGTCGAGGACGATGGCGAACTGGGCCCGGCGATCGCGCGCGCGCTGCGTGCCGAGAATTGCGCGGTCGACCTGATCGCCGACGGCATCGACGCCGCGCACCTGGGCGAGACCGAGGCCTATGACGCGGCCGTCCTGGATCTGGGGCTTGCCGGCAAGGACGGCATCACGGTGCTGCGCGAATGGCGGGCGGCGGGGCGCGCGCTGCCGGTGCTGATCCTGACCGCGCGCGATGGCTGGTCCGACAAGGTCTCCGGGTTCAAGGCAGGCGCCGACGATTATCTGGTAAAGCCCTTCCGCGTCGAGGAGCTGATGATGCGGCTGCGCGCGCTCGTCCGCCGCGCCGCAGGGCATGCGCAGCCGGTGTTGACCTGCGGGCCTTTGTCGTTCGACACGCAGATCGGGCATTTCGAACTCGATGGCCTGCCGCTGAAGCTCACCGCGTTCGAATGGCGCGTGCTGTCTGCACTGATGCTGCGCAAGGAAGCGGTGATCGAGCGGCTCGACCTGCTCGAACGCGTCTACGAAGGCGATGCCGATGTCGATTCGAACAGCCTGGAGGTGATCGTGGGCCGGCTGCGTCGCAAGATCGGCGCCGACCGGATCGAGACGATCCGCGGGCGCGGGTATCGCCTGACATGCGGGGGTGCCGGGTCGTGATGCCGCGGTCGTTGCAGGGGCGGATGCTGCTGCTGTCGGCGGTGGCAATTCTGGCGGCGCTGGGCATCGCCGGCTGGGCGATCGCGGGCGTGCTGGAGCGCGTCGTCACCGAAGGCATCGACCGGCGGCTGGATGCTGAGATCGCGCTGATGGCGAGCGTCGTCGATGGCGACGGCCGGGTCGATCGCGCGGCGCTGGCGCAGCGACAGGGGGCGCTGGACGCGGGGCGCGACTGGCTGTGGCGGATCGAGGTACCGGGCGGCGCGATCGGCTCGACCGACCGGTTCGTGCCCCGGCCCGACGCCGCACGTCCCGGCCCGCACCTGCCGGGACCGCCCGCTCCGCCGCCGCCGGGCGCGGCGCCGCTACCCGATGCGGGGCCGCAGGGCGTGGACGGCACCGATGCCAGCGGCGCGCGCCTGCATGCGCGACGACTGGTGCTGACGACGCGCAGCGGCCCGGTGACGCTGTTCGCCGCCGCGCCGCACGGGGTGATCGCGCGGCCGTTGCGCGAGGCGCTGGTGCCGCTGCTCGCTGCGCTGGCGATCCTCGCCGGGCTGCTCGCGACGGCGACCTTGGTGCAGCTGCGGCTGGGACTGAAGCCGCTTGCCCGGCTGCGCGCGCAGCTCGCCGCGATCCGCGCCGGCGAAGCGGAGCGGGTCGATGAGGACCAGCCCGTCGAGCTGCGGGGCCTCGCCGCCGAACTCAACGCGCTCGCCGCAGATCGCGCGCAGGCGCTTGCCACCGCGCGCCAGTCCGCGGCGAACCTGGCCCATGCGCTTAAGACGCCGGTCGCGACGCTGGCGTTGCGGCTCCGCGCAGATGCGGAGGGCGCCGCGCAGGTCGAGCGGATCGACGCGACGATCCGCCATCACCTTGCCCGTGCCCGTGCCGGTGTCGTCGATACGCGTGCCAGTACGGCGGTACGCCCCGCGGTTGCGGATCTGGTGCAGGCGATCGGCCGGCTGCATGGCGACCGTGGCTTGGCGGTCACCGCCGACGTGCGCGGCGATCCGGTCGCGGCGATCGAGCCACAGGATTTCGACGAATTGCTCGGCAATCTGCTCGACAATGCTGCGCAGCATGCGCGCAGCATGGTGCAGGTGTCCACGTCGCTCGATCCTGAGGATGCGCGACGTCTGGTGCTGACTGTCACTGATGATGGGCCCGGCATTCCCCAGGAGGAACGCAGCCGCGTCACCCAGGCGGGTGTGCGGCTGGACGAACGCGGCGAAGGCCATGGCTTCGGCCTGGCGATCGTGCGCGAACTCGCCAGCCTGCATGGCGGCGCGCTGACGCTGGACGCACGCGAGGGCGGCGGCCTCGTCGCGCGGGTGACCCTGCCGGCGCGTGCATTTGTCTGACTAGACGCCGGCCGCGCGAGCGGGAATGGTGCGCAGGATAGACGAGAGGATGATTCCCGATGCGCCATGATGTTCGATCCGTCCTGCCGGTCCAGGCGACGCTGGGCGAAGGCCCGGTGTGGATCGGCCGCGACGCAGCCTTGTGGTTCGTCGACATCAAGCAGCGCCACGTCCACCGCTTCGATCCGGCGACCGGCACCGCGCATCGCTGGGACGCCCCCGAACAGGTCGGCTGGGTCCTGCCCGCCTCGGACGGCAGCATGATCGCCGGGCTGCAGAGCGGCCTGTATCGCTTCGATCCCGCCGACGGCACCTTCCGCCCGCATGCCACGCCCGATGGCCATCCGACGCACAACCGGCTGAACGACGCGGCAACCGATTCGCACGGCCGCATCTGGTTCGGAACGATGGACGATGGCGAGAGCGCCGATACCGGCCGGCTGTTCGCGCATCACGGCGGCGCGATCCGCGACAGCGGGCTTACGGCGGTGTCCATCACCAACGGGCCAGCCGTGCATGGGTCGACGCTCTACCACACCGATACGCTGGGCAAGACGATCTGGCGCGCGGCGATCCGCGATGACGGCACGCTGGCGCCGGAAGAGCGCTTCGTCACGATCGAGGAGGGCGCGGGCTGGCCCGACGGATCGGTCGCGGACGCGGACGGGTGCCTGTGGGTCGCCTTATGGGGCGGCTGGGGCGTGCGCCGCTACGATCCCACGGGCCAGCTGATGGGGACGGTGCGGCTGCCCGCATCGAACATTACCAAGATCGCGTTCGGCGGACCCGATCTGCGCACGGCCTATGCGACGAGCGCGCGCAAGGGGCTGGATGCGGCGGCGCTGGCAGAGCAGCCCGAGGCAGGGAATCTGTTAGCCTTCGATCCGGGCGTGGCAGGCGTCGCGGTGACGCCCGCGGTGGTGTGAGGGAGGGGCCGAGCGAACGGCCCATCATGATCGTCACCCCGGGCTTGACCCGGGGTCCCGTTTGTTCACGCGGGCGGGGCAAGAAGCGGGACCCCGGGTCAAGCCCGGGGTGACGGGAGGGGGGTGCGCCCCCTCGCCCACAAATCAGCGCTTGAACGGATCCTGGAACAGCGCCTGTGCGGCTGCCGCCGGATCGTTCTCGTACGAATCGACCTCGCGGTTCGCCGCGTCGCGCTCGGCGCGCAGCGAGGCGATCAGCGCTTCGCGATCGCCTTCCAGGCGGGTGTCGGCCGGGGCGGCTTCGCCGGTGCCCTTCGACGCCTTGGCGACCGCGGCGTCGAGTTCGCGCTGCGTCGTCAGGCCCAGCGTCACCGGATCCTTGGGCGTGATGTTGGCGATGTTCCAATGGCTGCGGTCGCGGATCGCGGCGATCGTCGTGCGCGTGGTGCCGATCAGGTTGCTGATCGCGCCATCGGTGATTTCCGGATGGTTGCGGATGATCCAGGCGATGCCGTCCGGCTTGTCCTGACGCTTCGACACCGGCGTGTAGCGCGGGCCTTTGGTGCGGCGGACCTGCTCGGGGCCTTTGATCATCTTCAGGCGATAGGCAGGATCGGCCTGGCCCTTGTCGATTTCGTCCTGCGTCAGCTCGTGCGCGCGCACCGGATCGCGGCCGGTCAGCTTGGTCGCGGCGGTATCGTCGGCGATCGCCTGCACTTCGAGGATGTGGAGACCGCAGAAGTCCGCGATCTGGTCGAACGACAGCGAGGTGTTGTCGACCAGCCAGGAAGCGGTCGCATGGGGCATGAGCGGCTGGGCCACGGGAAAACTCCGTCGGAAATAAATAGGGCCGCCCCTTACCGGAGCGGCCTGCTGCACCCTTCGATGTACGGTACGCGCACGCGAAGGGCAAGGCGTGTGGTGGAATTGCGCGGTTTTTGGCGCCCCTCCCCTCGTCATCCCTGCCTTGAGCCGGGATGACGCTTCTTCCTCCCGCGGGAGTAAAAGCGGGACCCCGGATCAAGTCCGGGGTGACGGGGGGCACATTCTGGGCGACCGGCGCCCGGCCCGCCTCACACCGTCAGGACGATCTTCCCGACATGGTCGCCCTCTTCCATCCGCGCATGGGCCGCGGCGGCGTCGGACAGCGGAAAGACCTTATCGATCACCGGGCGCAGGCGGCCCGCCTCGACATGCGGCCACACGGTGCGCGCGATCTCGTCGGCGACCAAAGTCTTGAACGCGGTGTCGCGCGGGCGCAGCGTCGATCCGGTCAGCGTCAGGCGGCGGCGCATGATCTCGAAGATCGGGATCGTCGCGGTCGGGCCGCCCTGCACCGCGATCGAAACGTGGCGGCCATCGTCGGCGAGGCATTGCAGGTTGCGCGGCACATAGTCGCCGCCGACCATGTCGATCACGGCGGTGACGCCCTTGCCGTCGGTGATCGCCTTCACGCGCTCGACGAAATCCTGCGTCTTGTAGTTGATCGCATGCGCCGCACCCAATTCCAGCGCGCGCGCGCATTTGGCGTCGCTACCGGCAGTGATGATGATCGTCATCCCGAACAATTGGCCCAGCGCGATCGCCATCGTGCCGATGCCGCTGGTGCCGCCGTGGACCAGAACGCTGTCGCCCTCGGTCGCGAAGGCGCGTTCGAACAGGTTCGTCCACACGGTGAAGAGCGTTTCGGGGATCGCCGCCGCCTCGACCATCTCCAGCCCGTGCGGCACCGGCAGGCACTGGCCTGCGGGTGCGACCGCATATTCAGCATAGCCGCCGCCGGCGATCAGCGCGCAGACCGGCTGGCCGATCATCGTATCCTCGACGCCCTCGCCCACGGACACGACGGTGCCGGAAACCTCCAGCCCCATGATCGACGGCGCGCCCGGCGGCGGCGGATAGCCGCCCTTGCGCTGGAGCACGTCGGGGCGGTTCACCCCGGCCGCGGCGACGCGGATCAACACCTCGCCCGATTGCGGCTGCGGCACCGGGCGTTCCACCAGCCGCAGCACCTCCGGCCCGCCATGCGCCTCTGGATCGATCGCCTGCATCGTCTCGGGGATCGTTGTCCCGTGCTGCCGTTCGTCCATCCGCCCATCCTGTCCCTGTTGCCCGCCGCAAACGCAGCGCGCGCCCTATGGTGCCTTATTGACATCGCACCGGCGGGGGTCAACGTTAGCCCCGCATGGATATGGACGACGCCCCCTCCCGTCCCGACGACGCCCTCGGCCTGCTGCTGCGGCAGGACCTCGATCCGCTGTCGGTCGCCGAGCTGGAGGCGCGCATCGCCGCGTTGGAGGGCGAGATCGCGCGCACCCGGCGACATATCGAACGCTCCGTTAACCATCGCGCAAGCGCCGACGCGTTATTCCGGCGATGAGCGACGCGCGTACCGGATCGGGTTCCCGCCAGCCCCTCCCGGTGTGCCGCCCGCCGCTTGATGCACGGCCCAACGATACCGACATAGGTGGAAAGGGCCGGGCATCACGATCCGGTCCGACTGGAGTAAGCTGAATGCCATCCTTCGCCCCCGCGCTCGAGACCACGCTGCACAAGGCGCTCGAGGCCGCGTCCTCGCGGCGGCACGAATATGCGACACTCGAGCATCTGCTGCTCGCGCTGATCGCCGACGAACATGCATCCCAGGTGATGGAGGCGTGCCACGTCAACCTCGGCGATCTGAAGACCACCGTCGCGCATTATCTCGACACCGAACTCGATGCGTTGAAGGTCGATACCGCGACCGATCCGTCGCCGACCAGCGGTTTCCAGCGCGTCGTCCAGCGCGCGATCCTGCACGTCCAGTCGTCGGGCCGCGACGAGGTGACCGGCGCCAACGTGCTCGTCGCGCTGTTCAGCGAGCGCGAATCCTACGCGGTCTATTTCCTGCAGCAGCAGGACATGAGCCGGCTCGACGCGGTCAGCTTCATCAGCCACGGCGTCGGCAAGGGCGGCGCGCAGACAGAAGCCTCGACCCCCAAGGGCGCCGAAGAGGAAAAGCCGGCGAAGGGCCAGGACAAGGGCAAGAGCGAAAGCGCGCTCAAGCAGTTCACCGTCGACCTCAACGAAAAGGCGAAGATCGGCAAGGTCGATCCGCTGATCGGTCGCGGGCCGGAGGTGGATCGCACGATCCAGATCCTGTGCCGCCGCAGCAAGAACAACCCGCTCTACGTGGGCGATCCCGGCGTCGGCAAGACCGCGATCGCCGAAGGTCTCGCGCGCAAGATCGTCGAGGGCGAGGTGCCCGACGTGCTGAAGGAAGCCGTCATCTACAGCCTCGACATGGGCGCGCTGCTCGCCGGCACGCGCTATCGCGGCGATTTCGAAGAGCGGCTGAAGGCGGTCGTCAACGAACTCGAAAAGCTGCCGCATGCGGTGCTGTTCATCGACGAGATCCACACGGTGATCGGCGCAGGCGCGACCAGCGGCGGCGCGATGGATGCGTCGAACCTGTTGAAGCCCGCGCTGTCGGGCGGTTCGATCCGCTGCATCGGCTCGACGACCTACAAGGAATTCCGCAACCACTTCGAAAAGGATCGCGCGCTGCTGCGCCGGTTCCAGAAGATCGACGTCAACGAACCGACGATCGAGGATACGATCAAGATCCTCGCCGGCCTGCGGTCTGCGTTCGAGGACCATCACAGCGTCAAATATACGCCCGATGCGATCAAGTCGGCGGTGGAACTCAGCGCGCGCTACATCAACGACCGCAAGCTGCCGGATAAGGCGATCGACGTGATCGACGAAGTCGGCGCGATGCAGATGCTGGTGCCCGCCAACAAGCGCAAGAAGACCATCACCGCCAAGGAGATCGAGGCCGTGATCGCGACGATGGCGCGCATCCCGCCCAAGTCGGTCAGCACCGACGATCGTGCCGCGCTGGAAAGCCTGGAAACGGACCTGAAGCGCGTCGTGTTCGGCCAGAATGCGGCGATCGAGAAGCTGTCGGCGGCGATCAAGCTGTCCCGTGCCGGCCTGCGCGATCCCGAAAAGCCGATCGGCAACTATCTGTTCACCGGTCCGACCGGCGTCGGCAAGACGGAAGTCGCCAAGCAGCTGTCGTCGATCCTGGGCATCCCGCTGCAGCGCTTCGACATGAGCGAGTATATGGAGCGCCATTCGGTCAGCCGGCTGATCGGTGCGCCTCCGGGCTATGTCGGCTTCGATCAGGGCGGCCTGCTGACCGATGCGGTCGATCAGAACCCGCATTGCGTGCTGCTGCTCGACGAGATCGAAAAGGCGCATCCCGACCTGTTCAACATCCTGCTGCAGGTGATGGACAATGGCCGCCTGACCGATCAGCACGGCAAGACGGTCGATTTCCGCAACGTGATCCTGATCATGACCACCAATGCGGGCGCCGCCGACATGGCGCGCGAGACGGTGGGCTTCGGCAACCTCACCCGCGAGGGCGAGGACGAGCAGGCGGTGCAGAAGATGTTCTCGCCCGAATTCCGCAACCGGCTCGATGCGATCGTGCCGTTCGGCTACCTGCCGACGGAGGTCGTCGCCCGCGTCGTCGACAAGTTCATCCTGCAGCTCGAACTCCAGCTCGCCGACCGCAACGTCCACATCAACCTGGACGACGCCGCCAAGAGCTGGCTGACCGAGAAGGGCTATGACAAGCTGTACGGTGCGCGTCCGATGGGCCGCCTGATCCAGGAAAAGATCAAGCAGCCGCTCGCCGAGGAACTGCTGTTCGGCAAGTTGGTCCATGGCGGCGAGGTGACGGTGAAGATGAAGGATGGCGCATTGTCGTTCGCGATCGAACCCGCCGCGCCGAAGAAGCCGCGCAAGAAGGGCAAGGCGGAACCCGTCGACGCCAAGTAACACGGCCAAGCGCAACTGCGTCCGAAACGGATCGGATCCACCCGGATCCGGTCCGTTTTCGTGTTAGCGAGCCGGCGTGGACCTGCCCGATCCTCTTGCCGGCCTGCCGCTCGACGCGGCCGCTCCCGCCGATGCGGCGGCGCTGGCCGATCTGGCGGCGGGGCGGGTGGTCGACAGCGAACAGGTCGTCGGCTGGCTCGGCGGCTGGCAGATGGCGCGGCAGGCCGACGCGTTCGCGCATAGCGCGCCGATCGCCGATCCCCAGCCGCACGCGCATGGCGACGCGGAGACGCGGTCCCTGGTCTGGACGAAGAGTGCGTACGATGCCTGCCGGCGCCTGCGCGCGGATTTGGCGGCGCTCAGCAGCGACAGCGACCTCCGCCTCGTCGCCGCGCTGGTCGCCAATATGGTCTCGCTGATCGTCGAGGGGCGCCATCCACCCGGTTTCGCCGAGGTGGCGCTGATGCCGCCGCTGTACCTGCGCATTGCCGTCACCCCCACCCGCATCGCCGTGCTCGGGCTACGCTGGAACGGCACCCTCAGCTGATCGGGCCAGCGCGGCGACCGCCGCCCGCGTCGGCGTGGTGAGGTTCGGCGGCAACGCATCCAGCGGATACCAGACCGGCCCGTCGTGCTTGGCCGGCTCGCAATTGCGCGGGGTGCCGGTGAAGCTCAGCACGCGATAGATGGGCGCGACCCAATGCGTACCCGCCGCGACGTCGATCTGGTCGACGAAACACAGCAGCGCCACCGCACCTACGACGATGCCCAATTCCTCGCCCACCTCGCGGCGCATCGCAGCCTCTGCCGTCTCGAACAGATCGATCTTGCCGCCGGCGAGGCCCCAGCTGCCCGCCTCGGGATCGGTCAGCCGGCGCAGCAGCAGGATGCGGCCGTCGACGACAATCGCCGCCCCGCAGCCGGCCCTGGGTTCGCTCTGCGTGCCCGGCATGCGCGTCGGGGTGGTGACGGGGGACGATACCATGGTTCGCGATTCAGCCGGACCCATGCCATAATGTCAATCGAAGGGCCCGACACGGCCGTATAGCCCACGGATAACGCTGCATTTTTTAATCTATGTCAACTATGGCCGCGTTTACCGAAGCTTTGTAAAACGGGTGCTAGGGACGAGCCATATGCCGGCGGGTTTTCAGTGGCGACGCATCGCGATGATCGTGCTGAGCTTCGCGATCGCCTGCTGCATCGTACCCGCGGCGGCGCAGGCGCGCACGTCGCTGAAAACCTGCGTGCTGCGCGACACGGGATCGCAGGACCCCGCCGCCCTGTTCGCTGCGCCCGGTCGGTTCGACTGCACGACGCCGCAGCGCGCCTTCGGCCCCGGCAGCTACTGGCTGCTGTCGCAACCCTTACCTGCCGAACAATCGGGCGAGCTGCTGCGGCAGGGCAGCGTGTGGCAGGACCGGGTGACGCTGTACGTCCGCTACACAGATGGCGCGATCCGCCATGTCGCCTTCACCAGCCGGACGACGTGGCGGCTGCTGCAACTGGGGGCGGTGATCCAAATCCCCCTGCCCGCCCATTCCGCCGCACCCGAACGATTGCTGTGGCATATCGAGGGATCGCTGAACCGCCGCGGCATCCTCGTCGCGCCAGTGCTGGTCGACCGACACAGCGCGCAGAACAGCGATCGCCAGATGGTCGCGCTATATGCCGCCTTCGCCGGCATGTGCCTGGCGCTGCTGATCTACAATCTCGCGATCTGGGCGGCGCTGCGCCAGGGATTCCAGCCTGCCTATTGCGTCATGGTTCTGTGCCTGCTCGCCTATGCGCTCAGCGCGTCGGGCCTGCTGGGTCAGCTGACCGGGATGGACAATAACGATCGCCAGAGATTGAGCTATATGCTGCTCGCGCTGATCGCGGCCAGTGCGGTGATGTTCGTGCGCGCGTTCATGGAACGTCGCGTGTTCGAAGGATGGCTGCGGCCGGCGAGCAACGTGGTCATCGGGTTCCTGCTGCTGTCGGCGGCGAGCTTCACCGTGTTCGTGCCCCGTTATGCCGGGGTGACCGATCTGATGTGTACGATCGGCTATTGCATGGTGGTCGCGCTGACCGTGCCGGTGGTATGGCGCGCCTGGCGGCTGCGCAGTCGCTTCCTGCTGCTGTTCGCGCTCGCCTGGGGCCCGCCGGTGCTGTGCGCGGTCGTCCGCATCCTCGCGTCGATGAATTTGGTCAAGTGGCAGCTGTGGATCGACAATTCCACCTTCATCGCGCTCGCGCTGGAAGCGTCGATGTCCTCGGTCGGGATCGCCTATCGCATCCGGCTGCTCAGCCGCGAACGCGACGAGGCGCGCGCGCAGGAGGTGGCGGCGCTGCGTCTCGCCGCGGTCGATCCGCTGACCGGCCTGCTCAACCGCCGCGCGTTCCTGGAAGCGGCGATGGCGCGGGCGGGCGAACACCAACTGGTTTTGATCGACATCGATCACTTCAAGGCGGTCAACGAAACCATCGGCCATGACGGCGGCGACGAGGTGTTGCGCGTTTTCGCCCGCGCGCTGCGCTCCGTCGCCACGCCCGAATCGCTGATCGCGCGCATCGGCGGCGAGGAATTCGCGATCCTGACGCCCGCCGCCGCGCCGCTCGACGCGCGGCTGGTGCTCGACGGGCTGCGCGGCCATCGCATGCCGTTCGACCTCGGCGTCACCGCGAGCATCGGCACCTGCGTCGGGCCGCTCCATCGCGAAATCGACTGGAAGACGATGTACCGCAACGCCGACCGCGCGCTGTTCGAGGCAAAGGCAGCGGGCCGCGACCGCGTCCGCCACGGGCTACGCAGCGACGCGGCCTGACGGAACGGCACCGCCTCGAAATTCGTATTCCGCGAAATTCCGACCACAGCCTGCGCTATGGCCGTGACGGCCGCGACATGATATGTCCTGCCCGCAGAAGGGGATGGGACACGACATGACCGACCGGCGCAAATGGACGATCGCAGCGGCAGCGGCCGTGTCGCTCGTCGCGCTGCGCCATCCGACGCCGGACATCCGCCTCATCACGCACGACATCGGCGACCAGAGCCCGCGCCGTTTCCAGGCCGCGATCGACCTGGGTCTGGTGGGCATCTCGTTCCTCTACACCTGGACCGCCCGGCGCGGCTGAGGGCAAGCCCCCAGCCAGACGCCTCAGCCGAACACCGTCTTCAGGTTCATGAATTCGTGCAGGCCGTACGGGCCCAGCTCGCGGCCATGGCCTGACCGCTTGATACCACCGAACGGCGCTTCGGGTGTCGAGGACAGCATCGCATTCACCGCGACCATCCCCGCCTCGATATCCCGCTCGAACCGCGCGCGTTCCTCGGAATCGTTGGTCCATACCGACGATCCCAGGCCGAACGGCACGTCATTGGCCAGCGCGATCGCCGCATCGATGTCGGCGGCGCGGAACACCATCGCGATCGGGCCGAACAATTCTTCCTGCGCGGCGGGATCGTCGATCGGCACATCGACCAGGATGCCGGCCGACATATAGGCGCCCTTGCCCGGCAATGGCTCGCCGCCGAACAGCAACCGCCCGCCGGCCTTCTGGATGGCGGCAAGCTGGTCGAGCGTGGTCTGCCTCTGCTCCTCGCTCGACAGCGGGCCCATATCGGTGTCGGCATCCATCGGATCGCCCGCCTTCACCGCGCGCATCGCATCCGAAAAGCGGTCGAGGAACGCGTCGTAGATATCGGCATGGACGATCATCCGCTTGCCGCAGATGCACGACTGGCCGGTATTCTGGATGCGCGCGGTCACCGCCTGCTTCACCGCCGCGTCGAGATCGGCGGAGGGCATGACGATGAACGGATCCGATCCACCAAGCTCCAGCACCACCTTCTTGAGGTTGCGGCCGGCCGCTTCGGCGACCTTGATGCCGGCGCCTTCGCTTCCCGTCAGCGTCACCGCGACGATACGCGGGTCGGCGATCAGCGCGTCGACCTTGTCGGAGCGGATGGCGAGGTTCTGGAACAGGCCGGCGGGCGCACCGGCGGCAACGATCATCCGCTCGATCGCAGCGCCGCAGCCCTGCGTCAGCGAAGCGTGCTTCAGCAGTCCGACATTACCGGCAAGGATCGTCGGTGCGGCGAACCGCACCACCTGCCAGAAGGGGAAGTTCCACGGCATTACCGCAAGCACCGGCCCCAGCGGCTGCCACAGCGCGGTCGCCGGGCCGCCGGGCGTGTCGAAACGGCGCGGCTCCAGCATCGCTGGCCCTTCCTGCGCATAATGGCGGAAGGCGGCGGCGCATTTCTGCACCTCGGCGATCGCCGATTTCAGTGTCTTGCCCATCTCGCGCGTCGCGATTTCGGCAAGTTCGCGCGTGTTCGCCTCGAACTGTTCGGCGATCCGTTCGAGCAGCGCCGTGCGCTCCGCGATCGGGGTCAGCCGCCATGCGCGATAGGCGCTGTCGGCGCGGGCGATCGCCGCGTCGAGCGCGTCGGCGGTCAGTTCGGGGATGCTGTCGCCGGGCTGGCCGGTCGCGGGATTGATGCTGGTAAACATGCCCGCCCAACGCGCAGGGGAGACGCGCGATCCGCCCCCGATCCGCCTACGCCGCCCGCCGCGTGCGCTGCCAGCGCCGCACCGTGCCGATCGCGCCGTCCCACAGCAGCGTCTCGAGGCCGGCATAGCCCAGCCCCAGATGCGGTGGGCGCGCGGCGACCACGTCGGCGATATGGACGCTGCCCGATCGCAGCCCCGCCCGCCCGATCCGCGCCCAGCGCCGCGCGGTTTCCCAGCGGATCAGCCGCGCATCGTCACGGCTCGGCCGCACGTCTGCCAGAAACGCCGCCTGCAAGGCTGCGATGCCATCGCCCAGCTGCATCAGCGTCGTACGATCGGGCACCGGCACGCCGCCCATATTGTGCAGCACCAGCAGTCGCGCGAGCGTCGCGGCATCGTCCGCCCCCAGCACGGCGGCATGCCGCTCTGCCAGCACGCGCGTCGCCGCCGCGTACATCGTGTCGATAAAGCGCTTGGACACGCCGCCCGCATGCTGGCGATACAGGACCAAAGGCGAATCGATCCGCGCGATCCGGCCGAGCGGCTGGACGCGGTGGTACAGGTCGAAATCCTCGGCATAGAGCAGGTCGGGCCGGGTGAAGGGATCGAGCGCGCGTGCGGCGTCCGCGCGCAACATCACGGTCGACCAGACGAGCGGATTTTCGATCCAGCTGAGCCAGGTGATCAGCGCAGGCGTCGTGTTCGGCGCATAGTGCATCTGCGACACCCGCTCGTCCTGCAGCTGGCATGCCTGCGTACCGACCAGCACCACGTCGGGATGCGCCTCCAGATACGCGACCTGCCGCGCCAATCGCTCGGGCAGGCATAGATCGTCCTGGTCGAGGCCCGCGACATAGCGCCCGCGCGCCGCCGCAACGCCGCGATTGCGCGCGCGCACCGGCCCCATATTCTCGGCATTCTCGATCAGCCTCACGCGCGCATCCGGCCAACTCCGCATCAGCGCGCGGGTCGCGTCGGTCGATCCGTCGTCGATGACGATCGCCTCCCAGTCGGTCAGCGTCTGGCGCTCGAGCGACCGGAGCGTGTCGGGCAGGAAATATTCCCCGTTATACGCGGGGATGATCAGGGAAACGATGGGCATGGCTACGCAGCGACTGCGCGCGCCTCCGGTTCCAACAATTGGTCGACGATCATCTGGCCGACGTCATTCTGCCACAGCCAGAGGCCGTTCGCCTGCCCGCGGAAGCTCGCTTCGCCGCCCAGGCGCCCCCAGGGCACGAAGCCTGCCGACAGGCCGATGCCATAGGCGCCCGGCACCGGCCGATCCGTTGCATCGAGCAGGCGGCAATGCCGGTCGACCATCGGCCGTCCGACGTGATGCGCCAGCGACAGCGGCGCGCCATCGACGCCGATCAGCGGCACGCAGCGCGGCCGATAGCCGAGCGCACCGATCACCAGATCCGCGCTTTCGATGATCGCGCGCGCGGCGGCATCGCCGTCGCCGGTAATGCGGTGCGTCGTCACGCGCGGATCGGGCGTCCGGCCGCCCAGCGACAGCATCCGCAGCACCAGCTCGCGCGATTCGAGCCGCAATCCGGCAAGGCGCAGCACGAAACCGCTGACCGGGCAAATGTCATTCTCGTCGAAATCGTGGAAGCCCTCGGCATGCGCCGCGGCGATCGTCGGGTAGAAGGGCTTGAGCGGCTGGCGATGCACGATGGTGATCGCGGCGGCGCCGAAGGCGAAGCCGGGCTGGCTCTTCAGCAGCAGTACCGCCGCCGCGATCGCGCTAGTCGAGGCACCGACGATCGCGATGCGCGGCGCCCTGCACGCCCGCAACCTTTCCTGCACCGCCGCGATGCCGCCCTGGCGCAAGACGATGTCGGAGCGCATCAGCCGCCGGCCCGCCATCACGCCCAGCGGCATGCCGGCGACGCGTTTCGCGGCAACCTGTTCGTCGGTCTGATAGCCGCCGGTCGCCACGACGATCCGATCGGACAGGATCGTGCGCACCGCGCCTTGGCCGTCGGCGACGCGTGTCGCCCAGCGCCCGTCGGCGGTCCGCCGCACCTCCTGCGCCTCATGGCCGGTCAGCACGCTGCCGCCATGCGCGCGGACGATGGCGCCCAGCCGCTCGCCCGTCGCCTCCAGCAGCGGCGCGGTGTCTGCCAGCGGTGCGCCGAGTTCGCCGATATAGCGCTCCATCAGCCGCGCCGCGGGATGCTGCGCCAGCGCCGCCAGCTCGGGGTGGGGGTTGTCCTTCACCGCCGACAGGAAGGTTTCGGCGGTCGTGTCCGAGCGGATCGCATAGCCGCCCAGCGCCCCGGCGCCCAGGCGCGGCCCCCGCTCGACGATCGCCAGCCCGGCCTCGACCAGCGGCACCAGCCGGTTCTGCTTGCTCGCCGCGGTCAGCATCGCCGTGCCGGCCGGTCCGCCGCCGATCACCACTGTCCTCACGTCATCCCCCGCACCCTGCGTGGCCGTCTGCTCCGCCCCGTGGGACACCAGCATCCGCGCCATTTCCGCGTCCACCACCCGTTCGATCGCGCGGACCAGCCGGTGCGCGATCTCGGTCGCATCGGCCGGCGTCATCGCATCGGTGATCGGCAGGCTGAGCATGCGCGCGGCGACATCGTCGGCGATCGGCGTCGGCTCGATCACCGCCACGTCGCGGAACAGCGGCTGCTCGCCGATATGCGGGCTGAAATACTGTCCGGCGCCGACGCCCTCCGCCGCCAGCGCGGCGACGATCGCGGCGCGATGGCCGGTGAGTTCGGGCGGCAGCAGCACCGGCATGAACTGCGTCGCCTGCCGCCGCGCGGCGGGTGCCTGCATGGCGAAGGCAGGCAAAGCGGCGCGATAGGCGGCATCGATCGCGGCCCGCGCGTCGCACAGCGTATCGATCTCGGTCAGCTTCGCGCGTGCCATCAGCGCGATCACCTCGGGCAGCTTCGCGTTGATGCCGGGCAGCGTCGCGCTGCGGGTGGCCGCCGATCCGGACGGGGCGAACCCGAAGTTGGCCATCGCCCGCAACGTCGCGATCCGGTCCGCGTCGCCGCAATGAATCAGCCCGCCTTCCGCCACGGCGAAGGTCTTGGTCGCATGCATCGAATAGACGATGGCGAAGGGCGCGCCTGTGCCGAAGCCACGGCCCGCCGCATCGATCGTCCCCAGCGACGCCGCCGCATCCACGACGACGCCGACATCATAACGGCGCGCCAGCCACGCATAGCGATCGAGGTCCAGGTCGGTGCCGAAGGTCGCATAGGGCACGATCACGCCCACCCGATCGCCGTGGCGCGCGAGCAGCGCCTCTTCCTGCGCGGGATCGGATATCCAGCGAGACGGCTCGATATCGCCGATCAGCGGCGTCAGCCCCGCCCACAGCGCCGCCTGCGCGGTCGCGGCAAAGGTCAGCGCGGGCATCAGCGCGAGCGTGCCAGCCCGGGGCATCGCCCCGCCACACCGCGCCGGCACCGCCTGCCGGATCGCCAGCATCAGCCCCAGCGTCGCATTGCCGACCGCCAGACACTCGCCCACCCCATCGAACAGCTGCGCCGTCGCCTCGCGCTCGAACGCCTGCACCTCGGGCCCGTTGTTACTGAACACGCCCGACGCCTCGACGCGCAGCAGCCCGTCGGTCAGCGTGCTGAGCCGGGGCGGCCGGGGGGCGATCAGCGGAAATTTCATGCGTGGCGGGTCCCGGACAACGAAGCCCATCGGTCTAGTTACGTGACCCTAAGAAGCGGTTAGCGATGGAATGCGTGCGCCCGTTCGCCTGCGGGATCAGCAACATACAGAAACATGATTGACTGCCTTGGCAACGGTTGCCATGGCAACCACATGCCCTTCTACACCGAGTCGGATTTCGCGCCGGAGCGCTCGATCGGGTATCTGATCCGCCGCGCCGAACAGCTCGGTACGCAGGCGCTGGAACCGGTGTTCGCCGCCGCCGACATCACCAAGACGCAATGGAGCGCATTGGTCGCGCTCCACTTCAACCAGGCGACGACCTGCGCCGAAATCGCGCGCGACCTCGGCCACGACAAGGGCGCGACGACACGGCTGGTCGATACGCTGGAAGAGCGCGGCTGGATCGTGCGCACCCGCAACGACGAGGATCGCCGCGTCGTCCGCCTGTCGCTGACGCCCGCGGGCGAAGCGATTGCCGCGGACGTTCGCAATACCG
Source organism: Sphingomonas sp. S6 (assembly GCF_043498045.1). Lineage (NCBI taxonomy): Bacteria > Pseudomonadati > Pseudomonadota > Alphaproteobacteria > Sphingomonadales > Sphingomonadaceae > Sphingomonas > Sphingomonas sp. S6. Next base: position 384,299 of record NZ_JBIEOE010000003.1, read on the forward strand.
TCATCCGCCTGTGGAATGCGTGGCTGGCCGATTGGCCGGACGGCGACGTCGAACAGGCGATCCATCTGCTCCAGCGGCTGCGCGACACGCTGCAACGCGCGGCCGACGAAAGGGCGACTGCATGACCCGAACGAAACCCGCCCTGCTGCTCGCACTGATGGCGAGCGCCTGTGCGGTGCCGCACAGCCCGCCCGCGGTCGCACCGGTCGCACCTGCCGCGCTGGGCCTTGCCGCCGACGCATCGCCCGCCATCGCCGACGATTGGTGGTCGGCGTTCGGCGATCCGCAGCTCGACCGCCTCGTCGCCGATGCGACGAAGGGCAATCCCAATCTCGACGCCGCGCTCGCCCGCGTCGCACAGGCGCAGGCGATGCTGGCCGCACGCGATGCGGAGCGCGGCCCCGACGTGACGTTCGACGGTTCGGCGCAGGTCGCGCGCCTGTCGGGCCGCTACACCATCCCGCCACCCTATGCGGGATCGGTGCGCTTCCTGGGCAGTGCGCAAGCGAACCTCAACTGGAACCTCGACCTGTTCGGCCGCCAGAAGGCCGCAATCGAGGGCGCGCGTGCCTCCGCCCGCGCCGCCGCGCTCGATGTCGCCGCCGCGCGCCTCGCCATCGCCGGATCGGTGGTGCAGACCTATATCGATCTCGCGCGCGCCGAAGCACAGGCGACGCTCGCCCGGCGCACGATCGCGACGCGCGAACGCTCGGTGCAGCTGGTCGACGTGCGCATCCGCAACCGGCTGGCGAGCAACCTGCAGGCGACCGCCGCGCAGACCCTGCTGTCGCAGGCGCGCGTCGCGCTGGCGGAGGCGGACGGTGCCCGTACCCGCGCGGTGAATGCGCTGGCGGCACTCGCCGGCCGCGGTCCGGATTATGCCGCCGCGATCCGCCCGGCGACGCTGCGCCTCGACACCGCCTTGCCGCTGCCTGCGCGCGTCCCCGCCGACCTGATCGCGCGCCGCCCGGACATCGCCGCCGCACAGGCGCGAATCGAGGCCGCCGCCGCCGGCCGCCAGGTCGCGCGCCGTGCTTTCTATCCGAACATCAACCTCGCTGCGTTTGCCGGCTTCCAGGCGGTCGGCCTCGGCAATCTCTTCAGCCTCGATGCCGGCACGGCGGGTGCGGGACCGGCGATCCATCTGCCGATCTTCGACAACGGCCGGTTAAAGGCGGACCTGGCCGGTGCCACCGCGGGCGTCGACCTTGCCACCGCCGACTATAACCAGCGCGTCGTCGGCGCGGTGCGCGAGGCAGCGGATGCGATCGCCGGCATCACCGCACTGACACAGGAGCGCGCCCGCACCGCTGAGGTGGTCCGCGGCTTTGCCGAAACCAACCGCCTCAATGCGGTGCGCGTCGCCAGCGGCCTCGACAGCCAATTGTCGCTGATCGACACCGACGTCCGGCTGCTCGACGCCGAACGCGCCCAGACCAACCTCGTCGCCGATGCGGCCCGCCAGCGCGTTGCGCTGGTGCTGGCGCTCGGCGGTGGCTTTTCCTCCCAGGAACCCGCCCGATGACCGACGCGCCCGATTCCAAGACCGACACCGACGGCGGCGCACAGCCCGCCGCCCCCGCGCCTGCGCCCGGCGGCAAGCCCAAAGCGCGCCGCACCGGCCTGCTGATCCTCGCTGCGGTGGTGGTGATCGCCGCGATCGTCTGGGCGGTATTCCACTTCCTGCTGGCCAAGCCCGAGGAAGAGACCGACGACGCCTATGTCGCGGGTGACGTCGTCGCGATCACCGCGCGCGATCCCGGCCAGATCACCGCGATCCACGCCGACAACACGCAGACGGTAAAGGCCGGGCAGCCGCTGCTCGACCTCGATCCGGCGACGGCGGACGTCCAGCTCGCCTCCGCCGCGGCGGAACTGGCGCGGGCGGTGCGCGCGACGCGCGCCGACTTCTCCAAGGTCTCCGAAAGCGGCGCCGCGATCGTCCAGGCGCGCGCGCAATTGTCCGCGGCGCAGGCCGATTACGCGCGCCGTCAGGGCGCTGCCGCGCAGGGCGCGATCTCGGGCGAAGAATTGGCGCATGCCGCCGATGCGGTGAAGGTGGCGCGGGCCAACCTCGCCCTCGCACAGAGCCAGCAGGCGCAGGCGCGCTCGGCCGTGCAAGGCACCGACACCAGCACCAACCCCGCCGTGCTCGCCGCGATCGCCGCCTATCGCCGTGCCGCGATCACGCGCAGCCACATGCATATCGTCGCCCCGATCGACGGCGTCGTCGCGCAGCGCACCGTGCAGATCGGCCAGCAGGTCGCCGCCGGTACGCCGCTGATGGCGGTGGTGCCGCTCAATAAGGTGTGGGTCGATGCCAACTTCCGCGAAACGCAGCTGAAGGACCTGCGCATCGGCCAGCCCGCCACCGTCACCGCCGACATGTATGGCGGCGACGTGGTGTTCCACGGCCGTGTCATCGGCGTCGGCGCGGGATCGGGCAATGCCTTCGCGCTGCTGCCGCCGCAGAATGCCAGCGGCAACTGGATCAAGATCGTCCAGCGTGTACCGGTGCGCATCGCGCTGGAGCCGAAGGAACTGACGCAGAACCCGTTGCGCATCGGCCTGTCGGTGAAGACCGTCGTCGATACCGGCGACCAGTCCGGCGCACGGCTCGGCCGACCCGCGACGCAGGTCTATGGCGATAAGCCCACCGACGCGCGCGATCCCGAGGTCGAGGCGCGCATCCGCCAGATCATCGCCGCGAACCGTTGATGTCGTCACCCTCCCCCTTCGCCGCGAAGCGCCGGACGGGGGAGGGTGAGCGCAAGCAAGGCCACATCTGATGCCCGATCAACCCGCCCCCCTAACCGGCGGCAAACTGGCGCTGATCGCCTTCGCACTGGCGCTCGGCACGTTCATGATGGTGCTCGACAGTACGATCGCGAACGTGTCGTTGCCGACGATCGCCGGCAACCTCGGCGTGTCGAGCGACAATTCGACCTGGGTCATCACCGCCTTCGCAGTGGCGAACGGCGTCGCGGTGCCGCTGACCGGCTGGCTGATGGGTCGGTTCGGCGTGGTGCGCACCTTCTGCACGGCGGTGGCGGCGTTCACCGTATCGTCGTTCCTGTGCGGCATCGCCTGGGATCTGCCCTCGCTGATCGTGTTCCGTATCCTGCAGGGCGCGTGTTCGGGGCCGATGATGCCGGGTAGCCAGGCGCTGCTCATTTCGATCTTCCCGTCCGACAAGCGGTCCACGGCGCTCGGCGTCTGGTCGATGACGACGCTGGTCGGTCCGGTCATGGGCCCGATCCTGGGCGGCTATATCAGCGACAATTATCATTGGAGCTGGATCTTCCTGATCAACATCCCCTTCGGCATCTTCGTGACGCTGACGTGCTGGAACGGCCTGAAAAGCCGCGAGACGCCGACGCGGAAGCTGCCGATCGACACGGTCGGGCTGATGCTGCTGGTCGTCTGGGTGGGGTCGCTGCAGATCATGCTCGATCTCGGCAAGAACGCCGACTGGTTCAACGATCCGGCGATCTGCGTGCTCGCGATCATCGCAGCGGTGGGCTTCATCGCGTGGATCATCTGGGAGCTGACCGATGCCAATCCGGCGGTCGATCTGACGCTGTTCCTGAACCGCAACTTCGCGATCGGCACGCTCGCCTTCTGCCTGGGCTATGCGGTGTTCTTCGCCAACACCCTGATCCTGCCGCTGTGGCTGCAGACGCAGCTGGGGTATACGGCAACCTGGGCGGGCCTGATCGCCGCACCCAGCGGGGTGGTCGCAGTGATCATCTCGCCGCTGGCCGCGCGCCTGTCGGGCAAGATCGACGCGCGGTTGCTTGCGACGGTGGCGTTCCTCGCCTTCGCCACATCCTATTGGATGCGCTCCAACCTCGTGACCGGGGCCGCCGTCTTCGATTTCATGGCGCCGCTGCTGGTGCAGGGGGTGGCGATGAGCGTCTTCTTCCTCGCGATGGTGACGATCCTGCTCGACGGCATTCCGCCGCAGCGGATTCCGTCGGCGACCGGCATCTCCAACTTCGCGCGCATCGTGGCGGGGTCGTTCGCCGCGTCGATCATCACCACCGCCTGGGACCGGCGCGAGGCGCTGCACCAGAGCCGTCTTGCCGAGGCGATCGGACAGGGCATGCCGTATCAGATGGCCAGCGAGCAGTTGCAGAAACTGGGCGCGACATCGACGCAGGCCGCCGCGGCGATCACCCGCCAGATGGTGGGGCAGGCGTATCTGCTCGCGTCGACCGACCTGTTCCGCGTGTCGGCATGGCTGTGCGCGGCGATGGTCGTGATCGTCTGGTTCACGCGTCGGCCGCAGGGTGGCGGCGGGCACGTAGCGGCAGACTAACCTCGCGCAATGTTGCGGGCCCGTTGCGGGGTCGTATCCAAAGCTTGAACATAGGTCCGGCGCGGTTGACCGCCCCGGCACCCGTGCCTAACTTTCCAGCATGACCGCCCCCACCATCCTCCTGGTCGAGGACGATCCCGCCCTTCGCACCCTCACCACCCGCGCGTTGCAGGAAAACGGCTATCTCGTGCGGCCCGCCTCCGCCGCGCCGGAGATGTGGCTGGCGCTGGAAGCCGGGCCCGTCGACCTGATCCTGCTCGACATCATGCTGCCCGGCACCAGCGGCATCGACCTGTGCCGCACGCTGCGCCAGAAGAGCGAAGTCCCGATCATCTTCATCAGCGCCAAGGGCAGCGAGACCGACCGCGTCGTCGGGCTGGAGTTGGGCGCGGACGATTATATCGCCAAGCCGTTCGGCACGCGCGAGCTGATCGCGCGCATCCGCGCGGTGCTGCGCCGCGGCTCGCTGGAGCGCAATCCCGGTGAGCGCGAGGAGGGCGTGCTGACCTTCGATGGCTGGCAGGTCACGCTGCCGCGCCGCGAGCTGACCTCGCCCACCGGTGCGGTCGTCGACCTGACCGGCGCGGAATTCGACCTGCTCGTCAGCCTGGCCGAACATGCCGGCCGCGTGATTGCGCGCGAACGGTTGATCGAACTGTCGCGCACGCGGCTGGGCGATAGCTCCGATCGCAGCATCGACGTGCTGATCAGCCGCCTGCGTCGCAAGCTGTCGAGCGCGGGCAAGGATGCGCCGATCATCACCGTGCGCGGCGTGGGCTATATGCTGAACACCGAGGTGACGCGGCGTTGAGGGGCGCGTGACGCCGACCGATTCCCTCCATCACCCCGGACTCGTTCCGGGGTCCACTTATCCGCAGGGGAGTGACCGGAGCCTCCTGCCGTCCCCCTCGCCGCAGAGTGGACCCCGGAACGAGTCCGGGGTGACGGAACAGGTGGGGCGTCGGCCCGCCCTCCCCATCGCATGAAACGCTTCGTCCAGCCCTCGATCGGCCTGATCGGCCAGATCGTCGCGATCCTGTTGCTCACCATGGTGATCGAGTTCGGGATCAGCACGCTCCTGTACGAACGCGCGAGCCAATTCTCAGTGCGCGACGACGAGGCGCGGCGGCTTGCCGAACATCTCGTCATCGCCCGCCGCCTCGTCGCCGAACAGCCGCCAGCGCGCCGCGGCGACATGGCGAACGACCTCACCACCGAACGCTATGCCCTCCACTGGCAGCGCGACCTGCCGCCGCCCCCGCCGATCGCGCCTGCGCTCGACAGCATGCGCCATCAGGTGGTCGATTGGGAGCCGACGCTGGCGACCGCCGACCTGCGGCTGAAGCTGACCTCGCCGGGGCGCAGTTCGGTCGTCACCGGGGGACTGAAGCTGTCCGATGGCAGCTGGCTGTATTTTCGCACGCTGGAGCCGCTCCAGAACCTCAATCTCGCCGCCGAGCGCATCCTGCTCGCGCTGATCCCGGCGCTGGCGCTGATGGTGATCGGCGGGTTGCTGATCCGCCGCATGCTCCGTCCGATGCGCCAGCTCGCCTTCGCCGCCGACACGTTCGGCGATGCCGAGCACGATCCCATTCCCGAAACCGGCCCGCGCGAGGTGCGCCACGTCGTCGCCGCGTTCAATCGCATGGCGGCACGCATCCAGAGGCTGATCGCCGACCGGACGCAGGCGCTCGCGGCCGTCGGCCACGATCTGCGCACGCCGCTGGCCCGCCTGAAGCTGCGCGCCGAAGGCGTCGACGACGCGCCGGTGCGCGAGGCGATCGAGCGCGATATCGGCGAGATGGAGGCGATGGTGACGTCGCTACTCGCGTTTTTAGGCGGCGACAGCGATCCCGAAACGCCGGTGCTGGTCGACGTAGCGGTGCTGTGCGCGACATTGATCGACGATGTCGAGGATCGCGACCTGCCCGGCGTCTATGACGGCCCGGCGCATTGCGAGGTGACGGTGCGGCCGACGGCGCTGAAGCGCGCGCTCGGCAACCTCGTCGAAAACGCGCTCCATTATGCCGGCAACGTCGCGATCCGGCTGTCGAGCGCGCCGGGGCGCGTCTGCATCGCGGTGGAGGACGACGGCGCGGGCATCCCGGAAGACCAATTGCGCCGCGTCCTCGAACCCTTCGTCCGGCTCGATTCGGCACGGCCCCGCGACACCGTGGGCTTTGGCCTGGGCCTGCCGATCGTCGCCCGTATCGTCGAGACGGAAGGCGGCACGCTGACGCTGTTGAACCGCGCCGAGGGGGGCCTGCGGGCGGCGATCGAATTGCCGGCGTAAGGGGAACACCCTCGGTTCTTCGGTCTTCGTCACCCCGGACTTGTTCCGGGGTCCACTCATCCGCGCGGGGACGGCAAGAGGCTCCGGCCATACCCCTCGCCGCGGAGTGGACTCCGGAACAAGTCCGGGGTGACGGGTAGGAGATTTCCGGTGCTCTAGAGAAAAAACCAACCCGACCGAACGCCTTCCACGCCCCCCGTTTCCGCCCCTTTTTGTCCGGCAACATTTTAACACGAACCTGCGGCATCGCAGCAAAACGTACCCGGTAGATACCCTGTTCAATGCGGCTCATGCCGCCCGTGACAGGAGTATCCACCCGTGAACGAACTGATCGGTCGCGTCGTAAGCTTCGAGAAAAAGGTCTTTCAGGACCAGCAGGCGCTGTATTCGACGCTCGCGCATCATGGCCAATTTCCCAAGGCGCTGATGATCTCCTGCGCCGATTCGCGCATCGTGCCGGAGCATATCATGCAGGCGCAGCCGGGCGATCTGTTCGTCTGCCGCAACGCCGGCAACATCGTTCCCCCCTTCTCGGCGCATACCGGCGGCGTGTCGGCGACGGTGGAATATGCCGTGTCGGTCCTGGGCGTGCGCGACGTCATCGTCTGCGGCCATTCGGACTGCGGCGCGATGAAGGGCCTGTCGGGCGATCCCGCCGCGCTCGCCGCGGTGCCGACCGTCGCCAACTGGCTGAAGCACGGCGCCGCCGCGCGTCAGGTCGTCGACCAGAGCTATCCCGAACTGACCGACGGCGAACGCGTTCGCGCGCTCAGTCTCGAAAACATCGTCTCGCAGCTTCAGCACCTGCGCACGCACCCGTCGGTCGCCGCCGCTGTCGCGCAGGGCAATATCACGCTGCACGGCTGGTTCGTCGACATCCATGAGGGCGTCGTCCTCGGCCTCGACGGCGAATCGGGTCGTTTCGTGCCGATCCGCGAAGGCGAGCCCTTCCCCGTCGCGCAGGCCGCCGCACCGCGTCAGGCCTCCGACGTCCCCTTCCTCCAAGCCGCGGAGTAGTCCCCATGCTGGGCGCCCTGAAACTTCCCAAGATGTCGATCGTCGGCCGTGACCTCACCGCCTCGATCGTCGTCTTCCTCGTCGCGATGCCGCTTTGCATGGGCATCGCCGTGGCGTCCGGCGTTCCTCCGGAAAAAGGCCTGATCACCGGCATCATCGGCGGCATCGTCGTCGGTGCGCTGGCAGGTTCGCCGCTGCAGGTCAGCGGCCCCGCCGCGGGCCTCGCCGTCGTCGTGTTCGAACTGGTGCGCGATCACGGCATGTCCGCGCTCGGGCCGATCCTGATCCTCGCCGGCATCATCCAGTTCGTCGCCGGCGTCGCGCGCCTCGGCGGCTGGTTCCGCGCGATCAGCCCCGCGGTCGTCCACGGCATGCTCGCCGGGATCGGCGTGCTGATCGTCGTCGGCCAGTTCCACGTGCTGTTCGATGCCAAGCCGCTGCCCAGCGGCCTGCAGAACCTGTCGGCGATGCCCGGCCGCCTGCTCGGCCTGTCGCCCGACAATATCGCCGCGGCAGAGCTCGCCTTCGGCATCGGCGTGCTGACCATCACCGCGATGATCGGCTGGGAGAAGTTCCGCCCCGCGTCGATGAAGCTCGTCCCCGGCGCGCTGGTCGGTGTGCTGACCGGCACCTTCGTCGCGATGGCGTTCGGCCTCGACGTCGCGCGCGTCAACGTGCCCGAATCGATCGCCGGTGCGGTCGCGCTGCCCGATGCCGGCGTCCTTGCCCGCTTCATGGACCCGTCGATCATCGCCGCCGCGCTCGCCATCGCGTTCATCGCCAGCGCCGAAACATTGCTGTCGGCCGCCGCGGTCGACCGCATGCACGACGGCGTGCGCACCAACTACAACAAGGAACTGCGGGCGCAGGGCGTCGGCAATCTGCTGTGCGGCATCGCCGGCGCGCTGCCGATGACCGGCGTCATCGTCCGCTCGTCCGCCAACGTGCAAGCCGGCGCCACCACGCGCCTGTCGACGATGTTCCACGGTATGTGGATCCTCGGCTTCGTCGCGCTGCTGCCGTTCGTGCTGCGCGAGATCCCGATGGCGGCGCTGGGCGCGATCCTGGTCGTCACCGGCTGGCGCCTCGTCTCGCTCCACCATGCGCGTCACCTGTTCTCGCATTATGGCGCGCTGCCCGCGTTCATCTGGGCGGCGACGCTCGTCACCGTGGTGGCGGCGGACCTGCTGACCGGCGTGCTGGTCGGCATCGGCCTGTCGATGCTGGAACTGGTGCCGCACGCCCGCGGCCTGAAGCTGAAAGTGTCGGAAGGTCCGCAGGGCGCAGAGCACGCGATCAACCTGTCGGGCGCCGCGACCTTCGTGTCGCTGCCCAAATTGTCCGATACGCTGGAGCGCGCGCCGGCGGGCACGCCCGTCCGCCTCGACGTCAGCGGCCTCAGGACCGTCGACCACACCTGTTCGGAACTGATCAAGGACTGGTTCCAGCGTCGCCGGGCCGCAGGCGACAGTGTCGAACTGCTCGGCGGGCGTGGCAAGACTGCCGCACTCGCGCACTGATCGACCGGGGGATCGCGGCGACCCCGCGATTCCCCATTGTCGAAGGGAAAATGCTGCGATAGCGAAGTGACGTCCGGGAAAGACCGGCGCCCCTCTCTCGAGTGAGCGCGCCGGCGGCCTGGACGCAGGAGGGACCCCAACGACACGGAAAGGGGTTCCATGAAGTATCTCAGCCTGGCCGCAGCATCGCTCGCGGCGTTCGTCGCCCTCCCTGCCGCCGCGCAGGAGACCGCACCCCCCAAGGACGTCACCGTCACCGGCTCGGTCGCGCTTGTCTCCGACTATCGCCTGCGCGGCGTGTCGCAGACCGACAAGGAAATGGCGGTCCAGGGCGGCCTCACCATCACCCATTCCAGCGGCCTGTACGTCGGCACCTGGGCGTCCAACCTGTCCGGCTGGGGCACGTTCGGCGGCTCGAACATGGAACTGGACCTGATCGGCGGCTACAAGGTGCCGATCAGCGGCGGCGCGCTCGACGTCGGCCTGACGTGGTACATGTATCCGGGCGGTGCGTCGAAGACCGACTTCGCCGAACCCTATGTCAAACTGTCGGGCACCGCCGGCCCCGTCTCGATGCTGGCGGGCGTCGCCTATGCGCCCAAGCAGCAGGCGCTGGGCAAATGGTATAACAACGCCGCCGCCTATGCGACCGGCGTCCCGAACAACCCCGGCAAGGGCAACGACAATCTGTACCTGTGGGGCGATTTCAGCGCCGCCATCCCGCAGACGCCGCTGACCGCCAAGGCGCATATCGGCCATTCGGACGGCAATTCGGGCCTCGGCCCCAACGGCACGTCGGCCGCACCGACGGGGCATTACTGGGATTGGCTGCTCGGCGCCGATTACGCGATCAAGGGGACGCCGCTGACGCTCAGTGCCTATTATGTCGACACCGACATCAGCAAGGCGAAGGCCGCCTATCTGCAGCCGAACTTCGCCTCGACCAAGGACGGCAGCACGATCGCGGGCAGCCAGGTGGTGTTCTCGATCAGCGCGGCGTTCTGACGACCCACCCCTCCCCTGCACGGGGAGGGGGATCGGCCGGCGCAGCCGGCTGGTGAAGGGGGCTTCCGCGAGCGGTGCGCTACGCCGAAGCCCCCCCGTCGCCGCTTCGCGGCGCCACCTCCCCGTGTCGGGGAGGATCTGGACGATGGAACCACCCGCCCGCCCCGGCGCTAACGCCACCATGCACGACGCGCTGATCTTCACCCCCGACGACGTCGACCTGACGCGCTCGCCGCTCCGGCGCGGGATTACCGAGCCGACCTATGTCCTCGGCGCCTTCAACCCCGGCTTCACGCGGCTGCCCAACGGCAATCTGCTGCTGATGGTGCGCATCGCCGAAGCGCTGGCGGAGCCGGTGCGTGATGGCCATGTCCATGCGATCCGCTGGACGCCCGCAGGCTATGTCCTCGACGCCTGGCCGTTGACCGACGTCGACATGACCGACCCGCGCCAGTTCGAGCTGAAGGGCCGCCGCCACCGCATCCTTGCGCTGACGTCGCTGTCCTGGCTGCTCCCGGTGGAGCTGGACCCCAGCGGCGAACGCATCGTCGCGGTCCATTACGATGCCGCGATCGAACCCGCCGCGGCCTATCAGGACTATGGCGTCGAGGATGCGCGGATCACCCGCGTCGGCGACACCTGGTATATGACGACCTGTTCGGTCGGCGCCGAGCGACATTGCACCACGCTCCACACCTCGCGCGACGGACTGCACTACCGGCTGGAGGGGATCGTCCTCGACCATCAAAACAAGGATATGATCCTGTTCGAAGGTCTGGTCGCCGACAAGTTCATGGCGCTCACCCGGCCCTTGGGCGAGGTCTATTTCGCCTATCCGCCCGACAGCCCCTGGGTCGGCGGCCCGTCGATCAACTTCGCGGCATCGCCGGACGCGCTGCACTGGAAACCGCTCGACGCACCCGGCGTGCGCGCGCGCAAGGGCTCCACTTCGGCGATGAAGATCGGTGGCGGCACGCAGCCGATCCTGACGCCCGACGGCTGGATGATGATCTACCACGGCGTCGAGGCGCGCGAGAGCGTGGGCATCTACCGCAGCTTCTGGGCGCTGCTCGACCGCGACGATCCCGCGCGCATCCTGCGCGTCGAGGACGAGGTGCCGTTGCTCGAGGCCAATCCCGCCCTCACCGCGCATATCGCGCATCAGATGTATCTGCCGACCCCCGTCGTCTTCTCCACCGGGCTCGTGACGGACGGCGACGATTACCTCGTCGCCAGCGGCGAAGCCGACCTCGCCTGCCGCATGACGCGCCTGCCGAAGAGCCGTTTCACGTAGAGTCCGTCATCCCAGCGCAGGCCGGGATCTCCCCGGTGGACGCGCGGCAGGAGCCGCGAAAGGCTCCAGCCTTCGCTGGAGCGACGGACTTATGAGGAACCGCCCAGCCCCTTCCCCGTTCGACCGGGCAGACAGGGGGACGCGCGATGACGTGGTGGAAGACGGGCAGCATCTACCAGATCTATCCGCGCTCGTTTCAGGACAGCGACGGTGACGGCGTCGGCGACCTTAAGGGCATCGAGGCGCGGCTCGACCACCTCGTCGCCCTCGGCGTCGATGCGATCTGGATATCGCCGATCTTCGTCTCGCCGATGCATGACTTCGGCTATGACGTCGCCGATTATTGCGACATCGACCCGCGCTTCGGGACGCTCGCCGATTTCGATGCATTGCTCGCGGCCGCGCATGCCCGCGGCTTGAAGCTGCTGCTCGATTTCGTCCCCAACCACAGCTCGACCGACCACCCCTGGTTCCGCGAGAGCCGGTCGTCGCGCGACAACCCCAAGCGCGACTGGTACATCTGGCGCGACCCCGCCCCACATGGCGGCCCGCCCAACAACTGGATCAGCGACTTCGGCGGCTCCGCATGGGAATATGACGCCGCCACCGGTCAATATTATTACCACGCCTTCCTGAAGGAACAGGCCGACCTCAACTGGCGCAACCCCGATGTGCGGCATGCGATGATGGACGTGCTGCGCTTCTGGTTCGATCGCGGCGTCGACGGCTTCCGCATTGACGTGCTGTGGCACATGGTGAAGCACGCCGACTTCCCCGACAATCCGGCCAACCCCGCCTATCGCACCGAGATGGGCGAGATGCACGCCGTGCTCCAGTCGAACTCCACCGACCAGCCCGAAGTCCACGACATCGCCGCCGAGATGCGCAGCATCGCGGACAGCTATTCGGGCGATCGCGTGCTGATCGGCGAAATCTACCTGCCGATCGAAAAGCTGATGCACTATTACGGCATTGCTGCCCCCGAAGTGCATCTGCCCTTCAACTTCCAGCTGATCGAGGCGGCGTGGGACGCGCGCAGCCTCGCGACCATGATCGCCGAATATGAAGCGGCGCTGCCCCCCGGCGGCTGGCCGAACTGGGTGCTCGGCAACCACGACCGCCCCCGCATCGCGACACGCGTGGGCCTAAGCCAGGCGCGTGTCGCCGCGATGCTGTTGCTGACCCTGCGCGGGACGCCGACGATCTATTATGGCGACGAACTCGGCCTCACCGACGTCGCCATTCCGCCCGACCGGGTGCAGGACCCGCGCGAACTGCGCGAACCGGGTTGGGGTCTGGGCCGCGACCCGGTGCGCACGCCGATGCCGTGGAATGCGAGCGACCACGCGGGCTTTTCGAGCGTGGAGCCATGGCTGCCGCTCGGCCCCGACTGGCCGACGCGCAACGTCGCTGCGCAGGCGCAGGACGCGGGATCGATGCTCGCCCTGTACCGCGACCTGCTATCGCTCCGCCGCAAGCATGCCGCATTGGCGGAGGGCGATTTCCGCCTGATCGAAACGACCGGCCCCATCCTCGCCTACGAACGCTGGCGGGGGGACGAACGGATCGTCGTGGCGCTGAACCTGAGTGGGGAGGATCAGCCGTTCGCGCTGCCTGCGGGCGATGTGCTGCTCGGCACGTTGCCGGGGGGTGCTGAGGCTGACGTGCTGCGGGGGAACGAGGGGCTGATGATACTCCTCCGCTAACCCCACACCCCCCGTCACCCCGGAACACGTCCGGGGTGACAAGCGACATGAGGCAGCCCCGGGCCACATCAGGGGCGACGGGGACAGCCCCCGGAACAACTCCGCCACGCCGGAGTATCACCACCGGGCCTTATCGTTACGCCCCCGTACCCCAATACATTCCTCCGTCTCAGGCGACCGCCACCCATGAAAATCGCGATGCTCGCCCCGATCTCCTGGCGCACGCCGCCCCGCCATTACGGCCCGTGGGAATTGGTCACGAGCCTGCTCACCGAGGCGCTGGTCGCGCGCGGCATCGACGTCACGCTCTTCGCGACGCAGGACAGCCTGACCGCCGGCACCCTCGCCGGCGTCGTCCCCGCGCCCTATTCCGAAGACCCCAGCATCGACGCCAAGGTCTGGGAATACCGCCACCTTGCGCATGTCTTCGAACGCGCCGGCGAATTCGACCTGATCCACAATCAGGCCGATTTCCCCGCCCACGCCTTCGCCAACCTCGTGACCACGCCGATGGTCACGACGATCCACGGCTTTTCGTCCGACCGCATCCTGCCGATGTACAAACCGTACGAAGATCGCGTGCACTATGTCGCGATCAGCGATGCCGACCGCTCGCCGCAGCTCCGCTATGCCGAAACGATCCACCACGGCATCGTGCTGGACGACTTTCCCTTCGATCCGACCGGCAGCGACGACCTGCTGTTCTTCGGCCGCATGCACCCCGACAAGGGCGCCGCCGAAGCGATCGCGGTGGCGCAGGCGACCGGTCGCGCGCTCGCCATGTACGGTATCGTGCAGGATCAGGGCTATTACGAGCGCGCCGTCGTGCCGCACCTCGGGCGCGACATCACCCACCCCGGCGCAGTCGGCGGTGCGGAGCGCACCCGCGCGCTCGGCCATGCCGCCGCCTTGCTCCACCTCATCAACTTCGACGAACCCTTCGGCCTGTCGGTCATCGAGGCGATGGCATGCGGCACGCCCGTCATCGCGATCAACCGCGGGTCGATGCCCGAACTGATCGACGATGGCGTCACCGGCTTCCTGGTCGATAGTGTCGACGCGGCCATCGCCGCCGTCGCGCGCCTGCCCGAGATCGACCGCGCCGCCTGCCGCCGCGCGGTGGCGGAGCGCTTTTCGGTCGAGCGCATGGCCGACCGCTATATCCAGCTCTACCGCCGGATCCTGGGCGGATGAGCGAAGTGGCTGACCTGACACTCTTTCCGGGTCTATAGGCGGGCCATGTTCGCCCGTCTCCGCCGCTTCCTGTCAGAGGAACACTGGGACTTCCTGCCCCATGAAATACCGGCAATTCCCGGTTCGCCGGGATCGGTCGAGCATCAGCTGCGCCACCGGATCGCCTATGGCGTCATCGCGGTGCTGCTGGGTCTGACGGGCGGGTTCGGCAATGCGCTGATTTCGGCGAACACCTACACGCTGCAAGGCGCGCTGGGTCTCGATCCCGCCGAGATTGCCTGGCTGCCGACCGTGTATGTGATGACCAACGTCAGCATCAATCTGCTGCTGATCAAATTCCGTGCGCAGTTCGGCCTCAGGCCGTTCGCGATGATCTTCCTCAGCCTCTACGTCGTCTTCACGCTGGGCCACCTGTTCGTGCGTGAATTCGACACCGCGATTCTGGTCCGCGCCGCCAGCGGCATGGCGGGTGCCGCCGTCTCCAGCCTGTGCCTCTATTATATGATGCAGGCGCTCCCGCTGCGCTGGCGACTGAAGGCGGTCGTGGTCGGGATCGGCATTCCGCAGTGCGCGACGCCGCTCGCGCGGCTGTTCTCGCCCGATCTGCTCGCCATGTCGCAATGGCGCACGCTCTATCTGTTCGAACTCGGCCTTGCGCTCCTGAGCCTTGCGGCCGTCGCCTTTCTCCGCCTGCCGCCGACATCCCGGTCGAAGGCGTTCGAGCCACTCGATTTCCTCACCTTCGTCCTGTTCGCGGGCGCGATGGCGCTGTTCGCGGCGGTATTGGGCGAAGGCCGCATCGTCTGGTGGACCAATGCGGCATGGATCGGCTGGGCGCTGATCGCCGCCATTCCGATGCTGGGCGCGGCGCTGGTCATCGAACATCACCGCGTCAATCCGCTGCTCAACACGCGGTGGCTGGGCAGCGCCGACATCGTCCGCTTCACGATCGTCACGATCATGGCGCGCATCGTGCTGAGCGAACAGACCTATGCCGCGGTCGGCCTGCTGACGTTGCTGGGCCAGAACAACGATCAGCTGATCCCCTTCTTCACGATCATCTTCCTCGCCTCGGCGGCGGGCGTGGTGCTGAGCGCGGTGACGCTCGACGTGACGCGCCTGACGCATCCGATCATGCTCGCGATCGGGCTGGTCGCCATCGCCGCGTTCGTCGACAGCCATGCGACCAGCCTCACCCGCGCGCCACAGCTCTACGTCACGCAGGCGATGATCGCGTTCGGCGCGACCTATTTCCTGGGGCCGGCCCTGCTGTTCGGCATGACGCGCGCGCTGCAGGCCGGATCGGGCCATATCATCAGCTTCGTCGCGCTGTTCGGCATGATCAATTCGATCGGCGGCCTGGCCGGCACCGCGCTGCTCGGCAGTTATCAGGTGATCCGCGAAAAGGCGAACAGCGCCGCGCTGGTGCAGGGCATCGACCCCACCGACCCGATCGTCGCACAGCGCCTGCAGGCAGGCGGCGCGGCGGTGTCGCGCGTCGTCGGCGACCCCGCGCTGCGCAGTGCGGAAGGCGGCGCGATCCTGTCGCAGACCGCCACGCGCGAGGCGAACGTCCTCGCCTATGACGACGTCTTCCGCCTGATCGCGGTGCTCGCCGCGCTCACCTTCTGTTACCTTGCTTTCCTGTTGATCCGCCGCGCGTACCGAGCCCGCCGCGCCGCACTTGCCGAGGCTGCCTGATGACCGACATCCGCAACCCTGTGGATTCCACCCCCGCGACCGAAGAGGCGCAGGCCGAGGCCGCAACGCCGCCCAGCGCGCCGTCCGGGTCCGGCTGGCGCCCGCAGCCGCCCAGCCGCACCGCGATGATCGTCATTGCGATCCTGGCGATCGGTGGCGTGCTCGCGGTGCTCGCGGCGTGGCGCCTGCCGCCCTTCGCCACCGCCAATCAGTCGACCGACAATGCCTATGTGCGTGGGCGCACGACGGTGATCGCGCCGCAGGTGTCGGGCTATGTCACCAAGGTCTATGTCCGCGACTTCGCCGACGTGACCGCGGGCCAGCCGCTCGTCCAGATCGACGATCGCATCTATCGCCAGCGCGTCGATCAGGCGACCGCGCAGGTCGATGCGCAGAACGCCACGCTCGCCAACGCGCAGCAGACCGAACGCAGCCGCACCGCCAGCCTTGCCGCGCAGACCGCCGCCGTCGCCAATGCCGAGGCGCAGTTGATGCGCGCGCAGGCGGACATGAACCGCGTCAACGATCTCGTGACGGACGGTTCCGTCTCGCAGCGCGAACGCGACCAGACGCTCGCCGCACTTCGCCAGGCACAAGCCGCGGTGCAACAGGCGCGCGCCGCGCGCGAGATCGCGCAACAGGACATCCGCACCGTCCAGGTCGGCCGCGGCGGCCAGCGCGCCGGCGTGTCGGGCGCGGAAGCCGCCCGCCGCCTCGCTCAGATCGACCTCGCCAACACCGTCATCCGCGCGCCCGAGGCCGGCCGCCTGTCCGAAGTCGGCGTCCGCGTCGGCCAATATGTCACCGCCGGATCGCAGCTGATGTTCCTCGTGCCGCCCGAAACCTGGGTCATCGCCAATTTCAAGGAAGCGCAGACCGCGCGCATGGCGGTGGGCCAGCCCGCGACCTTCACCGTCGATGGCCTCGCCGGCGCGAAGCTGACCGGCCGCGTCGAGCGCATCTCGCCCGCCGCCGGTTCGGAATTTGCGGTGTTGAAGGCGGACAATGCGACGGGCAATTTCACCAAGGTGCCGCAACGCATCGCCGTCCGCATCCGCATCGATCCCGGCCAGCAACTGATCCAGCGCCTGCGCCCCGGCATGTCGGTACAGGCCAGCGTCGACACCACCACCGGCCCGACGGTGAAGTGATGCGGACGATAATGATTCACGCGAAGACGCAAAGACGCGAAGAGGGCGTGCCCGCGGCGAAGCCGCCCTCCATCGCTCACATCCGGGATGAAGGATCGGCCGATACGTCGAGCGCCCCCCCTCCGCGTCTCCGCGTCTCCGCGCGCACAATAACAACCCTCGCAGCCGCCGCCACGCTTGCCGCCTGCATCGGCCCGCGACCGGCCGCGCCGGCCGCCGGTGCCGTCGCCCCGCCCCCGGCATGGCGCACCGCGCTCGGCCAGGGCCAACCCATTCAGGCCGACTGGTGGAGCGCATTCGGCGACCCCGTCCTCACCGATCTCGTCGCCCGCGCGCTCGCCAACAACGTCGACCTCGCGCTCGCCGCATCGCGTATCGACGAAGCGCGCGCCGCCGCGCGCCTCGCCGCCGCGCAGCGCACGCCCACGCTCGGTGGCAGCCTGCCGTCGACCTCCGGCCAGACGGTCAGCCCGTTCGGCACCCCCAGCGACGCGATCGGCGCGCAGCCGCTGATCAGCGCCAGCTACGATCTCGACCTGTTCGGCCGCCTTCGCCAGGCCAGCCGCGCCGCTCAGGCGCAATTGCTTGCCAGCGAAGGCGCGCGCGACACCGTCCGCCTCGCCATCGCCAGCGGCGTCGCCAGCAATTACATCGCCCTGCGCGCGCTCGACCAGCGGCTTGCGGTCGCGCAACAGACGCTCGCCGCGCGCACCGAAGCGCTGCGCATCGCCCGCCGCCGCGCGGAAACCGGCTATACCTCCAACCTCGAACTGCATCAGGCGGAGGCGGAATATCGCGCCACGCAGCAACTCGTCCCCGCCGCGCAGCTCGCGATCAGCCGGCAGGAGAATGCGCTGTCGCTGCTGCTCGGCGAAAACCCCGGCGCGATCCCCCGCGGCGCTCCGCTCGACCGGCTCACCCCGCCGCCGATCCCCGACGGCCTGCCCGCCGATCTGCTGCGCCGCCGCCCGGACCTGTTCCAGGCCGAACAGACGCTGGTCGCCGCCGATCGCAGCCTCGACAGCGCCCGCGCGGCGATGCTGCCCAATATCGCGCTCACCGGCAGCGCGGGCGTCGTCCTGTCGACGAAGCTCGCCGATCCGATCGGCGTCTTTTCGATCGGCGCGAGCATCCTGTCGCCGATCTTCGACGGTGGACGCCTGCGCGCCCAGACCGACGCCGCCACCGCGCGCCGCGATCAGGCCGCCTACGCCTATCGCCGCACCGCGCTCGTCGCGTTCCAGGAGGTCGACAACGCCCTCGCCGGCGTCCAGCGTTCGGGCGAACAGGCGGCCGCGCTCGGGTTGCAGGTGGATGCGCTCGCCGCCGCGCTGCGCAATGCCACCAACCGCTATCGCGCCGGCTATACGTCGTACATCGAACAGCTCGATGCGCAGCGCGGCCTGCTCACCGCCGAACTGGCGCTGGTGCAGGCGCGCGCCGACCGCCTGACCGCTTATGCGCAGCTTTACCAGGCGATGGGGGGCGGCTGGTCGCGCGAGGCGATCGAGGCGACGCAGCGCTGACGATCGGATCGCCTGCCGCCATCACGCGTTGGGGCAGCGATCCTAACCAACAATCCTTTCCGTTCCGATGAGTTACATGCCGCTTATGCCCCACAACGACCCGCAGATCGCCGGAGCGACCAGCGTCGGCAGCTGGGACTGGGACGTGGTGGCCGACCGGATCACCGCCGACCCCGCCTTCGCCCGCCTGTACGGCGTCGATCCCGAAGCCGCGCGCCAAGGCACGGCGATCGAACGCTTCTTCGGCGGCATCCACCCCGAGGATCTGCCCCGCGTCCAGGCCGAGATCGCCGAGGCGCTGGCAAGCGGCGCGCCCTTCGAAAGCGATTATCGCCTCACCCAGCCCGACGGCCGCGCCCGCTGGGTCGCCGCACGCGGACAGGCGCAGCTCGACGATCTGGGCCGCGCGATCCGCTTTCCCGGCATCAGCTTCGACATCGACGCGCGCAAGAGCGCCGAACTCCGCCTGCAGGCGCTGGTCGAACTCAACGACCGGCTGCGCACGGCGGGTGATCCCGACGACCTCGCTTATGCCGCGGTCGAGATTCTCGGTCGCCTGTTCGACGTCAGCCGCTGCGGCTACGGCACGATCGACGCGGAGGCCGAAACGATCGTCGCCGCCCGCCCCTGGTGCGCGCCCGGCATCCAGCCGCTGCCCGGCCTGCTGCATTTCCGCGACTATGGTTCGTATATCGAGGATCTGAAGCGCGGCGACACGGTCGCGATCGGCAACGTCTACGACGACCCGCGCACCCGCGACACGGCAGAAGCGCTGAAGGGCCTCGCCGCCTTGTCCTTCATCAACATGCCCATCACCGAACAGGGCGGCTTCGTCGCGCTGCTCTACCTCAACAACGAGGTGCCGCGCCCCTGGTTGGCCGAAGAGATCGCCTTCATCCGCGACGTCGCCGAACGCACCCGCGACGCGACCGAACGCCGCCGCGTCGAACAGGAACTGGGCGCGCTCACCGCCAGCCTCGAACAGCAGGTCGAGGAGCGCACGCACGCGCTGATGGTCGCCGAAGCGCATCTGCGGCAGGCGCAAAAGATGGAGGCGGTCGGCCAGCTTACCGGTGGCCTGGCGCACGATTTCAACAACATGCTCACCGGCATATCGGGCGCGATCGAGATGATGCAGGTCCGCGTCGCGCAGGGGCGCATCGGCGACCTCGATCGCTACGCCACCGCCGCATTGGGGGCGACGCGGCGTGCGGCGGCGCTGACCCACCGGTTGCTCGCCTTTTCGCGCCGCCAGACGCTCGATCCCAAGCCGACCGACGTCAACCGGCTGATCGCCGACCTCAGCGACCTCATCCAGCGCACCGTCGGCCCCGGCGTGACGCTGGAGGTGGTCGGCGCGGCGGGCATATGGCCCGCGATGGTCGATCCCAACCAGCTCGAAAACGCGATCCTGAACCTCTGCATCAACGCGCGCGACGCGATGCCGGAGGGCGGCCGGATCACGATCGAAACCGCCAACCGCTGGCTCGACCAGCGCTCCGCGCGCGAACGCGATCTCGAACCCGGGCAATATCTGTCCGTGTGCGTCACCGACACCGGCACCGGCATGACGCCCGAGGTGCAGGCGCGCGCCTTCGACCCCTTCTACACCACCAAGCCGATGGGCGAGGGCACCGGCCTTGGCCTCTCGATGATCTACGGCTTCGCGCGCCAGTCGGGCGGGCAGGTGCGCATCTATTCCGAGATCGGGCAGGGCACGACGATGTGCATCTATCTGCCCCGCCATTATGGCGATGCGAGCGACGATGACGGCGCGGTCGCGCTCGATACCGCCGCCACGCCAGTCGAGGGGCGGCACAGCGTCATGGTCGTCGACGACGAACCGACGATCCGCATGCTGGTGGTCGAGATCCTCGAAGAGATGGGCCATGTCGTGCTGGAGGCGGGCGACGGCCCCTCCGCGCTCCGCCTGCTCGGCACCGGTGCGCATGTCGATCTGCTCATCACCGACGTCGGCCTGCCCGGCCAGATGAACGGCCGCCAGGTCGCCGACGCCGCGATCGAGATGCTGCCGCACCTCAAAGTGCTGTTCATCACCGGCTATGCGGAGAACGCCGTGATCGGCAACGGCCCGCTCGGCCCCAATATGGCGCTGATGACCAAGCCCTTCGCGATGGACATCATCGCGGATCGCATACGGACGATTCTGGCGGGGTAGGCGCAACACCCCTTTCAACGCCCGTCATCCCAGCGAAGGCTGGGATCTCGCAGTTGGCGCGCACGGCAGGAGCCGCAAGAGACCCCAGCCTCCGCTGGGGTGACGGTTTCGTTGATAGGGATCAGGCGCCCGGGTCACCCCACCAACGCCAACACCCGCTCCGCCTCGGCGAGGTGCAGCCGCTCCACCATCGCGCCGTCCAGCGGGATCGCCCCCTTCCCCGCCGCCTCGGGGGTGGCGAACGCCGCGACCACGCGCTCCGCCCAGGCCACCGCCTCCGCCGACGGCGCGAACGCCGCATTCGCCACCTCGACCTGCACCGGATGGATCAGCGTCTTGCCGTCGAACCCCAGCATCGCGCCCTGTTCGCACTCCGCCGCAAAGCCTGCCGTGTCACGGAAGGCATTGTAGACGCCGTCCAACACCACCAGCCCCGCCGCCCGCGCCGCAATGACCAGCTGCACCAGCGCCGGCACCAGCGCCGTGCGCCCGCCATCGACCCGGCAGCGCATCTCCTTGGCCAGATCGTTGGTGCCTGCGATCAGCAGCTCGGTCCGCGTCGCCGCCGCCGCGCCGACGATCTCGGCCAGCAGCAGCACCGCCCCGCACGTCTCGATCATCGCCCAGATCGGCGGCCCATCCGCCCCCAGCGCCGCGCGCACCGCCTCTAGATCCGACGCCGACCCGACCTTGGGCACCACCACCGCGGCCACGCCCGGCGCCGCCGCCAGCGCCGCCGCATCCTCCGCGCCCCATGGCGTATCCAGCGCGTTCATCCGCACCGCGCAGGCTCGTCCGCCGAACCCCTCCGCCGCCACGGCTAGCGCTGCCGTGCGTGCCGCGCCCTTCGCCTCCGGCGCCACCGCATCCTCCAGGTCGAGGATCACCGCATCGCACGCCAGATCGCGTGCCTTCGCCATCGCGCGCGGATTGGAGGCCGGCATGAACAATACGCTACGCCGCCGCAGCGCGCGGCCTTTGGGATCGTCGGTCATGGCACGACTCTAAGCCTAAAGGCTCCGTACCCGCCAGCACCCCATCTGCAATCCTGTATCCGTCGCCCCAGCGCAGGCTGGGGCCTCATGCGGCTCCTGCCCCGCGCTCTCACCGAGAAATCCCAGCCCTCGCTGGGATGACGTCGAGGCTGAAAAGCGACCGTCAGCCCCTCACGCGCTTACCAGCCGCGCCAGGTCGATCAGCACCCGCGGCATCGCCGCGCCCGGCGGCGTCGCGATATAGCGCGACACCCAGTCCGGCCCATATTTCGCCTTGAACGCGCGCAACCCCGCAAAGCCGTACAAGCGCTCGCCATTGGCGAACAGCGCATGCCCCAGCTGCGCCCACACCGGCGCCAGTCGCCCGCTGGGCATGCCGGACAGCGGCGCCATGCCCAGGTTGAACCGCTCATAGCCCTGCCCGCGCGCCCATTCGATCAGGCGCACCATCATCATTTCCATCGTGCCGTACGGCGCATCGGGATGGTGGCGCATCAGGTCGCACGATGCCTCCTCGCCATCGCCCGATACCCAGATATTGGCGAAGGCGACGATCCGTCCCTCCACCCGCACCAGCGCCACCGGAAAGCGCTCCAGGTACGCGGGGTCGAACGCCCCCAGGCTGAACCGTTTCTCACGCCCCGCCTTCGCCGCCAGCCATGCATCGGACACGGCGCGCATCTCGTCGATCAGTGCCGGCACCGCGCTCGCCGGCTCGACCGAGAAGACCGCCCCCGCCGCCTCCGTGCGCCGCACCGCATGACGCAACGATTTCGCGCGCGGCCCCGCGATCGTGAAGCGATCCAGCGCCACATGCGCCTCCTCGCCATATTTGATCGCGTGCAGCCCCAGCTCGACGAACAGGGGCAGCATCCGCTCGCTCGCCTGATAGAAGCACAGTCGCCCGGCGCGCGCATCGCACGCCCGCCGAATACTCCAGACCAGCTCGCTCCACGCCGCCACCGGCCCGACGGGATCGCCCATCACCACCCAGCTGCGCCCGCGCACGCGGTACATCAGGAACGCGTCGCCCGCCGCCGATACGATGAAGCTCTTGTCGCCGGTATAGGCCAGCGCCGCATCGGTGCGCGGACTGTCCGCGCGCGCCGCCGCGATCGCGTCTTCGGGGATGACGCTTTCGGGCAGACTCTTCGTGCGGCTGCCGGTGAGCAATTGGTACAGCGACGCCGCCGTCAGCAGCACCCCCGCCGCAAAGCTCGCGCGCAGGAACCGCGGCGCATTGCCGTTGAGCGCGAAGTGCCACCACAGATCGTCGCTGTACGGCGTGCGCTTGTACGCGAAGAACCCCGCCCAGACACTCAGCGCCAGCGCCGCGGCTGCGGCGACCAGCCACGGCCAGTGCGGCCGATCGGTCAGGATGCCGCCTTCGCGATAGAAGCTTTGCCGGCAATATTGCAGCACGCCCGCGACGATCAGCTGCAACGCCGCCTCCTCGTAATCGAGGCCCTTCATCAGCGAAAACAGCGCGCCGCCGATCAGCAGCAGCCGCGCCGCCGCAAAGCCCGACCGCAGCCGCGCATTGAGCGCCGGCGCGACCAACAGCATCGCCGTACCGATCAGGCTGCCCGCCATGTGCGAGCCTTCGATGAACGGCAGCGGCAGCATGTCGTCGAGGTCGGACAGCCGGTCCTTCACCCCGGGCAGCGCCCCCGACACCAGCAGGATGAAGCCCGCGACGAACACCAGTGCCGTGACGGCGGTCGGCGCCAACAATTGCCCGGCGCGATCGACGTACGACAGGCCGCGCCGGATCGGATGGCGCAGCCGCCACCCCTCCGCCGCCGCGATGCCGATCGCCGCGACCATCAGCGGCAACAGATAATAGATCAGCCGATACAGCAGCAGCGCGGCGAACAGCGCCGGGCGGTCGCCCGGCACCGTCGCCAGCACCACCGTCTCGAACACGCCGAGGCCTCCCGGCACGTGCAGCACCAGCGCCACCACCACCGCCACCGCATACGCGACGACGAAGGCGGGATAGGCTTGCGCCGCCGCCCCCGGCACCAGCACGAACAGCGCCGCCGATGCCGCGCTCAGGTCGGCGAGCGACAGCAGCGCCAGCGCGCCCATCTGCCTGAGGCTCGGCAGCGCCACGCCCAGCCGCTCCGGCCCCAGCATCGCGACGCCGCGCGCGCGCAGCACCGGCAGGATGGCGAGCAGCGCCAGCAGGCCACCGCCCAACGCCCGCGCCCAGGTGGGATCGAGCGTCACCGGCCCCAGCGTCACGCCCTGTCCCACGACCAGCCCGAACCCCGCCGCCCCCGCGACGCCCGCCCAAAAGGCGATCGCGCAGATCGCCGCCACCTGCGCCACCTCGCCGAAGGTCAGGCCCGCGGCGCTGTACAGCCGCAACCGCGCGGATCCGCCGGTCAGCAACGACAGCCCCAGATTGTGGCTCAGCGTGTAACTGGTGAACGATCCCGCCGCCGCGATCCGCCACGGCAGCGGTTTGCCCACCGCCCGCAACGCGACCCAGTCGAGGCCGGTCAGCATCAGGTAACTCGTCCCCGTCAGCGCCAGGCTCGCCGCGATCCGCGTATCGGGCACCGCCGCCAGCGATGCGCGCACGTCGCGCAGATGCACCTCGCGCAGCACCAGGTGCAGCGCCTCGAAGCCGATGGCGGCGACCAGCAACACCGCGGCGATCACCAGCTCGCGCCGATGCCGCGCGACGAAGGCGCCGCCCGCATCCAGCCACCGGTCCAGCCGGGACGCGCCGCGCGGCGCGTGCGCGGGTGTGCTCACCGAAACGCCCCGGGCGCGTCCTGCCGGATCGCGGTCAGCACATGCGCGAACAGGCCCTTGCGATCGTTATCCAGGAAATGGCCGCCGGGCATCGCGATGATCGTCGCATGCGGCAGATGGACGTCGGGACAGGCGCTATCCTGCTCCTCGCGGCCATAGATGCAGGTCACCGGCAACCAGTCGAGCCGGTCGAGCGACGCCGCCCCGATATGGTCGGGCATGCCGCGATAGCCGAGGCCTGAGGGGTCGGCGCGGAAGAACACGCTCTCGCCCGGCACGACCAGTACCGCGCCCGCGATGCGGCTGCGCAGCGTCGGCGGCAGCGACGCCAGCCCGGTTTCCAATATGTCCGCGCCATAGGATTGCCCGATCACCACGATCCGCGACGCCCCGCTGCGCGCGAGCGCGGTCCGTACCGCATCGGCCACGATCCGGTCCACCTCGCCACGCGTGCGGTGAAAGCGGAACAGCGTCGGCGATTTCAACGCGACGACGGTCACGCCGTTCGCCGCCAGCGTGCGCGTCGTGGTGGGATTGGGGCCGAAGCGCAGCCCCATATCGCCCGACAGATACAGTGCGGCGACGGGCCGCGTCGGGCCTTCCGCGGGCAGCAGCACGACGGGATCGCGATCGAAAAACCCCGCCAGCGCCGCCACGCCCGCCATCAGCGCCACCACGCCGAGCGCGATCCCGCCCACCCAGGCGAGATGATGCCGTATCGACCGCGACGCAAACCAACCCATCCTACCGACATGCCCGCCCCGGCCTGTCCCCCCCATGGCAGCCAGATGAAGTTTTCGTCATTTTAGAGGTGCGGGTGGGTGCGCGTCGCGTTGATGCGCGGCGGTCAGCGGGGAGCCCGTTGGTGGGCGACGGGCGATCGCACTGATGGACCCGCGAGCGACGGGCAGCGGGCAGCGGGCAGCGGGCAGCGGGCAGCGGGCAGCGGGCAGCGGGCAGCGGGCAGCGGGCAGCGGGCAGCGGGCAGCGGGCAGCGGGCAGCTGGGTCAAACACACACCCGCCCCACAACCCCCGTCATTCCCGCGAAGGCGGGAATCCATATCCTCTAACGCCACTGATAGAATCGCACTTCCAGCCAGCCTGGATTCCCGCCTCCGCGGGAATGACGATTGAGGGGAAGCGTATGCGCCACAACCCAATCCGCTCCGCGGCTTCCCCACCCAAAGCCCATCCGTCATCCCGGCGAACGCCGGGATCCATGGTCCCGGAACATCGGTTGCCACCCAATACAGCACTTCCCCCGCATCCATTGATTCCGGCCTCCGCCGGGATAACGGAAGAAGGCAGCCCCCCGCGCGTGCCACCACCGCCACACATTCCCAACAACCACCCTTGCGCCGCGCCGTCACCACGTCATGATAGCGCAACCGATCCGGCCGCAACGCGCCGGGCGGGGACGGGGGACAGGATGACCGACGACCAGGCGCAGCGCATCGCGAGCGATCCCCGCTACCGACGGCTCGTCCAGGCGCGCGGCCGCTTCGGGTGGATGCTCGCCACCATCATGTTCGTCGCCTATTTCGGCTTCGTCGCGCTGATCGCCTTCGACAAGCCCTTCCTCGCCCAGCCGATCATGGCAGGCGGCGTCACCTCGCTCGGCATCCTGATCGGCTTCGCGCTGATCCTGCTCGCGATCCTGCTCACCGGCCTGTACGTCGCGCGCGCCAATCGCGATTACGACGCCGCGCTCGCCGCCCTGCGCGCGGAGTATGACGCATGACCCGCCGGATCGCAGCGCTCGCCGTCGGCGCGCTCCTGCTCGCTGCCGGACCGGCCTATGCCGATGCCATCGCCGGCCAGACCCGGCAGCAGCCGACGAATTGGACCGCGATCCTGATGTTCGCGGCCTTCGCGCTGTTCACGCTCGGCATCACCCGCTGGGCAGCGCGCCGCACGCGCACCGCGGCCGATTTCTACACCGCGGGCGGCGGCATCACCGGTTTCCAGAACGGCCTCGCCATCGCCGGCGACTATATGTCCGCGGCCAGTTTCCTCGGCATTTCCGCACAGATTTTCACCGACGGCTATGACGGGCTGATCTATTCGATCGGCTTCCTCGTCGGCTGGCCGATCATCCTGTTCCTGATGGCCGAACGCCTGCGCAACCTCGGCAAATATACCTTCGCCGACGTTGCTAGCTTCCGCTTCGCGCAAGCGCCGGTGCGCAGCTTCGCCGCGACCAGCACGCTCGTCGTCGTGCTCTTCTACCTGATCGCGCAGATGGTCGGCGCGGGCCAGCTCATCAAACTCCTCTTCGGCCTGCGCTACGAATATGCGGTTGGCATCGTCGGCGTGCTGATGACATTGTACGTCCTGTTCGGCGGCATGACCGCCACCACCTGGGTCCAGATCATCAAGGCGGTGCTGCTGCTCGGGTCCGCCACCTTCATGGCGCTGATGGTCCTCGCCCAATTCGGCTTCAGTCCCGAAGCCCTCTTCGCCCGCGCAGTCGAGGTGAAGACCGGCCTCGCCGCCGCCACCGGCCTGGCCCCCGCAGAGGCCGCCGCCAAGGGCGGATCGATCATGGGCCCCGGCAATTTCATCAAGGATCCGGTGTCGGCGATCTCGTTCGGCATGGCGCTGATGTTCGGCACCGCCGGCCTGCCGCACATCCTGATGCGCTTCTTCACCGTCCCCGATGCCAAGGCGGCGCGCACGTCGGTACTGTGGGCGACGGGCTGGATCGGCTATTTCTATTTGCTCACCTTCATCATCGGCTTCGGCGCGATCGTGCTGGTCGCGACCAACCCCGGCTATCTCGATGCCGATGGCGTGCTGATCGGCGGCACCAACATGGCGGCGATCCATCTGGCGCAGGCAGTCGGCGGCAATCTGTTCCTGGGCTTCATCTCCGCGGTCGCCTTCGCCACCATCCTCGCGGTCGTCGCGGGCCTCACCTTGTCGGGCGCGTCGGCGGTCAGCCACGATCTCTACGCCACCGTCTTCCGTAAGGGGCACGCGGACAGCGCCGCCGAACTCGCCGTCTCGCGCCGCACCGTGCTGGTCCTCGCCGCGGTCGCAATCCTGCTCGGCATCGTGTTCCAGAAGCAAAACGTCGCCTTCATGGTCTCCCTCGCCTTCGCGGTGGCTGCGTCGGGCAATTTCCCGGTGCTGATCCTGTCGCTGCTGTGGCCGGGCGCGACCACGCGCGGCGTCGTCGCAGGCGGTACCCTGGGCCTCGTCCTCGCGGTGGGGCTCACCATCCTGTCGCCGGCGGTATGGGTCACGATCCTCGGCCACCCCGCCGCGATCTTTCCCTATTCGTCGCCCGCGATCATCTCGATGCCGATCGCCTTCCTGACGATCTGGCTGGTCTCGATCCTCGACACCTCGCCCCGCGCCGTGGTCGACCGCGCCGGCTACGCCGCCCAGCGCGTCCGCGCCGAGACCGGCATCGGCGCGAGCGGGGCGTCGGCGCACTAAGCGCCCTCTCCGTCACCCCGGGTCAAGCCCGGGGTGACGACCGAGTCAGCTTCCCAGCCACGCCTTGCGGAACGCCAGCTGCGCCGGCGTCACCGCCGCCCCCACCGTTTCGCCGCGCACGACCGTGAACGCGGGATCGACGGCCAGACGCAGCGGCGCCGTCCGCTCGACCCCACGCTGGCGATAGCGGACCGCCACCGCGTCCCCCGGCTTGTGCGAGGCGAGCAGCGCCGTCACATCCTCGGCCGAATTGGCCGGCATGCCGCCGACGCTCAGCAACACGTCGCCTTCATCCAGTCCCGCAGCATAGGCCGGCGAAGACGGCGCAGGCGGAGCGGCGACCACCACCCCGCTTCCCCCATCATCCGCCTTCAGCGCAAACCCCGCCCAGGCCGCGCCGGGCGCGCGCGGCTGCATCGCCAGCCCCGCCTGGGCCAGCAGCGGCGCGAAATCGGGCAGCCCGCTCGCATGGACATATCGGTCGAAGAAGCCCCTCGCGAACGCCGGATCGCGCGTCACCTCGGCGAGGCCGCGCTCCAGGTCGGCGGGCGTATAGGGCTTCTCGGCATCGCCCCGCGTCTCCCACAGATGCCGCATATAGCTGTCGAGCGTCACGCCCGGAAACCGCTGCCGCAGCGTGAGGTCGAGCGCCAGCGCCACGACGGCGCCGTACGGATAATAGGAAATGAAGATATTGGGGTTGGTCCGGTCGATCGACTTCGCCGCATCGACGAAGGGCGCGCGCAGGCTCATCTCCTCCGGCCCGCCGTACCGCCGCCCAGTGCCGTTGACGACGCCGTTCAGCGTGCCGCCCAGTCCGCGCAGGAAATCGTCCACGCTGCTCTCGCCCGCGCGGCGGATCAGCAGCGGCCCGTAATATTGCGTGAAGCCCTCCGCGAACCACAGGCTCGGCGTCGGATTGGCGCGCGTGAAGTCGAACGGTTCCAGCTCGGCCGGGCGCAGCCGCTCGACGTTCCAGCTGTGGACGAACTCGTGGCTCAGCGTGTTCAGCTGCGCATAATTCGCCTCCGCCAGCCCGCGCGGCTGGGTGATGATCGTTGAGTTGCGATGCTCCATCCCATCGCCCGCGATTTGCGGCATATAGTCGGCGATGAAGGTATAGGTGCCGTAATCGTAGCGCGGCGCACGGCCGAACAGCGCATAATGCTGCGCGATCACCCGCTTCGTCTTGGCGGCATAGGTGTCGACCTCCGCCTCCGTCCCCATGTGATGCACCGCCAGCCGGATCAGATACGTCTTGCCCGTCGCATCGGTCATCGGCCACTGGCGCAGCGAAAAGGCGCTGAGTTCGGTCGGGCTATCCATGAAATACTGGAAGTTCGGCGCCCAATACGTCCCCTCCGCCTTGCCCGCCGGCAGCTGCGTCGCGACGCGCCACTTGGGGTCGAAGGCGTGGAAGCGCACCCGGATCGGCTTGGCGTCATATCCCACCGCCCACAGGAAGGTCGCCGGCATGTTGAGATGCGCGTGATCCGCATCGATCTGTGCGTAGGTTCCGTCACCCCAGTCGCCGAACAGCGTGTAGGTGACGACGACCGTGCCGTCATGCCCCGCCACCGACCAGCCATAGGGATCGGTCCGCGTCAGCGCGAGCGGCCGCCCGCGCCCGTCCTTCGCCGACACCGCATAGACGTTCTTCGCAAATTCATGGATCGCATAGCGTCCGGGCGACGAGCGCGCCATCTGCACGCGTAGCGGCCCCGCCGGCACGCCGCGGAACGTCGCGGTCACCTGCGCCTCGTGATGCACCGCATTGGGAAAGGACACGTCGTACGCCACGGGTGCGCCCTCGCCCGGATCGCCCGCCTGCTGCATCGCCAGCGCCTGCGCCGCGAGCTGGTCGGCGGTCTGCGTCCCGGTTGCCGCCATCGCAGGCACCGCCGCGCCCAGCGCGCCTGCCCCCAACACCGCTGCCGCCACCATCGCCCGCATACCAATCCTTCCCTATTCGGCGGCGACGATGCCCGCCCGCGCTTTGCCCGCGCAACAAAAAAGGGGCCCCGCCGCAGCGGAGCCCCCCAGGTACCAGGTATGCCGTCAATGACCCGCTTAGAAGCGGAACGACGCCCCCGCGCGATACTGGCGCCCGATCAGGCCGGCGTAATGCCAGGTGGTCAGGAAGTTCGGCGCGCTCGAATAGGCGGCCGGCGCGACCGGCGCCTTGGCGTCGAACACGTTCTTCACGTTGAGGAAGAAGGTGAACTTGTCGTTGACCTTCACCGTGCCGTTCAGATCGACGTTGATGAACGGGCTGACGTAGCAGAAGGCTTCGTTCTGCGGCGACGAACGCGTGTACAAATTGCCGTTGGCGCAATCGAGCGGCAGGCCCTGGTCTTCCGACACCGCCTTGATCCGGCTGACGTAGAACGCCGTCGCCGACAGCGAGTAATCGCCGAAGTCCAACGTGTTCTGCCAGTTGCCGCGCCACGACGGCGTGCCGTTGCCCGACGACAGGTCGTACGGGCCCATCGTGCCGGCATAATGCTGCACACCCGCGGAGGTGACGAGGTTGTACTTGATGACGTGCGTCGCTTCGATGCGGCTGGTGAACTTGATGCCATCGCCCAGCGGCACGGTCGCCGTCGCCGAGAAATCGATGCCCGAGGTCAGCGCATAATTGGCGTTCACATACGGCACGTTGATGATCAGCACGCGCGGCAGCGCGTTCGGGAACAGCGGATCGACCGCGTCGGTCGTGTTCACCGAATAGCCCTGGCCAACCGCGGCCACTGCGGCCGCACCGGCCGCGGCGTTCGCTGAATTGTAATAGGCCGCGACCGCCTTGCCGAAGTCCGGACCGGTGACGATCAGGTTCTTCTTGCGGACATTATAGTAATCGACCGTCAGGCTCAGCCAGCGCACCGGCTGAAAGATGACGCCGCCGGTGAAGCTGCGCGAAATTTCCGGCTGGAGGTTGGGGTTGCCGGCAAGGCCGCGACCCAGGCTGTAGTTGAGGTTGTACGGGTTGCCCGCTGCCGAGCACGACGCCGCCGTGCCGGTGCCGCCATGGTTCAGAATGAAGTTACACGGCGGGGTCGTCGACACGAAGCCCGCATACTGGCTGCGCGGACCCGATTCGGCGAAGGTCGGCGCGCGGAAGCCCTCGGCATAGGTGCCGCGGATCGCCAGTTCCTTGATCGGCGTGAACTTGACACCGACCTTCGGCGAGAAGTGGCTGAAGCCTTCCGAATAATGATCGTAGCGGCCCGAGACGTTCAGCTCGACCTGGTCGAGGATCGGCGCGTCGGCTTCGAAATAGGCGGCCGACACGGTGTGCGATCCGAACGCCGAGGCGGTCGTCAGGCCGTACGTATCCAGCGCCGCATTCTGGTTGTTGTTCTCCAGCGTTTCGCGGCGCACCTGCCCGCCGACGGCCAGCTGCAACGGACCGCCCGGCAGGTCGGCGAGGCGTGCCGTCACCGACGCATCCAGCGCCGCCTGCGTCGACAGTGACGGGGTCACCTTGTTCGGCGAGATCGCATTGCGCACCGCCGCGCTGTTCTGCGACGGATTGATGAAATTGTACGACCCCGTGTTGATCGCGGTAGCGAGACCCGCAATGTTGAGCAGGCCGCGCTGCGTCAGCGTCAGCTCGTCGCGGGCATAGACGCCCTCGATCCGCCAATTGTAGCGACCGTCACCGAAATTGCCGTTCAGGCCGGCGGTGGCGCGGTAGATTTCGTTCTTGCGATCGCTGCCCTGCGGGATGTCGCCGAACAGGTAATAGATGCGCGCGGCGTTGGCGGCTGCGATCGCCGGTGTGGCGGCGGCGTTGGTCGCATAGGGGTTGTTCGGGTTCAGCTGGCGGTTCGCCGCCGTCGCGCAGTTCGTGCCGGCCGAGCAGATGAAATACGGCAGGACGATACCGGGGTTCGACGATGCCACCGTAGGCGCGGCGCCGAACGGCTGCGTCGCGCGGATCGCCGAGGGCGTGCCGTTGATGCTGACGTCGCTGCGGCTGTAGCTGCCGGTGATATAGCCTTCGACGTTCTCGCCGATGCGCACGCTGACGCGGCCCTGCAGCGAGTAACGCTCCTGCAGCGGCTGGATCTGGCGATACAGGTCGACGAGGTCGTACTTGCAGCCCGTGCCGCGCGCGCCGCCGCCGGTCACGGTGAACGTATCGCGCGCGCAATTGCCGAGGCCCAGCGCCGTGTAATTGCTATAGTTCTGCGTCCGGCCGTTCGCATCGACATAGGTGCCGTCCGGGATCAGCGCGGTGCCGCCTGACAGCGGGTTGTTGAGGTCGCTCTGCGTCGTGCGCGCGACATAGGCGGTCGGCACGTTGACGGTCAGCGACTGGTCGGCCGCGTTGTTGTCCAGGCCGCCGATCGAGGTCAGGTCCTGGGTGTTGTACGGGAAGCCGCGGCTGTGGTTCGAAACGCGGCCGTCGCGCTGATATTCGCCGTTCAGATAGACGTTGAAGCCCTGGCGGTCATAATCGCCATAGCCCAGCGTTAGCTGCGCGCGCTGGTGGCTCGCATCGCCGCGCTCGGCGACGCCGCCCTCGACCAGGCCGTCGATGCCGGTGAAGTGCTTCTTCAGGATCACGTTGACCACGCCGCCGATCGCGTCCGCGCCATAGGTCGACGATGCGCCATCCTTCAGCACTTCGATCCGGTCGACCAGGCTGAACGGGATCGAGTTGAGGTCGACATAGGCGTTATGGCCGTCGTCGTTCAGCGGGAAGTTCGCCGAACGCAGGCCGTCGATCAGCACCAGCGTCGACGACACGCCGAGGCCGCGGAGCGACACGGCCGAACCGCCGGCCGAGAAGCCCGACTGGAAGCCGGTGCCGATCGAGCCCGCGCTGTCGGCCGAGATCGAGCGGATCGCGTCCGACGCGGTGGTGATACCGGCCTTTGCCAGCGTGTCGCTGGTCAGCACGGTGACGGGCGACGGGGTTTCGGTGTCGGTGCGACGGAACAGCGAACCGGTGACGACGATGTCGCTCGCCTTGTCCTGATCGCTCGCGCCCTGCGTCGTCGTCGGATCGGTCTGCTGATCCTTGATCTCGAGCTGCGCAGGCGTCTGCGTCGCGGTCTGCGCGAACGCCGGAGCGGCCCCCAGCATCAGCGCCAGCGGCGTCGCCGCGGCGAGCAGAGCCGCCTTGCGCGTCACATCGAATCGAGCGGTTTTCGTCACGTATATCCCCTTTGCAACGGCGCCGTTTTCGGTCGCCCCATGCGTCATCGATTTGGAATGTCAGTCTTCTGGACTGCGTGACGCTTGTGTGACTGTCTTGCTTGCGTAAAGCACGCATTGCTGACCTATTTCCGCTTTCAGCAACGTTGCGTTGCAAAACAGCCACAGCGAGTGCCGCTATGTTGCGCGAAGGGGCAGGTGAGGACGCCCAAGTTGCGCGGTGGGCTGACGCGGAGAAATTGCGGCCAGAGGCGGGCGCGAGGCCCACGCAAAAAGGGCGGCGGTCCTCTCGAACCGCCGCCCCTCAGGCCTTTGCAGATCGTCAAGCGATCACAAGCGCACGCGGGCGCCCATCGTGAACGAGCGGCCGATCACATCGTACAGCTGCGGGCTGATGGATATCGCTCGTGGGGCGAGATGGAAATTGTCACGGGCGCAGCTTGGATGGTCCTGGCTCCGCAGCGCCGGTCCTAGGCTGGACGGACAGCGAACGCCGCGCAAACCTCGCCGTTCAGTCTTTACGCCCAAATAGCCGCCCCAGCATCGCTTCCGCGGCCTTGCCCACCGCATCGGCGATCGCCTGCGGATCGGGCTGCGTCTGCGTCCCCTGCGGCGGTACCGGGGGAACGGGCGGCACCGGGGGAACGGGCGGCACCGGCGCCTCGGGCGGGCGCGGCGCCTCCGGCTTCGCGGCGCGCTCGGCCCGCCCCTTGGCCAGCGCCGCGGTCGCCGCCGCCGCAGCCATCGTCAGCCCCGCCGCCAGCATCTCGCGCCCCTGCGGGCTGTTCGCCTTCTCCAGCAGCGCCCCGCCTACCTCGCGCACTTCCTTGGGCAGCTTCACGCCCAGCACTTCCTTGGGAAGCTTCGCCTTCTTGTGCTTCTTGCCCATCGCGCATTCTCCTCGTGTGGCACAGACGTAAGACACCGCTCGGATGCTTTCAATGCGGCTCGAAATTCGCGCGGTGCGTTCCTACCTGCCAGACTAGCATCAGAAACAGAACAGAAGTAGAACCCGCTTCATGCTGACCAAAATTTCCGTCCGCGGCGCGCGCGAGCACAATCTCAAGGACGTCGATGTCGACATCCCCCGCGACACGTTGACGGTCATCACCGGCCTGTCGGGCTCGGGCAAATCCAGCCTCGCCTTCGACACCATCTATGCCGAGGGGCAGCGCCGCTACGTCGAATCGCTGTCGGCCTATGCACGCCAGTTCCTCGAGCTGATGCAGAAGCCCGACGTCGACCATATCGAGGGCCTGTCGCCCGCCATCTCGATCGAGCAGAAGACGACGTCGCGCAACCCGCGCTCGACCGTCGCGACGGTGACCGAAATCTACGATTACATGCGCCTGCTCTGGGCGCGCGTCGGCATCCCCTATTCGCCCGCCACCGGCGAGCCGATCGCCGCGCAGACGGTCAGCCAGATGGTCGACCGCGTCATGGCGCTGCCCGAAGGCACGCGTCTGTACCTGCTCGCCCCCGTCGTCCGCGGGCGCAAGGGCGAATATCGCAAGGAACTCGCCGAATGGCAGAAGGCGGGCTTTACGCGCGTCAGGATCGACGGCACGATCCATGAGATCGACGAAGCCCCCGCGCTCGACAAGAAGTACAAGCACGACATCGAGATCGTCGTCGACCGCCTCGTCGTCCGCGCCGACGCCGCCACGCGCCTGGCGGAATCGTTCGAAACCGCGCTGAAGCTCGCCGACGGCCTCGCCTATATTGACCCGGCGGACCCGGTCGAACCGCACACCCCCAAGTCCGAAGTCCTCGGCGACAACGCGCCCGCCGGCCGCATCGTGTTCAGCGAAAAGTTCGCCTGCCCGATCAGCGGCTTCACCATCGCCGAGATCGAACCGCGCCTGTTCAGCTTCAACGCCCCCCAGGGCGCCTGCCCGGCGTGCGACGGCCTCGGCGAGAAACTGCTGTTCGACGAAGACCTCGTCGTCCCCAACCACGACCTCAGCATCAAGAAGGGCGCCGTCGTCCCCTGGGCGAAGTCCAACCCGCCCAGCCCCTATTACATGCAGGTCCTCGGCTCCCTCGCGCGCGAATACAAGTTCGACCTCGATACGCCGTGGAAGGACCTGCACCCCGAAACGCAGGACGTCATCCTGTTCGGCACCAAGGGCAAGGCGGTCACGCTTACCTTCGTCGACGGCAAGAAGAGCTACGACGTCAAGAAACCGTTCGAGGGCGTGATCGGCAACCTCAACCGCCGCCTGCTCCAGACCGAGAGCGCGTGGATGCGCGAGGAGCTGGGCAAATACCAGTCGTCGCGCCCCTGCGAAGTCTGCCACGGCGCGCGCCTCAAGCCCGAAGCGCTCGCGGTCAAGATCGCGAAGACCGACATCGCCCATGCCACGCACCTGTCCGTGGTCGACGCGCTCGCCTTCTTCACCGACCTGCCCAACCACCTGGGCGACCAGCAGCGCGCGATCGCCGAACGCATCCTGAAGGAGATCGTCGAGCGCCTGGGCTTCCTCAACAACGTCGGCCTCGATTACCTCAACCTCGATCGCACCAGCGGCACGCTGTCGGGCGGCGAGAGCCAGCGCATCCGCCTGGCGTCGCAGATCGGCAGCGGCCTGTCGGGCGTCTTGTACGTCCTCGACGAACCCTCGATCGGCCTCCACCAGCGCGACAACGACATGCTGCTCGCGACGCTCAGGCGCCTGCGCGATCTCGGCAACACCGTGCTCGTCGTCGAGCATGACGAGGATGCGATCCGCACCGCCGATTACGTCATCGACATGGGGCCGGGCGCCGGCGTCCACGGCGGCCAGATCGTCGCGCAGGGCACGCTCAAGCAATTGCTCAAGAGCAAGACCAGCATCACCGCCGATTACCTCAACGGCACGCGCGAAGTCCCCGTCCCCGAAACGCGCCGCAAGGGCAACGGCAAGAAGCTGACCGTCCATAACGCCCGCGCCAACAACCTTACCGGCGTAACGGCGTCGATCCCGCTCGGCACCTTCACCTGCATCACCGGCGTGTCGGGTTCGGGCAAGTCCAGCTTCACGATCGACACGCTTTACGCCGCCGCCGCGCGGGCGCTCAACGGCGCGCGCATCCTGGCGGGCAAGCACGACAAGGTCACCGGGCTGCAACACCTCGACAAGGTGATCGACATCGACCAGTCGCCGATCGGCCGCACGCCGCGGTCGAACCCGGCGACCTACACCGGCAGCTTCACGCAGATCCGCGACTGGTTCGCCGGCCTGCCGGAGGCGCAGGCGCGCGGCTACAAGCCCGGCCGCTTCAGCTTCAACGTCAAGGGCGGCCGCTGCGAGGCGTGCCAGGGCGACGGCGTGCTCAAGATCGAGATGCACTTCCTCCCCGACGTCTACGTCACCTGCGACGTCTGCCACGGTGCCCGCTACAACCGCGAGACGCTGGAGGTGAAGTTCAAGGGCAAGAGCATCGCCGACGTGCTCGACATGACCGTCGAGGATGCCGCCGAATTCTTCAAGGCCGTGCCGCCGATCCGCGACAAGATGGAGATGCTGGTCGAGGTGGGCCTGGGCTACGTCAAGGTCGGCCAGCAGGCGACCACCCTGTCGGGCGGCGAAGCACAGCGCGTCAAGCTCGCCAAGGAACTCTCCCGCCGCGCCACCGGTAACACGCTTTACATCCTCGACGAGCCGACGACGGGCCTGCACTTCGAAGACGTGCGCAAGCTGCTCGAAGTCCTCCACGCGCTGGTCGAGCAGGGCAACACCGTCGTCGTCATCGAACACAATCTCGACGTCATCAAGACGGCGGACTGGATCGTGGACTTAGGGCCGGAAGGCGGCGTGAAGGGTGGCGAGATCGTCGCCACCGGCACGCCGGAAGAGGTGGTGAAGGAACCGCGGAGCTTTACGGGGAAGTATTTGGCGCCGTTGTTGAAGGCGTAAAAAACCAACGCCATTGACCATACGACGCCCTATAGTAGACAGATATCCTCCTTATCTGTACGCCTAGCCTACTTAGTTGTCAGGATGAAAATGGTAACCCAGGCAGACCAGCTCGATTTGCAGAAACGTACGGTTTCTTATGACATGTACGACATGTCAGTGAGACAGCTGATTGATATGGTCGAAAGTGGTGTTGTAGACATAGCTCCTGACTATCAGCGGCATTTCGTATGGGATGATCAGAGAGAGTCTGAGTTAATAGAAAGTATTTTCTTAGGCATACCTGTTCCAAGCCTGTACATGGCTACCAATTCGGACGCGACTTGGGAGGTCGTAGATGGCGTACAAAGATTAAGTACACTTATACATTTTTGCGGAAGCGATGATGCTAGACGACGTATCGAACGACCCAAGAAGCTTGAACTAAACGGACTTAGAAAACTTGATAGTTTCAACGGTGCAAACTTCGACAACCTTCCACGTTCAATCCAGCTGACTTTCACTCTCCGCCCTTTGAGAGTGACAACTCTTAATGATAAGAGTGATAAGCATGTGCGATATGATCTGTTTGAAAGGCTTAATACAGGCGGCGTAAAGCTCCATGCCCAGGAGATCCGGAACTGCGTTTTGGGAGGGAGGTTTCGCGATATCATCAAAGAGCTTGCGTCTGATGAAAATTTTAGGAGCGTTGTCGCATTGCCCAACAATGAGATTCGTGAAGCAACGTATGAGGAGATGATTTTACGCTTTTTTGCATTTTACCAAAGTTATTTAGATTTTGATCATGATGTTGAGTCCTTTTTGACAAGCTACATGGAAAATCACGCGCGCACCGGACCACCCGACGAAGCGACAGCTGTTTTCCTCCAAACCATGGAGAAGCTGAAAGAGGCACTTCCAAACGGGATCAGTCGAAACAATCGTAAAACCACTCCCATCAATTTGTACGAGGGGGTTGCGGTTGGTGCAGCACTAGCGATCGCCACCGCGCGTCCTCTTGATTGGTCCAAGCTCCAAGCTATTACGGAAGGCGAACCGATCAAGAAATTTACGACGGCTGCCACGAACAGCAGACCGATGGTGCGGGGACGGATCGAAATGGTGCGAGATGGTCTATTCGCTCAATAGTTTTGATACCGTTGAGCAGGAAATCTCTCGAAGATTTACAGAGCTTCGGACGTTTTGGAGCAATGTCAAACAGGGCTGGATGCCGCCGCCCGCAACTCAAAACTATGCCTACACGGCGGGCGCAGGCTTCACTATTGTCTTCATATATTCTTCACTTGAGTTTTCTATAAATCGCTCGGTCAGGCAGCTGTCTCAACTAATATCCGACTACCAAGTCCGAAAGTCCGATGTTTGCTCGGCAATTATGAGCTTAGTACATGATCCAAAAACCAAAGCTTTAATGTCAGCAGGCAAGAAAACTCGTTTGCAGGCCCGATACGACCTATATGTTAGCACACGCTCCAACACTATTGCAACCATACATGACGAGCTTTTGGCACCCGAACTTCAGAATGTTTGGGCAAAATCGATAAAAGATGTTTTCCAGTCGTTTGGCATTACCGACAATATAACGAGCGACCCTTCAAGTCAGGATTATATCGACCGCATTGTAAACGATCGCAACGCGGTGGCTCATGGCCGAGAGGCGCCGGACGAGATTGGTGCGCGATATACAGTTGCAGAAATGGACGCTCTTATTACCCGCATCGAGCACGAGGCTCGACATATCGTCGAAAGCTTCCGCGTTTTCTATGACGCTCGTCACTTTGTTAGTGACAGTGTCCGCTATAGGTATTTGCGCAGAGATGCTCGCCCTTCGCGGTAACTCTGATGAGATTTATATGATACCTAGATATTTTGACTGGTGCGGCCTCTTATCCCGCCAATAATCAAAGCCCCGCCGCCTTGCGCAGCGCCGCGTTCATCCGCCCCTGCCAGCCCGGCCCATCCGCGCGGAACCGCTCGATCACATCGGGGTCTAGCCGCAGTGTCACCTGGCGCTTGGCCTGCTCGCGCAACGGTGGACGGCCACGTACGACACCATCGGGTCCGAGATAGCCGCTCGCCGGGCGAACCACCCTGCCGCCGACGCGAACCTCAGCGATCGCCGCCATGTCCTCCGTCAATTCGGGGGCATCATCGGGGTCAATCCAATCCGACATATCTGATCTCCCATTGGTGCATTCGTCGCATCGAGATCACGCGGCGTGCGCCGTCGCGCTCCGTCCAGACCACCGCCACCGCGACCTGCTCCATCCAGCCATACGTGATCTGCCGCACCTCACCGTAATCGACACGGTCGTCGATGACGGTCCGGCTTCGCCCCTCGAACACCCGAGCTGCGGCGGCAAAGTCGAGGCCACGCTCACGCAGGACCTTATCGCGTTTCTTGGGATCGAAGCTGATCTCCACATCCGCCCATTTTATGTAGCTACATAAATTCCGCAGTCAAGCCACCCGCTTCCACATGCATCCATGTTGGACATTCCACGAGACAAACTGTCCTACACGCCCCCGCCTCGCCTACACCGCGCGACTCGCTTTGCACCGGAGCCGCGCTGCCGATGTCCGATCTCGCCGTCCTGTCGCCCGCAATGCTCGCTTCCGCGAAACACGTGCGTGGGCGTGACTTTTGTGACTTTCCGCGGCCGCACGCCCTGTCCCCTCGCCGCGATCCATGGCATCCTAACTCTATACGAAAGAGAGAGGATCACCCATGGCCACCGCTCTACGTCCCGATTCCGTTACGGCGTCGCGGCGCGACTCGATCAGCCCGGAGGAATGGGCGCTGCGCGTCGATCTTGCCGCCGCCTATCGCCTGGTCGCGCATTATGGCTGGGACGACCTGATCTTCACGCATCTGTCCGCGCGCGTGCCGGGGCCGGAGCATCACTTCCTCATCAATCCGTACAATCTGATGTTCGAAGAGATTACCGCCTCGTCACTGGTCAAGATCGACCTCGACGGCAACAAGATCGACGATACGCCCGCGCCGGTGAACCGCGCCGGCTTCGTCATCCATTCGGCGATCCACGCCGCACGCGACGACGCCGCCGCGGTGCTCCACCTCCACACGCCGCACGGGCAGGCGGTGTCGGCAATGCGCGAAGGGCTGCTGCCCCATACGCAAACCGCGATGATCGCCGGCCACGACGTCGCCTATCACGACTTCGAAGGCATCGCGACCGAGCTGGACGAGCGCGAGCGGCTGGTCGCGGATCTGGGCACGAAGAGCAGCATGATCCTGCGCAACCACGGCACGCTCGCGGTCGGCGCCAGCGTCGCGCAGGCGTTCGTGCGCATGTACTTCCTCGAACGCGCCTGCGAAGCGCAGATCCTGATGCTCAGCGCCGGCCGCGAGAACCTCAACACGCCCAACCAGGGCGTCGCCGAAAAGGTTGAGGAACAGTCGAGCGGCGCCGGCATGGCGATGCTCGCGCAAGGCCTCGCCTGGCCTGCACTGCTGCGCAAGCTCGACCGCATCGACCCGAGCTATCGCACCTGACGCCCTCCCCTTTCGTCACCCCGGGCTCGACCCGGGGTCCCGCTTCTTCGGGCCGGCCGCAGAAACGGGACCCCGGCGCAAGGCCGGGGTGACGGCCCCAAAGAGGAAAGCCCCACCCGATGCCCCATTACGGCGACTATCAGAACGCGATCTACTTCGCCGGCCTGTCCGGCGTGGTGCCCAAGGTGCCGGTCGACTTCGCCACGCTCGCCGCGCGCGCCACCGCGGCGATGCCGGCATCGGTGCGCGATTACGTCCAGGGCGGCTGCGGCGACGAATATACGCAGGATCATAACGCCGCCGCCTTCCGCCACTGGGGCATGGTGCCGCGGATGATGGTCGATTGCGCCACCCGCGACCTGTCGATCGATCTGCTCGGGGTGCGCCTCCCCAGCCCGATCTTCATGGCCCCGATCGGCGTCACCGGGCTGATGACCCCGGACGGCCACGGCGACCTCGCCGCCGCCCGCGCCGCCGCCGAAACGCGCGTGCCGCTGATCGCCTCCACCTTGTCGAACGATCCGCTGGAAGACGTGGCCCGCGCGATGGGCGACACCCCCGGTTTCTTCCAGCTCTACACGCCCAAGGATCGCGACCTCGCCGCCAGCCTCGTCTCCCGCGCGGAGGCGGCCGGCTATAAGGGCATCGTGGTGACGCTCGACACCTGGGTCACCGGCTGGCGCCCGCGCGACCTCAACACCGGCAACTTCCCGCAACTCCGCGGCCATGTGCTCGCCAATTATTTCAGCGACCCCGTCTTCCGCCGCCTGCTGCAAACCCCGCCCGAGCAGGACCCTGCCGCCGCGGTGCGCACCTGGGCGGCGACCTTCGGCAAGGTGCTGACCTGGGACGACATGCCCTGGCTGCGCTCGCTCACCAAGCTGCCGCTGATCCTGAAGGGCATCTGCCACCCCGACGATGCCCGCCGCGCCATCGATACCGGCGCCGACGCCATCTATTGCTCGAACCACGGCGGCCGGCAGGCGAACGGCGGCATCGCTGCGATCGACATGCTACCCGGCGTCGTCGCCGCGGCGGGCAGCACGCCCGTCCTGTTCGATTCCGGCGTCCGCTCGGGCAGCGACGTGGTGAAGGCGCTGGCCCTGGGCGCCTCGGCGGTCGGTGTCGGCCGCCCCTATAGCTATGGACTGGCGCTCGACGGCGCGGCCGGCGCGGCGCATGTCCTGCGCTGTATCTTGGCCGAGGCGGATCTGCTGATGGCGGTCAACGGCTATCCGGATCTTGCCGCCGTGCGGGCCGCAGGCGCGTCACGATCGGTCTGATCAGTCTTAATGACAGTATTTTCATTCTCTTTTCTAAATTTGACTTGATCTACCTATCAATTCGGGTCGTCGCAGGGTTGACGCGCCTTGTCTCTGGTCTAGGGCTATTGTCAGTCAAAGGAGCAAACTATGACTGATGAAACGTCCGACCTGAACGCCGTCGAATTGGCAACCGAACTGACGATTGCTTGGCTCGGCAACCCCAACACCCGTATTTCCGCTGATGAGGTCCCGGCCTTCCTCGGCAAGAT
Organism: Sphingomonas sp. S6; assembly: GCF_043498045.1. Taxonomy (NCBI): domain Bacteria; kingdom Pseudomonadati; phylum Pseudomonadota; class Alphaproteobacteria; order Sphingomonadales; family Sphingomonadaceae; genus Sphingomonas; species Sphingomonas sp. S6. The sequence continues at coordinate 426,525 of NZ_JBIEOE010000003.1, forward strand.
GCACGACACCGTCTCGGCGCTGCTTGGCACCGGCACCACGGAAACGGAAAGCGCACCGGCGACTGAATATACGCCCGCGGTTTCGGTCCGTAAGTCGCTGGCGTCGAAGGATCACATCATCTCGATGATCGACGGCAAGCCGTACAAGACCTTGCGTCGTCACCTCGCCACCCATGGCATGACGCCGGCCGAATATCGCGAACGTTATGGCCTGAAGCCGGATTACCCGATGGTCGCCGAAACCTATTCGGAAAGCCGCCGCGCGATGGCCAAGAAGATCGGTCTCGGCCGCAAGCCTGGCGCGCGCAAGGGCGACGGTGCCGCCGCTGCCAAGCGCGGTCGCAAGCCCGCGGACGCCGTCGAGGCTTAATCTCTCCCCCCCTCCGCCGCCGCCCCCACGGCGATGGAGGGGACGAACGCAAGACCCGCGCGGAAGGCAATCCTCCGCGCGGGTCTTTCGTATCCGGCAATGACGCAGGCCTATTATTGGCCGAACACGCCCTTGCGATAGAGCAGGGTGATCGCCACGCGGCGATTGCGCGGATCGCCGGGGTCGTTGACCACGATCGGCTCGCGATCCGCCACGCCCTCGATCCGTTCGAAGCGCGATTCCGGAATGCCGCCCAGCGCCAGGCGCCGCCGCGTCGATTCCGCGCGGCCCGATGACAGCATCCAATTGTTCATCGCCCTGGGGTCGCCATAGGGCACGCTGTCGGTATGGCCGCGGATCATGATCGTGTTGGGCGTCCCCGCGATCGTGCCGGCGATCATCCCGATCAGGTCCGACGCCCGCGAATCCAGCGCCGTCGTACCCAGCGCGAACATCGAATAATCGGCATCGTCGACCAGATCGATACGCAGCCCGTCCTGCGTCGGCACGAAGCGGATATGGCTCGCGAGCTTCGACAGGCTCTTTGAACTCATGATCTGCTTCTCGATCTCCTGCTTGATCGCCTCGAACGCCTTCTGGTCGAGCGCGGTCGCGGTCGGATTGCGCAGCGATCCCTTGTCGCCCGTGCCGCTACGGTCGCCGCCGGTCTGCATGATCGGCACGCCGATCGATGCGATCGGCGCCGCGGCCGCCTTCGGACCCAGCTTGTTGTTGCTGAGGATCGATTCACCGCCCAGCACGCCGTTGCCGCCCAGGCCCAGCGACTTCTTGTCGATCAGCGTCGGCGCGAAATAGTCGGCGATGCCCTTGCGCTGCTTCTCCGTGGTCGCGCCGAGCAGCCACAGGAGCAGGAAGAACGCCATCATCGCGGTCACGAAGTCGGCATAGGCAACCTTCCACGCACCGCCATGGTGACCACCACCCGCGATGGTGATCTTCTTGACGATGACGATCTTGGGCGGCTGGTTGTTGCCGTGCGGTGCTGCGCGCGCCATCGGATCTTACTTGCCGCGCAAGCCGTCGAACACCTCGGCAAAGCCGGGCTGGTTCTTGTGCGCGATGCCGCTGCGCGCGGCCTCGATCACCAGCGGCTGCGGGTGACCGTGCAGCGAGGCGATGATGATCTGCTTGACGACATGATAGATGGCGGCGTCGGCATGGATGATCTGCTTCAGGCGCCCGGCGAGCGGATTGACGATGCCGTAGGCCAGCAACACGCCCATGAACGTACCCACCAGCGCCGAGCCGATCATGCCGCCGAGCACCGACGGTGGCTTGTCGATCGAGCCCATCGTCTTCACGATGCCGAGCACCGCGGCGACGATGCCCAGCGCTGGCAGCGAATCGGCGAGGCTGGTCAGCGTATGCTCCGGCCCTTCGACCTCGTGGTGGTGCGACTTGATCGCGTGGTCCATCACCTCTTCCACCGCATGCACGTCGAGCGTGCCCGACGACACCACGACCAGGCGCAGCGTATCGGCGATCAGATTGACCAGCGTGTGGTCGGCGAGCAGCCGCGGATATTCGCTGAACACCGACGACGACTTGGGGTCCTCGACATGCGGTTCGAGCGCGATCGGACCGTCCATGCGCAGCATCTTCATCAGCTTGCTGACGAGGAAGATGACGTCGAGATAGTCCTGCTTCTTGTACTTCGGCCCCTTGAACACCTTGGCGAGGCCGCCGCCCATCGCCTTCAGTTCGGCGCCGGAGTTACCGATGATCAGCGCGCCCGCTGCGGCGCCGCCGATGATGAGCATCTCGTGCGGGATCGCCTCGAACACGGGGCCCAGGGCACCGCCGGTGATGGCGAAACCGCCGAACACCATGCCGAGTAGAACGACGAGACCGATCGCAGGAAACACTGTGGGAACCCCCGTTTAGCCGGCGATGCCGACTCTTGTGGCTTACCGGGTTAACCGCATTTCCTAGACAAGTGGTTACCATGCCCCGGATTTGGCCGTTTCGGACAAAAACCTGTTGTTGCGCTCCGCCGTGCGAACGGCACGCGGCCACGACCGCCGCTCGCGCGGCGACGGGACTACACGCACGTCGGCTCGAGCGGCGTTACTTCAGGTAATCGAACAGTGAGAGCTGCGAGAGCTTGGTGAAGCTCGCCTGCGACGCCGACAGCGCGGTCATCATCTGCTGCAACTGGACGATCGCGTCGGTGACGTCGACCTGTTCCAGCTTGCCGCGCAGCTCGGCGCGATCGGTGTTCGCGGTGGTCAGCAATTGCTGTTGCAGATCGACGCGCGCCGACCGCGACCCGACCGAGGCCTGCACGTTGGCGACCTGATCGACGGCCTGGCTCAGCGAATCGAGCGCCGTGCTCATCGACGACGACACGTCGCCGCCGCCGTTCAGCGTTGCCGCCATGCGGCTCAGCATCGCCAGCGTATTGTCGCCATTACCCAGGTCGAAGATCGTCTTGGCGCTCTCGGTCGCCTGGATCGTCTGTCCGTCGGCAATCGGCACTTCGGACACGAGCGTGTTGTTCGCCGGGAAGGTGAAGGTGCCGTTGCCATTGTCGGTCACCGCCTTGGTGCCGTCGACGGTGCCGAACAGCGGCTGGCCGCGCACGTTGCGCGAATTGGCGAGCGTGACCAGCGACTGAACGACCGAGGTGATTTCGGTCGCGATGCTCTTGCGCGCGGCATCGGTCTGCGTGCCGGTCGCCGCCTGCGTTGCGAGTTCGGTCGCGCGCGTCAGCTGCGTGGTGATCTGCTTGAGTACACCATCCGCCTGATCGAGCAGCGAGCTCGCCAGCGTCAGATTGGTACCGTACACCGCCGCATCGGCGTCGCGACGATCGAGTTCGGCGAGCTGCTGCGCGCCGGCGGGATCGTCGGACGGCTTGATCAGCTTCTTGCCTGTGGCGATCTGCGTCTGCAGCTCGGACGCCTTGTCGCTCATCTTGGACAAGCGGCTGGAGGCGTTGCTGTAGAACAGGCTGGTCGAAATCTGCATGGGCAATCCTACCGCATATCCAGAAGCGTCTGCATCGTCTCGCGCGCGACCTGGATCACGCGGCTCGAGGCGGCATAGGCCTGTTGGAAGCGAATGAGATCGACCGCCTCCGAATCGAGATTGACGCCGGTCGATGAGGACAGCGCCGTCGCCGCGCCGTCGCGGATCGACGTCTGCGCGTCCGCGATCGTGTTTTTCTGTTTGTAGGCGGTGGCATTGTCGGTGACGAGCGTCGTCAGCTGCGCCTCATAGCCCTTGCTGTTCCGCGTCGCTTCCAGCGCGGCGAGGTTCGATGCATCGCGCGATCCCCCACCGGTGCCCGCCGCGATCTGGCTGCCGACGAAACCGTCAGCGACGCTCATCTCGGTCGCCGGCCGCGTCTGGTCGATGACGAACATCGCGGCGCCGGTCTGGTTGTTCTGGTCCTTGCCAGCCGCCTGGCTGTCGTTGACCGTTTTTACGAACTGCCCCGCGACCGAATTGAGCACGTCGCGGATCGACGAGGCGCGCTGCGCGCCATCGACCAGACCGCCGAGCGTGCCGCCGCCGGGGGTGATCTGAGTCTTCTCGATACCCACCGTGATGCTGAAGGCGATCTTGCCGGTGTCGTCGCGTGCATATGTGACGGTGCCGGCACCGGTGCCGCGTACGAACGGCGCGCCGCTCGATCCGCCGAGGTTGACCGTCGCACGTCCGATCGAATCGAACGTCGTCGTGATGTCGCTGAGGTTGCTCATCTGCGACAGGATGTCGTCGCGCTGGTCCATCAGCTGCGCCGCGGCGGTGCTGCCCGGCTGCGAGCGGCTGATGCCTTCGTTGATCTTCGACAGCGACACGCCGAGCGAGGTCAGATCCTGCGCGGCCTGGTTGCCGGCGGTATCGATATCGGCATCGATCTGGTCGAACGCCCGGCCCGTCGCGGTAAAGGCGATGGCGGCGGAGGTCGCGGCGCTCACCATGCCGGTGCGCAACGCGGTCGAATCGGGTTCGGCGGCGAGCGCCTGCGCCGCGCCGAAGAAATTGGTGACGCGCGACGTCAGCGCATTGCCGGTCAGCGCGCCCTGGATACGGTCCAGCCAAGCCGCACCGCTGGTCGTGCGCGACAGGTCGCTGTTCGCGGCGCGCAGCGCGCGGCTGGAATAGATGTCGGTCGATCGGGTAACGCCGGTCAGCGTAACGCCGTTGCCAGCGGCATAAGCGAAGGTCGTGCCGACGCCGGCCACTTCGTTCAGCGCGACCTGTCGACGCGTGTAGCCGGCCGAATTCACGTTGGCGATGTTCTCGCCAACGGTCGCAAGCGCGGTTTGATACGCGCGGACGCCGGACGCGCCGATCGACAGCATATCGCTCATTTGGGCGGATCTGCCGTGGAGTCGTTAAGATCCGATTGCTTCTTGGCGAGGAAGGCGGTCATCGCCTTGCCGATGCCGAGCGGTGTCGTCTCCGACATCGTCTGCGCGACACGAGCATCCTGCATCTCGGTGAAGGTATCGATCGCCTTCGAATCGAACAGCGGATCGGCCAGCTTCGCCTGCCGCATGCTCTTCAGCATCATGCCGGTGAACACCGCCTCGAACTGCTGGCCGGCCTTCTTCAGGTTGTCCGCGGTCTTGAGGCGCGACGTATCGGTCGAGATACCCCCGGCGCCAGAGACGCCATTCGAGATCGATGGCCCGGTCACAGGACGATCAACTCCGCCTTCAGGCTGCCGGCTTCCTTCAGCGCCTCGAGGATCGCGACGAGGTCGGCCGGGGACGCACCGATCGCGTTCACCGCCTTTACCACATCGGCGAGCTTCGGCCCGGGCGTGAGCAGGAACATCGGCTTCTTCTCCTCCTCGACCGACACGTTGGACTTGCGCTCCAGCGCGGTCTGGCCCTGGCTGAACGGAGCAGGCTGGCTGATCCGCTGGTTCTCGTCGATGCGCACGGTCAGCTTGCCGTGCGTCACCGCGGCCGGACCCACCCGCACCGCAGAATTGATAACGACCGTTCCGGTGCGTGCATTTACAATTACTTTTGCCGGAGGCTCGGCCGACACGACGTCGAGATTCTCAATCGTCGACATCAGCGTCGCGCGCACGTCGGCCCCCGGCGGCGCGCGCACCGCGATCGAGACCCCGTCGATCGCCTCGGCGGTGCCGAAGCCCAGCTTCGCATTGATCGCCTGCGCGACATTCTGCGCCGTTGTGAAATCGGCCCGAGCCAGATTGAAGGTCAGGTTGGGCGTCGAATCGAACCCGGTCGCGACCGCACGTTCGACGGTGGCGCCATCCGGAATACGCCCGGCGGAGGGCACGTTGACGACGATCTTCGATCCGTCCGCGCCCTCGGCACCCAGGCCACCGACCGCAAGGTTGCCCTGCGCCATGGCGTAGATCTGATTGTCCGCACCCAGCAGCGGCGTCAGCACCAGGCTGCCGCCGCGCAAGGACTTGGCCTTGCCCATCGAGGCGACGGTGATGTCCAGCTTCTGCCCCGGCTTGGCAAAGGGCGGCAGGTCCGCGGTGATCATGACGACCGCCGCGTTCTTCATCCCCGGATTGGCACCCGGTGGCAGCTGCAAGCCGAAGCGCGACGCGACGGCCTTTAGCGACTGGACGGTATATTCCAGATTGTCGTCGCCCGTGCCGGGCAGGCCGACGACCACGCCATAGCCGGTCAGCTGGTTCGAGCGAATGCCCTGGAAACCGCCCAGATCCTTGATCCGGTCGGCCTGCGCGGGCGCAGCGACGAAGGCCAAAGCGGCGGCGAGCGAGAGGATCAGACGGCGGAACATGGGCAGCAGCCTGCGCTTCCTATGGTTAACAACGCGTCAAGACGGCCGTCAGAACGGCGACACGACGGAGAAGAAGCGGCCGAGCCAGCCCTGCCGCCCGGCGCGCGCGACGTCGCCCTTGCCGGTGTAGGAGATCTGCGCGTCGGCGACGCGGGTCGACAGAACGCGATTGTCGGCGCTGATGTCGGCGCTGCGCACCAGCCCCTTGATCCGCACGAATTCGTCGCCGCGGTTCAGCGTCACGCGCTTCTGTCCCTGCACCAGCATCGTGCCGTTGGGATAGACCGCCGCGACCGTCACCGAGACTTCGCCCGACAGCGAATTGGCCTGGTTCGCCTGCCCCTGCCCGTTGAAGCCGCGCGTGCCGCTCATCGACGCATCGGTCGCACCGAACAGGCTCAGCGGTCCGGTGGTCGGCGGCGTGATGCCGCCCTGCCCGCTCGAATCGAGCTTGGAGCTCGACGACTTGGACGCGGCGGTGTTTTCGACCAGTACGATCGTTAGCGGATCGCCGACGCGGCGCGCGCGCCAGCCTTCGTACAGCGGCGCATAGCCATCGCTCGCCTGAAAGATCGCGCCATTGGCTGGGGCCGGCGGCGGCGTCATCGGCGCGCGCACGACGGTGAAGTCCTCCGCCGGCTTCTTCTTGCCGAAGATGCTGGCGTTCGCCTCGCCCGGCGTAAGCGCGGCGAGCACGAGCAGGCTGGATGCCGCGGCGAGCGCGATCTCGGCCCAGTGGCTGACGACGAACGCGCCGGGGCGGAAGGGGTTGGGTGCGGAGGCCATGTTACAGGTTCTGGTTCACGTATTTGAGCATTTCGTCGGAGGACGAGATCATCTTGGAATTGACCTCATAGGCGCGCTGCGTCTCGATCATGTCGACCAGTTCTTCGACGACGTTGACGTTCGACGCTTCCAGGCTGCCCTGGCGCACGTTGCCGCGGCCGTCCTGCCCGGCGATGCCGAGGTTGGCCGCACCCGACGAGGCGGTTTCGCGCAGGTAATTGTCGCCGGTCGATTGCAGGCCGGTGGGATTGGGAAAGCTCGCGATCTGGATCTGACCCAGCGTGCTGCCCGTCGTCTGCCCCGGGATCTGTGCGGTCACGGTGCCGTCGGTGCCGATCGACACCGAGGTCGCGTTCGCCGGCACGGTGATGCCCGGCTGGACCTGATAGCCCTCCGACGTCACCAGCAGGCCTTCCGGACTGCGGTTGAAGTTGCCCGCGCGCGTATAGCCCAGCTGGCCGCCCGGCATCTGGATCTGGAAATAGCCGTCGCCGTCCAGCGCCAGGTCGAAGCTGTTGCCGGTCTGCGTCAGCGATCCCTGCGTATCGATCCGCGCCGTGCCCTGCACGCGCACACCGGTGCCGAGGTTCAGGCCCGTCGCGTACTTCGTTTCCGCGGTCGACTGAGACCCCGGTGCCGTGACCGTCTGATAGGCCAGCGTCTCGAATGCGGCGCGATCCTTCTTGAACGCCGTCGTGTTGACGTTCGCGAGGTTGTTCGAAATGACCCGCATGCGCGTATCCTGGGCGTCGAGCCCGGTGCGCGCGATATGCATGGCGGAGGATGACATGCTCTTCGTCCCTTAGCTCGGCAGGCGCATCACGGATGAGCCGCCTTCGTCCAGTTCCTTGGCCGATTTCATCAGATTGGCCTGAATTTCGTAGCTGCGCTGGTTTTCCAGCATATCGACGAGCACCTGCGTCATATTGACGTTGGAGCCCTCCAGCGCGCCGCCCTGAACCTTGGCGTCGAGGTTCGCGGGCAGCGTGCCCCCGCCCTTCACGCGCAGCAGGTTGTCGAGGCCCTTGACCGTCTGCGACCCCTTGGTGTCGACGATCTTCAGCCGGTCGACCACCTGCGGATTGGCGGCATCGCCCCCTTGCGGGATGATGCTGATCGTCCCGTCGCCGGCGATCGTCAGGCTGGTGTACGGCGGCAGCGTGATCGGGCCGTTCTGACCCTGCACGATGAAGCCGTCGCCGGTCTGCAACACGCCCGACGGCGCGACCTCCAGGTCGCCTCGGCGGGTATAGGCTTCGGACCCGTCGCTCGATTGTACCGCCAGCCAGTCGTTGACGCCGGTCACCGCCACGTCGAGCGCGCGGCCGGTATGCTGGATGGCACCCGGCGCGCGGTCGGCGTCGGTGACTTCCTCGCTGGTCGGCGCGCGCGCCTCCAGCTGCGCACCGCCGCCCTTCAGCTCGATCCGGTCGAAGATGACGCGATCGGCGCGAAAGCCCGTGGTGGACGCGTTCGCCATATTGTTGGCGATCGCGGCCTGCGCCTGCATGTGCGCGCGCAGACCCGTCGCCGCCGTGTAGACCAGTTTGTCCATCTAGCGCTCCCGCGTCCCCACCGACTCGTTTAGCCGCGGATCTGGATGATGGTCTGCGAGACCTGGTTCGCGGTATCGAGCGCCTTCGAGTTCGCCTGGAAGTTGCGCTGCGCGGCGATCAGGTTGACCAGTTCCTCGGTGATGTCGACGTTCGACCCTTCGATCTGACCCGACATCAGCGATCCGAAGCCGTCGGCGGCCGCCGACCCCATCGTCGCGGTGCCCGACAGACCCGTCGCCGACCAATAGCTGTTGCCGATCTGGCGCAGACCGGTCGGCGTCGAGAACTTCGCCAGCGCCACCTTGCCGAGCGGCACGATGTCACCGTTCGAGAAGCTCGCCTGGATCAGGCCTTCCGACGTCACCGTCACGCCGGCGAGCTGACCGACGGGCACGCCGTCCTGGCTCTTGCTATTGACCGCGAACGCCGACGCCAGCTGCGTCGAATTGCCGAGGTTCAGCGTCAGGTTCTGCGCCGCGGCGCCCGACAGCGGGATGAACGTATCGTACTGGATCGGCGTCGCCGGTGTCTTGATCGCACCGGTGTTGGCAAAGGTGATTTCGACGGGGTCCTTCTTGCCGCCGACTTCCAGCTGCTTGTCGCCGACAAAGGTGTAGACCGCCCAGGTGCTATCCGTGCCCTTCGTCGCATCGGGCACGGCGGTGCGCACATAATAGCTGGTCATCGTCATCGGATTGCCGTTCGCGTCGTAGACGCGGGTGGCGACCGAGTTGTTGTACGTCGTCGTGTCGGTGCGGTCGAATACCTTCTTGTTGACGGTCGTCGTGCCCGACAGGTTGATCGCGGTCGACACGGACTGCGTCGCCTTCGGCGTACCGCTGGTCTGCTGCAGCTGCAGGTTGGTCAGGCCGTCCTCACCGGTGGCGGTGACGTTGCCGTCGCCGTCGACGGGATAAACCATCAGGTAGCTGCCCTGGCTGTCGACGACGTTGCGGCTGGCATCGACCGAGAACGAACCGTTGCGGGTATAGGCGATCGCGTCGCTGGCGCCGGTCGTCTTCACGGTGAAGAAGCCTTCACCCATGACCGCGAGGTCGAGCGCGTTGGTCGTGCCCTGCAGGTTGCCGTTCTTGAACTGCTGCTGCGTCGCCTTCACGATGACGCCCGAACCGACCATCTTGCGCGGATCGGTCGACACGCTCGATGCGATGACGTCCGAAAACTCGACGCGGCTCTTCTTGAAGCCCGTGGTCGAGACGTTGGCGAGGTTGTGCGAGATGGTGTCCATGTCGGTTTGAGAAGCCTGAAGACCGGACAGCGAGGTGAAGAAGGACATTGGGTTTCTCCTGGAATGCGGAAAACGGGGGGAAGATCAGGCGGCGGAACGGACGTTGGACGGATCGACGTCACCGACGCCGACGACCTTCAAAACGGGCTTGCCGCTGGATGGCAGGGACACGGATTCGACCGGCGCCCAGACGAGCGTGCGGCTGGTGATCGTCTTGTCGCCACCGGTGGCGAAGGCACTGATGGTAAAGGGGCCCTTGCCGACATCTTGGCCAGACCCGTCCTTGCCGTCCCAGTCGAAGGCGACCGAACCCTTCTTCTGCGCGCCGAGGTCGAGCTGGCGCAGCATGCCGCCGTTGGCGTCGCTGATCGACACCGTGACCTGCGTCGCGTCGTCGTCCAGCTCGACCGCGCCGTCGATCCCGCCGGTCGAGCGCGGATAGGCGGTCGATCCTTCGGTCAGCACGGTCTTGCCGACATAGCTCATCGCATCGCTCGCGCTGGTCGAGCCGAGCTTGTTCGAAATGCCGGCCAGCGACTTGTTCATCTCACTGATGCCGGCGACGGACGAGAATTGCGCCATCTGGGCGACCATCTGCGTGTTGTCCATCGGTGCGAACGGGTCCTGGTTCTTCAGCTGCGTAGTCAGCAGCGTCAGGAAGTCGGACTGGTCCAGCGTCGTCTTGGTGACGCCGGTGACGGTCGATGCACCGCTGGCGGTCGTCGTACCGGTGTTGCTCGCGGCCCGCTTGATGCCAAGGTTGGCGAGCGTCGTGTCGAACGATGAACCCGATGCGGATGTCGTGGTGGTCATGATCAGCGGCCCAGCTTGAGGGTATCGATGGTGAGCTGCTTGGCCGTGTTCATCACCTCGACGTTGTTCTGGTACGAGCGCGCCGTCTCCATCATGTCGACGAACTCGCGGCTTTCATCGACGGCGGCCTGGTAGATATTGCCGTCCTTGTCCGCGACCGGGTTGTTGGGGTCGTAGATCTTAGTCGGCGCTTCGCCCGCGGTGACGATCTTTTCGACGTCGACGGTGGCGAGGCCGCTCGCGGCGTCGAAGCTGGTGCGGAACACCGGCTTCATCGTCTTGTACGCGGTGTCCGCCGACCCGGTCGTACCGCCGGCATTGGCAAGGTTGGAGGCGGTCGTGTTCAGGCGGACGAGCTGCGCGCTCATCGCGCGGCCTGCCACCTGAAAGACGCTCATCGGATCGGCCATGGCCTTACTCCCCCTTCAGCGCGCGGGTGATCTGGCCGATGCGTCCGTTCAGGAACGACAGCGTCGTCTGATACTGGACGGCATTTTCGGCGAAGGCGGTCTGTTCCTGGTTCAGCTCGACGGTGTTGCCATCCATCGAGGTCTGCACCGGCACGCGATATTTGGTCGCGGCGGCGATCCCCTTTTCGCCCGCATCGCTCTCCATCGACGCGAGCGCCGATTTGAAATCGATGTCCTTCGCCTTGAACCCGGGGGTCGAGGCGTTGGCGATATTCGACGCGAGCACGCCCATGCGCTGCGAACGCACTTCCAGGGCGGATCCGTGAATTCCGAACAGACTGTCAGCGGCCATCGGGCCAAATCTCCGGCGCACCATTGCGCTGCCGAGACGCTAAGCAACCGCCGTGCCAGTTTTTCGCGGCAGGAGGGCGGGGGTCCGATTTTTAAGCGTCTAAGGCGTGTTATCGGGTAAGCGGCAAGCGTGACGGCAAGCGCTTGCCGGTCGTTGCCGCTGCGCTTGCCGGGCTTGCCGCATTTGTCTCGAAGACAGCGCCCACCCCACTTTCGTCGTCCCGGCGAAGGGTGCGTGCAGCCGAACAGACGCCCCCAAACCCAACTGGCCCACCCCTTGCATTATATCCGCGCATGATCGCCCAGCTCTTCGATCCGATAGCATTCGCCATCGTCGGCGGCGGCACGCTCGTCGCCACGGTGCTGCGTGCGCCGCTCCGCGACGTCGGCCGCGCGGTGGTGGCGCTCCGCGTCCTGCCACGCCGCGCCTTCTCGGCCGATCCGCTGCTCGAACAGATCGCGGCACAGGACCGGATCGCCAAGCGCCACGGCGTCGTCGCACTCGACAAATCGGTGATCGCCGATCCCGATGTCGCCGCCGCGATCGCCGCGATCGTCGACGGAGCGGTCGCCCGTGAGGTCGAGGCCCTGCTACGCTTTCACCGGCAAAAGCGGATCGATCGCCAGGCCGCCGCCGCCGACGTCTGGTCCGGCGCCGCCGAGGCCGCGCCGGCGATGGGCATGGTCGGCACGCTGATCGGCCTCGCCGGCATGTTCGCGCAGATGACCGACCCGCAGGCGATCGGCGGCGCGATGGCGGTGGCGCTGCTCGCGACGCTCTACGGCGCGCTGTTCGCCAACCTCATCTTCATGCCGGTCTGCCACCGCCTGCGCGCTGCGGGCAAGGTCGAGGCGTTCGAACGCGCGCGGATCGAGGCGCCGCTCGTCGCGCTCGCGCTGCGCGAAACGCCGCGCCACCAATTGCACAGCGTCGCATGACCGCCCCCGCGCTTCCCGTCTGGCCGGAGCCTGCGCCGAGCCGTCCCGTGTGGCTGGTGACGCTCGCCGATCTCGCGCTGCTGCTCGTCGGCTTCTTCGTCCTGTTGCAGGCGAGCGAACGCCCACGCGCCGTCACCGAGGCGCTTCGGCGCAGCTTCGGCGGCGAGGCGGCACTGCACGCCCCCCCGCCCCCACCGATGCCGGTCATGGCGGCGGGTCTGTTCGATTTCGCCCCCGGATCGGCGGCGCTGCCCGGCGTTTCCGCGGCGGTCGTCGCCTGGGCCAGGGAAGCCGTGCGCGACCCGCGCGTCGCGCTCACCGTCACCGGATCGACCGACGGCAGCAGCGCCGACGTCGATGCCGCGACCGGCAGCACCGCAATCCTCGCTGCCGATCGTGCCCGCGCGCTCGCTGCGCTGCTGGCGCCGGTCAGCCACCGCATCACCGTCACCACCGCGCCGCGGCCCGGACGCCGCGCCGCCATCGTCACGCTCGCCTTTGCCGGAGACGCCCCGACCACGAGCGGCCCCCGCACCGACCCTCAACACGGACATCAGCCATGATCCTCCTGCCCCTGCTCCTTGCCGCCGCGCCGATGGGCACGCTGCCCGTGTTCCAGGACACCGGCGGGCTCGATCGCGCGGTCGCCGCCTTCACCAGCCGCCCGATCGGGGCAGAGGGCGGCGCACGGACCGCGATCGACACGCGGCTGCGCCTCGCGCAATGCCCCACCGTCTCGCTCGCCTGGCGCAGCGACGCGCATGACGCGGTCGTCGTGTCCTGCACCGGGCCCGACTGGCGCATCTTCGTGCCCGTGATCCGCCCCGCGGACGCGCCCGCCGCACGCGCGGTGCCCGCCATGCTTGCGCCCGCCAAGGCAGAGCCGGTGATCCGCCGCGGCGATCCCGTGCTAATCGAGGCGGGCTCGCCCGGCTTTTCGATCAGCCGCGAAGGCGTGGCCGTCGGCGACGCACCGCCGGGCGGCCGCGTGATGATCAAGGTCGACGGCAGCAGCACGCCCGTGCAGGCGGTCGCGATCGAAGCGGGCCGCGCCACGCTGCCCGGCTGGACCGACTGACGCAGGCATCTTTTTTCGCGAGCGAATCTTTTTTGCTAAAGCGCGCTCGCAGACGGCCGTTTAGTCGCCTGTCAGGCAACATACACAGGTGCGGACATGGTGGACTCAATCGGCGCAAAGCCGCAGCAGGCAAGTGGAAGCGTATCGCGCGTCGCCGCACCCGCGGCCGCGCCGACGGTGCAGCCAGTGGTACAACAGGCAACGACGCGGCAGCCCGTCGCGGCAGCCCCGGCGACGCAGCTGAGCGGCCTTGCCAAATCGATGGCCGCGTCGGCCCCGGTCGACAGCGACCGCGTCGGCGAGATCAAGAAGGCGATCGCAACCGGCACCTTCCCCATCCTGCCGGCGACCATCGCCGACCGACTGCTCGCCCTCAAGCTGAACTGGGACGGCCATGAATCGGCGTGATGCCCTCATCCGCGTGATCGACGCACTCCATGCCGAGATCGACGCGCTGAAGACCAACGATTGCGCCGCGCTGGAACGCGCGACGCAGGACAAGCTGGCCGGCATCGAAGAGATTGCCGCGATGGGCACCGGCCCTGCCGGCGACGAGATCCGCGAACTGGCCGACGAGGCGAACCGCCTCAACGAAACCTGCCGCATCTACGTCAACCTGATGGCGGCAAATGTCCGCCGCCGCCTGCAAATTCTGACCGGCGATGCCGGCCACGGCTACCGCCCCTCGCTGATCCAGGCCTACGCGTAAGACCTCCGGTCACGGTCCTCCATACGTCATCCCGGCGCATGCCGGGATCCATGGACGTGCGACGCCGCTGACGACGCACACCCTCTAAGATTCAGCCATTCCATGGATCCCGGCGTTCGCCGGGATGACGCAGGATAGTGGCGGCACCGCTCCCTTAACCAAATCTGGCACGGCTCTTGCTGAAAGCCACCCGGCAACAGGGGTGTGTTTTCGTCGCAATGACCGTCAATCCGATTTCTGCCGGGCGCGTCCAATCCGCCATCCAGCTTGCGAGCAGCAAGACGGGTGTGGATTTCGACTATCTGCTCGGCCAGGCGAAGATCGAAAGCGGGCTGAACGCGCGTGCGCGGTCGGGCACGTCGTCGGCGACGGGCCTGTACCAGTTCGTCGAACAGAGCTGGCTCGCGGTCGTCAAGAAGCACGGCGCGGAGCACGGCCTCGGTTGGGCCGCCGACAGTATCGGCCAGACTGCGGGCGGCCGCTTCTCGGTCAGCGACGGCGCGACCCGCTCCGCCATCCTCGCGCTGCGCAACGATCCCGACGTCGCCTCGCTGATGGCGGCCGAACACGCCTCCGACAATAAGAGCGCACTAGAAGGATCGCTCGGCCGCGACGCCAACGGCACCGATTTGTACATGGCGCACTTCCTCGGCATCGGCGGCGCCAGGAAGTTCCTGTCGGCGATGGCGAACAACCCCGGCGCCTCCGCCGCCTCGCTGTTTCCGCAGGCCGCCGGCGCCAACCGCTCGATCTTCTACGCCTCCAACGGTCAGCCGCGCTCGCTCTCCGCGATCTACCAGCGCTTCAGCGACAAGCTGAACGCCGCGTCGGACAGCGTCAGCGAAACCCGCAGCGCGAACCTCGCCTTTGCCGCACAGGCCCTGGCGATGGGCGATTCCACCGTGGTCACCGGCAACAACCAGACGCCGGAGGACGCCTTGAGCTGGGCGACGCAGGCGCTGACCCAGGCCGGCGGCCGCTTCGGCAGCCGCGCCGCCGATGCCGCCAACAGCCTGCTGCGCCCGTCGCCGCAGAATGCGCAGCTCGCCTATATGATGCTCGCCAGCATGGGGGGCCGCTGACGTGAACAAGCTGCTCAGCCAGGGCCGCGGCGCCGCGCTGCCGCTCGCCATCCTGCTGCTCGTCGTCGTCATGGTCGTGCCGATCCCGGCCTTCCTGCTCGACGTCTTCTTCGTCGCCAATATCGCGATCAGCCTCGCCGTGCTGATGGTGTCGCTGAACGCGCAGAAGCCGCTGGACTTCTCGTCCTTCCCGACCGTCCTCCTGTTCGCGACCCTCTTCCGCCTCGGCCTCAACGTCGCCTCGACCCGCATCGTGCTGGTCCACGGTCACGAGGGCGAAAGCGCCGCGGGCCATGTCATCGAAGCGTTCGGCAGCTTCCTGATCGGCGGCGACTATGTCGTCGGCATCTTCGTCTTCGCGATCCTGATGATCATCAACCTGATCGTCGTCACCAAGGGCGCGGGCCGCGTGTCGGAAGTCTCGGCGCGCTTCACCCTGGACGCATTGCCCGGCAAGCAGATGGCGATCGACGCCGATTTGAACGCCGGCCTGATCACCCCCGACGACGCCAAGAAGCGCCGCGTCGAAGTCGCCACCGAAGCCGATTTCTACGGTTCGATGGACGGTTCGTCGAAGTTCGTGAAGGGCGACGCGGTTGCCGCGATGCTGATCCTCGCCGCCAACGTCATCGGCGGGCTGATCCTCGGCCCCGTCAGCCACGGCATGACGATCGCCGCCGCCGCGAAAAGCTACATCCTGCTCGCGATCGGCGACGCGCTCGTCGCGCAGCTCCCTGCGCTGATGCTCTCGATTGCCGCCGCCGCGATCGTCACCCGCGTCAATTCGGACAAGGACCTCGCCGGCCAGATCGGCAGCCAGTTCGGCTCCCCGCGCACCTGGACCCCGGTCGCGGTCATCCTCGGCCTGCTCGGCGTCTTCCCAGGCATGCCGCACCTCATCATGCTGCCGGCCGCCGGCATCGCGGGCTTCACCGCGTGGAAGCTGCGCCAGATCGAAAAGCGCCCCGTCGTCGAAGCGCCCAAGGCGGCCGAGGAACCCGTCGATCCGTCCAAGATCGGCTGGGACGAAGTCACCGAGGGCATGCAGGTCAATCTCGACATCGGCTACGGCCTGGTGCCGCTGGTCGATCAGCGCCGCGGTGCGCCGCTGATGGGCCGCATCACCGGCGTCCGCCGCCAGCTCTCGCGCGATCTCGGCTTCGTCGTGCCGCAATGCCGCGTGCGCGACGACATCAACCTCGCGCCCTACACCTATCGCATCATGATCAACGGCGTCTGCGTCGGCGAGGATCAGGTTTCCCCCGACGAGATGCTGGCGCTCGACACCGGCCAGGCGTTCGGCGAGCTGCACGGCAAGAAGGCGAAGGACCCGACCTTCGGCCTCGACGCCACCTGGATCCCCGCGGGCGATGCCGATGCCGCCACCGGCGCGGGCTTCCTCGTCGTCGATGCCGGCACCGTCATGGCGACACACCTCAACCATTTGCTCGGCGCCAACGCGACCGACCTGCTCGGCCCCGACGAGGTCCAGTCGCTGCTCGACGGGCTGAAGGAACGCGCCGCGCAGCTCGTCGCCAGCCTCACGCCCAATCCGTTGCCGCTCACCACCCTCACCCAGGTCCTGAAGGGCCTGCTCGCGGAGAATATTCCGTTGAAGGAATTCCGTCGTATCGCGCAGGCGATTGCGGTCGCCGCCACGCGCAGCGCCGATGCCGAGGAGATCATCGAACTGATCCGTCCGGAGCTTGGCCCCCTCATCATCCAGAAGCTGTGCGGCGTGCGCGAGCCGCTGCGCGTGATGACGCTGGAGGGCCAGCTGGAAGGGCTGCTCGGCCAGGCCGCGCGCGCCGATGCCTCGCGCCGCCACGTCATCGAGCCAGACCTCGGCCGCCGCATCGTCGAGGCGCTGCAACAGGCCGCGCAGCCGCTGATCGCCGAGGCCAAGCCCTTCGCGCTCGTCGTCCAGCCCGCGATCCGCATCGCGATCCGCAAGCTGGTGAAGACCGTGCTGCCCGACACGCCCGTCCTGTCCTTCTTCGAAGTGCCTGAAGAAAAGGCGGTCGAGGTCGTCGCGGTCATCGGCGCACCGCAGCAGCAGGCGCTGGCGGCATGAGCGCCGAACCGATGAGCGGCGCCTTCGCCGGCGCCCAGCCCGCGCCGCAGGCCATGGTGCCGTCCGGCCCCCTCACCTATTCGCCGCGCCAGCGTCCCGGCGGCAATACCGAGGCGCTGATCCGCCAGCATCTGCCGCTGGTCCGCCGCATCGCCTGGCATGTCCATGGCTCGATGAGCACCATCGTCGATGTCGAGGATCTCGTACAGATCGGCCTCGTCGCGCTGGTCGAGGCGGTCGGGCAGGCCGCGGAACAGGGCGCGCAATTCCGCGCCTATCTCCAGACCCGCCTGCGCGGCGCGATGATCGACGAACTGCGGCGACAGGCGACGACGACGCGCGGCGCGATGCGGCGGCGCCGGCAATATCAGGCCGCCATCGCCACCGTGACGGCAAGAACCGGCCGCGCGCCCGACGAAGCGACGATCGCCGCCGAACTCGGTGTCACGATCGAACGGCTGCGCGCGGAATATGAGACCGCCGACACGGTGCGGTTCGAATCGATGGACGAAGTCTATGCCGACGACCTTCCCTGGTTCGCCGACGACACGCCCGACGCCTTCGAACAATTGGCCGAAAGCGACCTGCGCGACACGCTGATCGCCGCGATCGGCGCCCTGCCCGAACGTGAAGCGATAGTGATCCAGCTCTATTACGTCGAGGAATTGAACCTCGAGGAGATCGGCCAGGTATTGGGCGTAGGCTCGGCCCGCGTCTGCCAGATCAAGGCCGCCGCCCACGCCAAACTGAAAAAGGCGCTGGCGCGGAAGGTCTAATCAAATCCTCCCCGGCACGGGGAGGTGGCATGCCGCAGGCATGACGGAGGGGGGCTTCCTCGGGCGATGCGCTTCGGGGAGAGCCCCCTCCACCATTCGCTTCGCGAACGGTCCCCCTCCCCGTGCCGGGGAGGATTGGTTTACACCACCGCCTTCGACCGCGCGGCAAAGCTCTTGCGCAGCTTCTGCAGCTTCGGCGGGATCACCGCCATGCAATAGGGGTTCGACCGGCCCGACGTTTCCCAATAATCCTGATGGTAATCCTCCGCCGGATACCAGTCCGCCATCGGCTCCACCGTCGTCACGATCGGCTTGTCCAGCCCCGCCTGCGCCCGCTCGATCGCCGCGCGCATCTCCGCCTCTTGGTGCGCGTCCGCCGGAAACACCGCCGAGCGGTATTGCGTGCCGACGTCATTGCCCTGCCGGTTCAGCTGCGTCGGATCGTGCGTCGCGAAGAAGATGTCGAGCAGGTCGCCGAGCGCCAACTGTTCGGGGTCGTAGCCGATGCGGATCGCCTCGGCGTGGCCGGTGTCGCCGCCGCACACCTGCTTGTACGTCGGGTTCGGCACGTCGCCGCCGATATAGCCGCTCTCGACGCTTTCCACGCCGATCACGTCCTTGAACACCGCCTCGGTACACCAGAAGCAGCCGCCCGCCAGCGTTACATAATCCGTCATGCTGAAGTCTCCTTTGCAGCCCATGTAGGAAGGCGCTACGCCGCGCAAAAGACGAAGGACACGACGCATGGCATTGAACGGCAAGGTGATGGTGACGGGCGGGGCCGGCTATATCGGCAGCCATGCGGTGCTGGCTTTGTGCGACGCGGGCTATGACGTCGTCGTCGTCGACAATCTCGTCACCGGCTTCGCCTGGGCGGTCGATCCGCGCGCGACGCTGGTGGAGGCGAACGTCGCCGACGATATCGCCATCCGTGCCGCGATCCGCGATCACAATGTCCGCGCGATCATGCACTTCGCCGGATCGGTCGTGGTGCCGGAATCGGTCAGCGATCCGCTCAAATATTACCGCAACAACACCGCCGCGACGCGCAGCCTGATCGAAAGCGCCGTCACCGAAGGCGTGCCGCACTTCATCTTCTCGTCCACCGCCGCGACATATGGCACGCCCGTGAAGGTGCCGGTCGAGGAAACCGACCCGACCGTGCCGATCAATCCTTATGGCATGTCGAAGCTGATGACCGAGGCGATGCTGCGTGACGTCGCCGCCGCGCATCCGATGAACTATTGCGCGCTGCGCTACTTCAACGTCGCCGGCGCCGATCCGCAAGGCCGGTCGGGCCAGTCGACGGTGGGCGCGACGCACCTCATCAAGATCGCGGTCGAAGCGGCGACCGGCAAGCGCGCCGCCGTCTCCGTCTTCGGCACCGACTTCGACACGCCCGACGGCACCGGCGTGCGCGACTATATCCACGTCAGCGATTTGGCCGCCGCGCATGTCGCCGCGCTCGAATTGCTGGTCGCCGAACCGACGCAGAGCCACACGCTGAACGCCGGTTACAATCGCGGCTTCTCGGTCAACGAAGTGCTCGACGCAGTCGATCGCGTCACCAACATGACGATCGAGCGCCGCTACGAAGGGCGCCGCGCCGGTGACCCCGCCGCGCTCGTCGCCGACAACCGCGCGATCCTCGCCGCTTTGCCTTGGCGCCCGCAGCGCGACGATCTCGACACGATCGTCCAGGACGCGCTCGCCTGGGAACGCAAGCTGAGCGAACGCCAATAGGATCGCGCTAGCGGCAAGCCGCTGTGATCACGGCGAAATCGCGCGGGCTCTGTCCTACACGCGCGCGACCTGCCATTCTCTCCGGGCCAATGGATTGCGCTCTTTGAACCGGTGAAGAAACGGAAACGATAGACCCCGATCGTTTCCGCCAAGGTGTTCACGTTGTCTATGTTGGACGGCGGCATAGTGGCGTTCGAGCCGTCCGCCTAAGCACGTCACCCCAGCGCAGGCTGGGGTCTTGCGCGGCTCCTGTCACGTCAGCTCAGCGGGGGAAATCCCTGCCTTCGCTGGGATGACGCTTCATGGATCGGCCCCTATCGTTCCCCACCGATTGCCACGCGCGCCCGCGCCGTGGCGGTCCACCAACCCAGCGCCCAGAGCGTGCCGAAGCTCCAGCCGGCCAGCACGTCGCTCGGCCAATGCACGCCCAGATACACGCGGCTGCACCCGATCGCGCCGACCAGCAGCACCGCGGCCACCAACAGGTACAATCGCGCCGCACGGTCGGGCGTCACCTGTCCGGCGAGCGCCGCCAAGGTCAGATAGCAGACGGCACTCGCCGTCGCATGCCCGCTCGGAAAGCTGTAGCCGTTGGCGGACACCAGATGCGGTACCAGCTCCGGCCGTGCGCGCAGCACCACGCCCTTGACCAGCTCGATCACCCATCCGCCGGTCAGCGTCGCCAGCGCGGTGGCGAGCGCGGTCAGCAACAGGCGCTGGACCAGCAGAAACCCGACGACGAGCGTCACGATCAGCGTCAGCACCACGCCACCGCCCAGATCGGTGATGTCCGCCGCCACCTTCGGCAGCCATGTGGGACCACTCCACTGGCGCAGACCGACGATGATCGCCCGGTCGAAGGCGAACGGATAGCGACTGGTCGCCACCGCGCCGATCAGTAGCACCGCCAGCCCCGCCGCGATCAGCGCGAGTCCTACCAATAGGGGCGGCAGCCGGCGCCCGCCGGTTCGATCCGAAATCCGTGTCATCCCGTGCCAACGCCTGCGGGACGAAAAGGACGCGCGCCGCGCACGGATCGCCACGTCGCACCGCCCGGTCCGCCAACTTCTGGCGCCGCGCACCCGGTGCGCGACACCGGGCCTTCAGGAAATCCACGCAAATCCGGTGTATTATTCAAATGGCACACTTATCGCATGGCGCCCGCCAACCTGCACGACATCATGTCGCGCGGACGACCGGGAGCTCCACCATGTCCATCTTGCCGCCCTTGCTCGCCCTCGCCGCGCTGGCCGCGTCACCGGCCGCCGCCGTGGACCGGGCGGATGCGCCACCGCGCGCCTACACGGTCCGGTACGATGCCAGCCGCGACGTCTATTGCATCCGCTTCTTCTCGGATGCGCTCGCCGCCGATCCGCATCCGGGGCGCAGCGCCATCACCTGCCAGAGCCGCGAGCGCTGGGCCGACGAACAGGTGTTCATCCATCACGCCGGCCGCCCTGCACTGGCGGCGCGCTAAGGCGTATCAGGCGAGCAGGGCTGCGGCCGAACCCTTGGGTTCGGCCAGCGCACGCTCCACCGGGGTCAGGCCCGACATCCGTTCCGCCCGATACGCATCTGCGGCGGTATCGCTCGTCGCGATCAGGCGATCCTGTGCGACGGGACGGGGACGGGCGGCACCGAACAGGCCCAGCGTGGTACGGCTCATAGATTCCTCGAACAGGGCAGCGGGATCATTCCCGCGCGCTGCCCGTATCAATGCCGCACTGCACCCACGGGTTCCGGCTTACCCCTCGATCACGTGCGGCACAAAGCGGGCGGTGTTGCCGGTGATCAGCCCGTCCTCGCGAATGCCGATCCCGGCCGGCTCGCCATCGACCAGCCAGCTGCCGATCACGGGAAAACATCCCGGCGCCGTCTCGGGCAGCCGGTACAGCGCCTGATAGACATAGCCCTCGTCGCCATACTCCCCCGCCGCCTCAGCGACGACGCGTCCGTTCTGCCGGATCGACACGTTCGCGCCCTCGCGCGCCAGCAGCGGCTTGGCGACGGCATCGCCTTCCGGAATGTCGAAGCCGGCGGGCAGCAGGTTGGGATGATCCGGAAACAGCTGCCACAGGATCGCGAGGATCGCCTTGTTCGACCAGATCATCTTCCAGATCGGTTCGATCCACAGCGTATCGTCGAGGCTTTCGAGCAGCGGCGCCGCAAAGGCCTCCGCGGTCAGCCATTCCCACGGATACAGCTTGAACAGCGCCTCGATCCGCTGCTCGGCCAGATCGACGAAACAGCGCCGGTCATGGTCCCAGCCCAGATCGTCGACCAGGATCGGCACCGTCGTGATCCCCGCCGCCTCCGCCGTGTCGCGCAGATAGGATGTCGTGACGATATCCTCGCCCGCCTCGTCCGAGACATGCGCGAAATGGACGACCGGCGGCAGCAGCGGCGCGATATCGCGCCACTTGGCGATCAGGCGGTCGTGCAGGCTGGTATATTGGTCGAGGTGCGGGAAGCGCTCCTCCTTCCAGCTCCACTGGATCACCGCGGCTTCCAGCAGCGACGTCGGCGTATCGCAGTTGAACTCGAACAATTTGGGCGGCCCGGCCCCGTCATACCCCAGATCGAACCGCCCGTAGTTCAGCGCGGGCGGCTCCACCTCCCACGCGTCGCGGATCGCCTGGTGGAAGGGCGCCGGAATGCCGAACCGGTCGAACAGTGCGGGATCGTCGACGATCGCCTGCCCGGCGGCGAGGAACAGTCGGTACAGCTCTGCCGTCGCCCCCTCGATCGTGGCGATCTGCGCGGCCGAAAAGCGGTAATAGACGCTTTCGTCCCAATAGGGCCGGCCATCGACGCTGTGCCAGATTAGCCCCTCCGCCTCGACCTTCGCCTGCCAGTCGGGGCGCGGCGCGATGCCGACGCGAATCATGCCCGGCCGCTGCCGAAGCTGTGCGCCGATGCGCCGAACCCGCCACGGCTGATCGCGCCCGATCGGCTGACGAAGGTGTTGGCCGGCGCGCGCGCATAGCTGACGCCGCCCGCACGGCTGAACGATCCCCCGCGCGCCGTCTCGCCATAGGGCGGGATCACACTGTTGCGCCCGAGGAAGTACCACAGGAACGCGTTGCTGCCGCCCCCGCCATGATAGCCGCTCGTCAGCGCCTGCCGCGGGCATTGGTCGTCGGCGACCCGCCGCCCCTCACGATCGGTACAGATCGCGGTATCGGTCTGCGCGGTCCAGCCATCCGGCTCCGGTTCCGACCGGCCACACCCCGACGCCAGCAGCGCCGCGGCGATCGCCGTCGTGATCCTCAGATCCGTCCTCATGCCCTTCCCCCAAAGCCACCGAAACGGCGCGCACCATAGGGCAGGATCACGGCAGCCACCATGACCTGATGCGCTGTCGATGCACGGAGTGTGGAACACACCATCGAGGTCTGCCGCGCATCCTAGGCTGTGCATTGTCGCGACGTTCAGCCTGCCCCCCGGATTAACCACTCTATTGCATCGCCGCGTAACGCTTCGGGGCAAAGAGGCGTCCGATGAATACCGGCCTCACCCGTGAGCTTCTGCAACGCCGCATCGAGGATCAGATGGCACTCGCCACGCTGGCGACCAGTGACGCCGTGCGCGCCATGCATCGCGATCTCACCTGCCTGTATCGATCGCAGCTGGCATGCCTTGTCGCTGGCGACGCGCTCACATCCCCTGTGGAGCCGCTTGAGTTCGACCTCGCGGCTTAATCCCTGCCGCGGGACTTTGCGCAGGACGCCAAACCCCTGCGACGGAACCTAAGGCAGCCCATAGGCCATCCAAGCGGCTCGTTGCAGGCGTATGTTCACGACCAAACTGCATGAAATTAAAACAAATTTGATGTTTGAATGAGAATGGCCTGAAAAAAGGGTCAATCCGGATGCGCTTCCTCTCGTGTCTCACGCAGGATCATAACCTCTGGCTGGTCGGCCTGGCGGCTTTGTTCTGCCTGGTCGGGTCGACGATCACGGTTCAGCTGCTGGGTCGCATCCGTCAGGCCGAGCCAAGGACGCGATTGGCGTGGATCTTCATGGGCGGCGTTTCGACCGGCGCGACGATCTGGTGCACGCACTTCATTGCGATGATCGCCTATCAGCCGGGCGTCCGCGTCAGCTACGAGCCACGTCTGACCGGGGTGTCCCTGCTCCTCGCAATCGCTGGCAGCGCGATCGCCCTGAATGCGGCGACGAAGAAGGGGCGCTGGATGCCGGTCCTCGGCGGCGCGATCTTCGGTCTGGCAGTGGCCGTGATGCATTACACCGGCATGCGGGCATTCGCCGCTCAGGGCTTCATCTCCTGGTCCCCCGACTATGTCACGGTATCGATCGCGGGCGTCGTGGTGCTGGGCGCCGCGGCCTTCGATCGAGCCCTTGCGCGCGGGCGTTTTGCTGGGCCCT
Organism: Sphingomonas sp. S6; assembly: GCF_043498045.1. Classification (NCBI taxonomy): domain Bacteria; kingdom Pseudomonadati; phylum Pseudomonadota; class Alphaproteobacteria; order Sphingomonadales; family Sphingomonadaceae; genus Sphingomonas; species Sphingomonas sp. S6. Next base: position 450,618 of record NZ_JBIEOE010000003.1, read on the forward strand.
TACGCGCGACAGTATTGATGGTCGGCTCCATCGTAGTGCTGCACTTCACCGGCATGGCAGCCATGGCCATCGTCCCCTTCGCACCCGCACCAGGTCAGCCGGGATCGGACGACGCCGCGACGATCATGGCCCTCGCTGTCGCCGGCGTCGGCATGCTGGTGTTGGGCACGGGCCTGTCGACCTATGTCCTCGACGCGCAGGCCAGCGCGGAGTCGAAGCGGCGCCTGGACGAAGTGCTGGAGGGCAACGTCGATGGCATGGTCGTGACCTCTGCAGGTCGCATTGTGGCCGCCAATGCGGCATTCGCGGCGCTCGCCGGTATTGCGTCCGCGGACATCATCGGAGAGCCGATCGAGCGCTGGATCGCGGGTGCCACGGCGATCACCGCCGACCGGCTGACGCAATCGACGATGATCGGCGTCGACGGAAGTGCCATCGCGATCGAGATCGCGGTCCGGATCGATGCGCGCGGACGCGAACCGCATACGATCTACTCCATCCGCGATCTCAGGGCTCGCCTTGCGCAGGAACGCCGGATTACGCATCTGGCGCGCAACGACAGTCTGACCGGCCTGCCGAACCGGACGTCATTCCTGGAGTGGTTGACCAAGCAGGCGTCGCCGGACACCGGGCACGCTGCCGTCGCGCTTTTATCGATCGACCTCGACCGCTTCAAAGAGGTCAACGATGTTCATGGCCATGCCGCGGGCGACCAGCTGCTGATCACGATCGGTGAGCGCATGAAGGCAGCGATGGGCCCGGGCGAATTCGTCGCGCGCCTTGGCGGCGACGAGTTCGTGGCGGTCATGCCCGTCAAACAAGCGGCCGATGCGCTTGGCCTTGCCGAACGGCTGCGCGCCGCGATCATGGAACCGGTCGTGCTCGATCACAGCGAGGCAAGTTGCGGCGCCAGCGTCGGCATCGCGCTATGGCCGCAAGACGCCGACGATGTCTCGGCGCTCATCAACAACGCTGACCTCGCAATGTACCGGGCCAAGGGGTCGATAGCGTCGAACGTCTGCTTCTACGAAGAGGAGATGGATCGCGCCGTCCGCGATCGCCGGCGGATGGTGCAGGAATTGCGCCACGCGCTCGACCACGACGAACTGGCTCTTCATTGGCAGGTACAAGGCGACGTTCGCACCGGCAGAACCACGGGCTATGAAGCCCTGCTCCGGTGGACGAAGGCGGACGGCTCATCGGTGTCGCCATCCGACTTCATCCCGCTTGCCGAACAGTCGGGACTGATCCTGCCCATCGGCGAATGGGTCTTGCGTACCGCATGCCGCGAAGCGGCGGCCTGGACGGAGCCGCACAAGATCGCGGTGAACCTGTCGCCAGTCCAGCTCGGCCACGTCGATCTTCCCAGTCTCGTTCACCAGATTTTGCTGGAAACGGGTCTGCCGGCGTCGCGCCTCGAACTCGAAATCACCGAAACGGCGATGATCGAGGATCACGCACGCACGACCCACGTCCTCCGCCAGCTGAAGGCGCTGGGCGTATCGGTAGCAATGGATGATTTCGGAACCGGCTATTCGTCGCTGTCGACGCTGCGATCTTTCCCCTTCGACAAGATCAAGCTCGACAAGTCCTTCATGGTCGACCTGGACTGTGGGCCGCAATCGGCCGCTATCATCCGTGCGGTGCTGGCCCTCGGCGAAAGCCTTTCGATCCCGGTTCTGGCGGAAGGCGTAGAAACCACAGAGCAGCTGGAGTTTCTGCGCCAGCAAGGTTGCGACGAAGCGCAAGGGTATCTGCTCGGACGGCCGGCTCCCATCCATCAGGCGGACGCAGCGCAGCCGATGACGATGATGGCAGCGCGTGCCGGGTGAGCGGCACCCGATACGCCTGCCTTTTGCCCAATCCCCGCCACCGTCCGATTGCGGCGCGCCGCGTGTCAACCAACATGGCGATCCATCGCTCCATCCCTCCCGACCACAAAGGTCAGGAACGATGCCGTGTCGCCTGCGTAATCCCCCTCACGTGCCGCAATGGCGCTGACGAAGGAGGATTCATGACGCTCAAGATGCTGTTCGCTGCCGTGGCCATGATGGCGGGCTCCGCTGGTCTCGCCGGTACTGCCGATGCGCAGCGCCACGATCGTGGCCGTCCCCATTACGACCAACGCGATCACCGCGACCATCGTGGGTATGATCGGAACCGTCGCGACCGCGGCCACCATTGGGGTCGCGATCGCCGCGATCACTGCCGTATCGTCTACCGTCACCATCGCCGCGTCCGCGTCTGCCGCTGATACACGGCCGGGACGGTGCCGAGCCTAGGCGCCGTCCAAAGGCTGCCAGCAGGCGCTCGCCGTAACGCTGGCTCGGCCTGTCGCGTGATCGGCCAGGATCGCGGCCCCGCTCACCTGCCGTAAACCTTTGCTAGGCCAACGATCTGCTCCTCACAGGCCGCAAGGCCGATGCCGCAGAGAGACGATCCATGGCCTTCTACGTCACCATGTCCGCCTTTATCGCCGCGAACCTCGCCCTCATCGGGTTCGAAATGCGCCGGGGCCAATCGCGCGCCAGCCGGGAGCTTGCTCTGGTGCCCGTCAATCGCCGGCCTACCCACCGCTGACATGCTCGCGTAGCCGTGCGGTGGCGACGCAAGCGAACGCCGATCGCTGCCCAATAACAAGAGAAAAGGGCGCGTGATCGGCGCGCGCCCTCCCCTGACCGCCTCAGCTCGGGTGGGCTTCGCTCTCGGCAACCGCGCCTGCGTCGCTGACGGGCATGGCCGCATCCGCCACGGCCGCAGTGGGCACACCGCCGGTGGTGCCTTCGGCTTCCTCGGCAAGGCGCATCTGCTCGTACGCGACTTCGAGATCGGCGGGGCCGGAACCGGTCGGCTGCATCGGCAGATCGGTGTAGCTCTCGGGTTCGTGGGTCGGATCGTTCACATCGGCCATGTCGCTCTCCTGCGCGTGTCTGGTGGTAATCAACGCACGACAGCACATTCGGCTCAGGGCCGGCGCATGATGGCATGATAGACGCCGCCGATCAGCGAGGCAGCTATTCAGGCTTCGAGACGATCGACTGCAATTCGTCGCATCGTCGTTGCCAAGGCACGCTTCATCGTGCGATTCATCAACGCATTATGGGCCAGTCCATCCCTCCGCAGCGGCTTTCCGACCTCCCCCGCGACGAGTGCATCCGCGCTCTTCATCAGCGGGCAGCAGAAGCGCGGGCGCAATGGCAGGCTTCACGGTCTGTGCAGCCGTCGTTCTGGAGCCGGCTGTTCGGCTGATAGAGCGGGCCGACTATGGCGGGGGTTCGTGTCCCGTCGCGATCGGCCTCAACATGAATGCCGTGACTTGGCGATAGACGCATTCGGGGCAGCGGATCGCGGCGCCCACCGCGTGGCGGGCGCCTGCGTAACCGACTTACTTCTCGCCGGCGCGCTCGTTAGTGCCGCTCATATTCAACGAGCGGCGGAAGTCGCTCACGCCCTGCTGCGTAATCCCGTCAAACTGACGCCATCCTGCCTCAGTATTGCAGACGCGGGTGGCCATGAACGAACCCGTCGGCGTCAGCCTGCGGCAGGTCTTCTTCTCGGCAGGCTTTGCCTGGGTATCCGCTGACTGCGCGAAGGCCGGCACCGCACAGGCCGCGATCGCCACGACTGCTGCCGTCCAAATGCGCTTCATTGTCCCCACCCCTCTTGTTCGCGTCAAATCATGCGTCAGCAATACCGACATATCAAGCGTAGACATCTGGCGGTGTGCGCGTGCTCCAGCGAGACCTCGAAACAGCCGTCGAAGGTCTTCCGCTCCTTTCTATCGCTCGAATCGGCGAGATTGTCCGACGTGCCGCCCCAGTCCCGCGCCTGCGCATCGATAAGCGTCACGATGCCCGCCATCATAATCTTATGTGTGCGGCGCGCCGGTTGATCGGAGGAAGCGCGGTGCGACGCCACGCGACGCGGGATTGGCGGACGCTGCGGCTTATGAGCTGGTCTGGGACCGGATAGATGCCCCCGGAAAGCGTCGATGGTGGGTCCGCCGCCCACCACTTACAATGCAATAAACGACGCGTTTCTGCGGCATGCTGGTCAGACTATACCGGCTGATACCCCCACGGATACCCCCTGACGATATTTGGCTTACGGATCGATCGCGAGCGCGAGCTAGAACGAAAAAGGGGCCGGCCATCCCTGACCGACCCCATGTCATTGCGTTCGAAGCGGAGGACACCCCGGCGGCGGCGCGCCGGTAGCGAACAGCCCCGAGACGCACCGCCGTTCCCGGATCACGCCGCCGGCGCGCACGTTGCCGCGCTCGACCGCGCCCACCGCCTCGGCGAGCCGCGTCACAATCTCCGTCAGCACCGCCACGTCGATCGTCACCAGCCGCCCGGCGGGCTTCGCCGTCAGCGGCTCAAGACGCTCCGTCTTGACCAGCTCCGGCGACAGCGGCGGCAGCTTCGGCCGCTCGGTTCGCGCGAGCGATGGCAGTGTTGATGTCGTCCCGCATGCCGTCGATAGGAGCGGCAGGCAGAGGATCGCCGACAGGAGCAGGCGGGATAGTGTCGAGCGCATGGCGCAGGTTCTCCACGATGTGATGGGTGACGGCCGCCGAGGCGACCGTCTGCTGGGCGACGCTGGTCGCGATGGTGGCGGATGCGTCAACGGCGGCGCGCTCGTCCTTGCGCGTTACGGTGACGGCGGCGGCGTGATCGCGCTGCACCTGGACGGTGACGTGGTCCGCCCCAGCCTGTTCGCCCTTTCGATGGGCGCCAACGAGGGCCGCCACGACCAGCAGCCCGAGCAGGGCGATGGCGGCAATGAGCGCCTTGGTTCGCCAGCCGATCACCGCGGCAACCCCGTCAGGCAGAGGTCGCGCTCGGCACGACGCCGGTTGGCCAGGCCGGCGACGGCCTTACCGCCTGCCTTGTCCCACATGAGGAAGGCGTCGCATGCGCCGCGCAAATTGCCCGCATCGAAGCGACGGTCCACCGTCGACTTGCAATACGCGGCCGTGCCGATGTTATAGGCGAGACTGGTGGCCGCGGCCCATTGATAGTCCCGGCCGCGGAGGGTGGGCGTGCAGGTCGCTACGGCTTGGGCAAACCCGGCGAGGCGGCGATCAAGCTTCAAAGCGCAACCTTCCGGGGTTTCCTTGGGCGATCGCGCGGTCACGCCTAGCGTCTCGCCACTGCATTGCGTCCAGACGCCGACGATGTCGCGATATGGCACGAGCGCAGGCCCGGCCGGCCCGTCTTCCCAGCGAGCGACGAACGGCGTCGTCAGCGCCGCCGCCGCCACGCCCATCGTTATCGCGAGCGCGGTAAGCGGCGACGTGCCCGCGCGCGGCGCCCTATCGGGGCTGGCCATCGCTCGCCTCCTTCTGCTTGAGCACGCGGGCCACCGCCGCCGCAGTGAGCAGGGCAAGGCCCAACTCCTGCTGGTTGGGCAGGTGCGCCTTCACCTCGATCGGCAGCGCGTTCCAGATCGCCAGCGCCTGATCGGGCGCGGCAAGCAGGAAGGCGAAAACGGCGGCGCCGAGCGCGGACACGCGCACGGACCAGAGGCGCCACGACTGGCGCCACTCGGCGATCAGCTTCACGATGTTTCTCCAGGAGAAGGCGGGCACCGCGCCCGCCGAGGGATCAGGGGATCTGGTCGAGTAGACTGGCCATGTCGGCCGGCACAGCCTTGGGGGTCGCCACAGTGCTATCGCCGAGCAGCTGACGCGCCGCTTCAATCGGCCGGCGCGCGAGGCCCCGGACGCAGGTCACGGACCCGGCCGACATGGCCGCGCCGCCG
>NZ_JBIEOE010000040.1:0-3709 GCF_043498045.1 Sphingomonas sp. S6
TCTCACTCCGGTAATGCAGTGTCGCGGGGTGGAGCAGCCCGGTAGCTCGTCAGGCTCATAACCTGAAGGTCACAGGTTCAAATCCTGTCCCCGCAACCATTTCCAAAAAGCCACAACCGTCTCAGGATACCCCCGAGGCGGCTTTTTTATGCCTTTCTTGCGCGACCTGCCGGGGCGGATGCCCCATCAGCAACCAAAGATCGCAGTAGGCCGACAAGCTGGCCGACCGGACCTCGTAGTTCGCCTCAACGGCGCCAAGCTATGGCGGACGAAGTGCCGCTTCCCTGGCGGAGGAAAGCTGCTTTCTCTCGGTGCCTATCCCAACTTCAGCCTTGCCCGGCCCGCCTTAGCGGACCGAAGCCCAGCAGAGCTGGCGCAGGGCCATGATCCAGGCGGAAGGCCACGCCTGAGGCCGTCATGGCGTTCAAGGCGGCCGCACGCTCGCGGCACCGCCATCGGCTGCCGTGGCTCAGCGACGGGCATGCGCACAGCGCCTCGCCTCGCATCAGCACGATGCCTTTCCGGCGGTCGGCAAGACCAACGGGCGCAGCGTCACGTCGGCCTATGTCCATGGGGATGAGTGCCGACGCACGCCGCGCTCAACGTCGGTCGCGGCCTTGAGGCCGCCCCGTTCGCGCTGCCGGTCCGCTCGTGCCCGCCGCAGCCGCGTGGCATGGGCCAAGCCACCGACGACCGCGACGAGCGAGGCCAAGACTGTTACAGATGCAGTTCCACACCGACACCGAACGTCTGCGGATCGCCGACGATGCCGCGATTGCCGTCGGGGGTGCGGTACTGGAGGTAATCCTCGTCCAGCAGGTTCCGCGCGAAGGCGAACACGGTCCAGCGACCGGCATCATAGCCGAGCCGCGCATTCACCACCGTGCGGCCGGACACTCGCGACTGGTTCTGCGCGGTTCCGACATCGGTAAAGACGCCGCTGCGATAATTGGCGTTGACGTTGCCGACGATGGCACCGGCGCGGCCGTTGATCCCGCCCGCCAGCGTCCAGCGGGGCGCATAGGGGAATTGCGATCCGGCCAGGTTGACCGTGCTGGTCGAACCCGCTGGCAGATCGAAGCGGTCGTATTTGGTCCGAACGTAGCCGGCCGAAGCATAAGCGTCGAACACGCGGTTGAGGCGGCCCTGCACCTCCAACTCTCCGCCATAAAGGTGCGACTTGCCGGCGTTCACCGTATAGTAGTCATAGGCGTTGAGGCCGAAGAAGGCCGTCGTCTGCTGGTCCTTCCAATCGACGTAGAAGACGTTGGCATTGACCGTCAGCCTGCCGCCCAGCCAGCGCGAGCGCAGTGATCCTTCATAATTCCAGCTATATTCCGGATCATAGGCGACGAGCGTTGCGCGCGCCGGATTCTGGCTGGAGCCGCCAGAGCGATAGGCGCGCTGCACGGTAAAGGCGGTGGTCAGATCGGGCGTCCACTCCATGCTGAGGCCGGCCTTCGGCAGGAAGGCGTCGAAGCTGCGGGCGCTGCTGGCCCGCGCCGATGCCGCCTGCGCGACCAGCCCGAGCACGCCGCGATTGATCGCGTTCACCGCCAGGTTGAGCGGGGTGCCCGCTGCGCCAAATGCGGCCGGGCTCGGCAATGTGCCGTTGAAGATCGCGATCGTCTCCGCGCCGTAGCGGTTGTCTTCGTGATCGTAGCGGAAGCCAGCGAGCAGCGAGAGGCGATCGGTCACGCGCAGGCGACCGTCCCCGAACAGCGCGGCGTTCTTCACCAGCAAGGGCTGGTCGGCGCTATAGCGGACCGGTATCTGCGGCAGCGCGGTGGCATAGGCCGTTGCGATCTGCCGTGCAGCGGCGGCTGGGAAACCGCCACTCTGCAACAGTCCGACGATTGTGGTGACAGGCGTTGCGATGTTCAGGCGGTTGTTGGCGGCTAGCCCGCCGGAACGCCGATAGGCCCAGGCGCCCAGCACGCCGCTCAGTCGCTCGCCGTCGTAATTGAGGCGGAGCTCCTGCGTCCAGGTCCGGTAACGACTGTCATTGCTGATGAACTGGACGTCGGCGGCCGTGCCGTCCGCGTCCGTCTGCGCCAACGTCGCGGTACGATTGAACGAGGTGACGCTCGACAGTCGCAGGCGGGGGGCGATCTTGTAACCGACGTTCAGCACCGCGATGTCGGAGCGGATGTGGCCGCGGTTAGGCTGGTCGCTGGTCGAGCGGCGATGATCGTAGAAGTCCGGCGTGGTGAGGTTGGTATATTCGTAAAGATAGCCGCCATCGCGCCGGACGCGATTGTAGCTTGCCTTCACGTCGAGCCCGGGCAGCGACCGTGGCGTCCACTGGAGCTTGCCGCGCAGGTTGAGCGTGCGCAGGCTGTCATCGTACCCACCTCGCGTGACGTTGCGGATGATGCCGCGATCTGCGCGGCGTTCGGCCGACAGGCGAATGCCCAGCTCGTCGCGGATCAGCGGTCCGCCTGCTGCGGTCGAGAAGGTGCGATCGTTGCGGTCCGTCCACAGGATGCGGCCGTCCGCACTATAGTCGGCGACGGAGGCATCGCGGGTCGTCAGCACGATCGCGCCGGCCAACGCGTTCAAGCCCTGGATAGTGGATTGCGGCCCGCGTAGGATTTCGACCTGATCGATGTCCCAAAGATCCGTCGGTCCCCCGAATAGCGCCTGGCGCGGGATGGGCGCACCGTCCACATACACGGTCGCCGTGTCCGCATCGCCGCCGGCACCTACACCCTTATTGTTGATTCCGCGGATGGTGAAGCCGGCGGAGCCGTAGGTTTCTGAGACATTGGCAGTGCGGTTGTAGACATCCTGGATCGTCAGAATGTTCTCCTGCCGGATGCGCTCGGGCGTGGTGACCGCAACGCTGGTGGTTGTGTCCTGAAGCGTTCGGTTCGACTTCTCACCGGTGACGATGATGTCGTCCGGTTGGACGTCTTGCGTGGAGTCGGCCGTCTGTTGCGCGGCACTGGGTGTCGCGGCGACCACCATGCCGGTGCAGAGCAAGTAAGCGATCGGTTTCATTTTGCCCCCTTTGTGAGGGGGCGCAGATACGACTAATGATAATGACTATCAATAGGATCGGTCGTGGCTAGGAGATGCGCCCGTGCGGGTGGCACGACCGTCCGGCTGTAACCAACGCGCGAATGGGCGTTTTCCGCGAGATCACGGTGGTAAAAAATTCCGGGTCGGATTGCCTGCGGGAGAATGATCGGCCCTCCCCATGCAGACTCACCGTCCGCGTGTCGTTCGTACCGACGAGATGGACACGTGTCCGCGCCCGGGAAGACGGAAGATGCACCGACCGACCGGGAGCGGTTCATTTTCCGCCTTGCGGACACCAAAACGGCGCGGCTGACGCGGGAGATTGTAGCTTAGCAGACACCATAGCCGGCCGCTGGACGGAGACCATAGCACGCGGCATTACTTCGAGGGTGCATCGGGGGGCGGATATGCGGTCAATCCAAGTGGAGGATATCCGTTCGAACCAGTGGGGCGGGGCGGTGGCGCTGGAGCCGCGCTTCGCTCCAATGATCGAGCGGCTTGAGCGTCTGGCCGCAGATAGCCCGCGCTCCCATGGCTACCGTGTGCTTGCGGCAGGGATGCTCGGCTATGCCGTGCTTGCCGGCATTCTGCTGCTATTTCTGTCAATCGGCGTCCAAAAAGGACCCCCTATCGGCGTGCAAAAGGGACCCCCTTCGTCGAGCAGCGTAACGGGTATGACGGGCGC
>NZ_JBIEOE010000041.1:0-3410 GCF_043498045.1 Sphingomonas sp. S6
CGACCGGCACGAACGAAATAACAACAGACGTAGCCAGCACGGCCCTGTCTCCGGGGGGGCGACATCATCTCGGAACGAAGGGGCGCAATCATCTCGGAAACGAGGGGCGGCTTCATCGGAATCGGCACCGACGGAGCGCGGGAATGCTTATAGTTTTCTTACTACTGAGCCCAACTTCCTAGTCTCGCCTATACACCCCAAGGCAATGCCTGTCATTCTGCATGACGACGATTATGCTCGATGGCTCACTGGCCCCTGGAACGAGTTAGAGCCACTTGTATCTCCGTATCCGGCGCAACTCATGCGCTTAGAATAGCGCTGCACTTGCAAGCGGCCGCGCCGACTTTGCCTTTTATGCGGCACCGTTATGGGGATTTATGAGGCTTCGGCTTGGTAGGCTGCGGATGCGGATGTTGAATAGTGGTCTTCATCACAGTGAGGCCGTCGTCGCTCTTCACCCAATTGGCATTCCCCGATTGATCTATGACAATGATTTGCTGATCCGTCGGCATTGGATAACCAGAAATCCTCGATCCGCCGCTCGTAATAATTGATACGCAATCTGTTCTGCCGCCATTCGCCGCTGGTCTCTTTAGGCCAGCGCAAATCAAGGCACTCGATTTTGCTTCCTTCGCGAGCCGCATGCCCTCTTCGTAACCAACCGAGAGGACTGTACCTGATGCAAAGAAAAGACCGTACAGGATACCGAAGACGATCATGGCAACAAAGGGGCCGGACCCAATTATAATAGGTCCAAAGCAGCCTGCTGCCTTCATACCGTTCATGCCTGCTCGGCTGACCGCCCTTACGCGATGACCAACCTTCCGATCGATCCATCGTATTCTATCGATGATCGCTAGGCAGGTCATGCTTACAGCGCCGCCTAATATGCATATCAAGGTAACCGCCAGAAAGATCGCTGTCGCGGAGGCGTTCAGGATAGCGACTATTCCGGCTATGAAATCGCCAGCCGCAGTCTGGTCCTGCAAGCCGGATGGCAGGCCAAACTCATTGAACAACGAAAGCTGGGATGATTCTCCCACAAATAATATATAGGGAGGTATTAGCAGTGTGACGACTGGAAGCGAAAGGCGCAGGACCTTTACAGCGCGACCGAGGAAGCGCTGCCTTAAATTACCGTGCTGACCGTCTGCTAAAATAGGCACTTCCAGCCCTAACTCCGAAACGTCATATCGGTTCTAGGCGGGGCTACAGACACTCCGCCTCATCGATTTACGCCTATGCAAGTGGTACGGTAAACGCGTCTATAAAGCGATCTGCTGTCAGGTTATGTGTGGCGAGTTGTTGATGTACGGCCGCGGGGTCTCCAAGAACCTCCTCATTCGCCGCTTTAACGAAGTCCAAAAAGCTATCTCTAAGTAGCCGAAGCCGGTGCCCATCTATGACCCGGCAATCCGGTATAGCAGTGGCCTGCGGCCCTACATACGAGAGTGGATGAATGATAATCGGGATAAATGGCTCGGTATCCCCATATCGGTCTTTGAACCACTCGATTGATTGGCCGAGTTGGCCGAGGTCGCGCTTTTTTATGCCTTCCTCGGATCCAGCCTCATTTTTGCATTCTATGACCAGAAACTCCCTCCCTGGTAGCCGCCAGAGATTATCCGGACCTTCCTGATAGTCCTCCTCTGGCCGCTGCGAGAGCATCCCGATTGCTAGACCAAGCTGACGCACAGCCTCCTCAAAACGTTTGTAAGGCACGCGCTTAAAGGCAAGATCCTCCTTGACGTCCGTCGCGAAAAAGATCCGATCCTGATGCTCAAGACGGCGGGTCCGCAGGTAACGTATTGCAGACACAGCCTGAGCTTCGTTCACTGTTGAGAGGCGTTCATAGCTAAGCGCTTCGAGTGGGCGGGTTACGCTCCGGTTCAAAGCGTAGGCCGCCTTGGTTATTTTCTGCGCCTCTGCCCGATCGTGAAAGTGCGTAAGCTGCGCAAGGCGGCTCATCAACCAGGCCTTATTGTCATCGTCCGTTGCTGAGGTCACCACAGGTTGCAGCGTTGCGACTGCTCCCCTCGTATCGCCATCTCGAGCCAAGTCGATTGCGGATCGCAGGGTCACCTGCGTGCGGTCAAAGCGCAATTCATTTGATCCCTCGGCTTTCAGCAGTGCCGACCGCGCTGATTTTCGCCACCCGTCGTGCCTGCTCAGACAGTGGTCGACGACTTGAGCGACCTTTCCGATATCGATTGTCCCGCCCGCCGCCTTCTCGACCTGTTTCGCGAGTTTTAGAGAAAGGTCGAGCTGCGCACTCGTCGCGGCGGTAAGCATCGCCTTTCCGTCCGCAGAAAGAAGCCTCTCCGTCAACTTCGAGCCGAACAGGATGACGGCGCAAAAGTCGTCAATTGATCTCACGCCACGACCCATGCCTTGCTCTATCCGCTGCACCTGCCGGTGCAGAGTGACACCGGACGCGCTCAGCACTGTCATGTCCGCGCGTTCTACCAGCGATGCAGCCTCTGGCAGACCTACAATAGCGAGAACGCGGCACGCGTCGTCCGGGAGATCGATGCCGTCATATCTGTTCACAAGCACCGTCATACCGACGTGCGATTGCCTGAGCTTCGCGACACCGTCAGCAACATCATCGCCCATCAATATTTGGTCGGCGTGGTTAGCCCATTCCTCAGAAGCTGCTTTCGATGGAACAATAACGACGACGTTATGCTCCTTTGAAAGCTCCTTCAACATACCGCTGACGTCGTTGAACGTTATGTCCTTGTTGAGCTGTTGCGGCATCAAAATCATCCGCTCGCCCATTGTCGCGGAAGGCGTGGTTACCGCCACCTCCAGAACGTCAGGGTCTGCTCCAAAGTGAGTGGCTAGGATAGTGTCATCAGAGAGCGTCGCGGTCATGTAGATGCGCCGTTTGGCACGCCTAAAGGGGTTGACCAGGTCTGCCCAGGGATAGACGGCAGAAATCTCCATCTCTTGGCCGCCTATTATCACCCGGCAGAGCGCGAGGCCTTCGCCAAGGAATGGGACGACGTATTTGAAGGGCTTTTCGCTCTCGGCGTTGACTAACTCTGTCAGTAGTTCATCTGCAGCATCTTTGAGCGCCCAGTAGGGCACCTCAACGTAATCGCTGTGATCGTTAGCTTTAATCCGTTTGAGGCTGCGTGGGCTTTGTTGGTTGATTGCCTCCTCGAACCTGTTGAGAGCCCATTCGTAAACGGGATGGCTGGACGGGATCGTTAGCCGGAATTGCCGCTCAAGAGTGCGCAGGCATGCATGTGCATCGTCCACGACGATGGCGCCTATGTGTAGCGAACTGCAATGATGATCGCCCGGACGCGCAATAAAGGGCGGTTTCCGGCGCACGTTGTTTGAGACAGATAGTCTCGCCAGACGCAAATTCCGTGAGACATAGCGCACGGTCAGTGAGACGG
>NZ_JBIEOE010000042.1:0-2587 GCF_043498045.1 Sphingomonas sp. S6
CTTCATCGTCATCCCCGCAAAGGGGGCGACATCATCTCGGAATCAGGGGGCGAGTAATTCTCGGAACAGGGGGGCGGCATCATTTCGGAATGAGGGGGCGGCTTCCCTCGGAATCAGCAGGCAGATGGTAAGGCTGTGGTTTGCGCAATTATGCTAACCGGCTGGGCGGTTAGCGGCGCGGGCGGCGATGGCGTGTTGACCGCAAAAACAGGGGGGGGGGAACCGGACGTGGGCGCCGGTTGGTCCTCCCGCGCTGCGCGCTCCGGAAGGCGGGTAGGGCGACGGCCCAAAATATAGTTCGAGGGGGTCATGGTCAGGACGCGGATCCATGCGTCATCATGGTCGCCATCCGGCACCGGCGCGAAGGATCATGACCCATTCACTCGACCTCTTCCATGCGACAGCAGCAGTGCGCGCCTTCGTGCATCGCAAGGCGCTCGAGGATTTGTTCGGTGCGCCTGGCGGTGGCCGTGTGGCGCGTCCCATCGAGTGGGAAAACGAGCGCGCCAGGGGTGCCAGTCGCTACCGGCGCCCGGTCGACCTGCGCGTGCCCGCGCCGAGAATGCAGCGCCCGCAGACATCCGATGGGCGGACCACCACGCACGTCAGCATCGAGGTCGTTCGCAAGGTTGCGACGCCCACGACAAAGGCTGAGAAGGGCGGCCTGCGCGATGAAGCCACGGCCTACAGCAACTACGTCACCGACCCGGCGCGGGTCGGGAATATTGCCTATCTGACACAGCCGAAATCGGAGGCCGAACCGGCTGACGGCGATCATCGGGTGGCGGCATTCATCAGCAACATCAGCAATGACCGGGCGACGCTGGAGGCCTATTGGAAGCAGCGCTGGGAGGCCGGCCGCAACACCGGCGTCAGCCGCCTCGAGTTCTTCCCGGAGCGGGGCACTGCCGAGGACTGGCGGGCGCTCGCCGATGCCGGCGATACACCGCCACGCGTTGTCCGGACGGCAGCGCGAATTGCCTTGCTGCGCGCCGCCGGACGATCACCGAAACGCCGGGTCGTGCGCCATCTGGAAGGGGATGTTCTGCCTTGGTGCGAAGGCCTGGGCGAGCGTTTCGGCAAGGAAAAGGGCGACCGCATCCTCCACTTTGCAAAGCCCCGATCCGCACGCATCCAAATAAAAATCGTCTTCGAGTTCGACGATCGTCTGACGGCGGCTGAGCGGCTACGCGTCCTTCAGCATCTGATGATCTGGCTCGATGCTCAGGGCGTACGGATGCTCGCCATCGCGCACGATCCGGATGCCAACAACGACCCCCGCAATTTCCATCCGCATGTGCTGATCGACCCGACGATCTACCCGGTGGAGGGCGGTCGCACGGTTGAGGGAAGGGGGCGCAAGATGCGGCCGGGGGAACTGGCCGGGATCCTCGGATACCTGCCCGAAGACGCTCCCAAGGCGTTCTGGAAACTCGGCGCGCTGGATCATCAGGCGGTGCGTCAGTTTGTCGTTAGTCTGGGCAACGAGCAACTGGCCAAGCGTGGGTTGAGGCCGCGCTTTGATGCTGGTTCCTTTGTCAAACTCGGCATCGCCAAAAAGCCCGATACGCACCTTGGAAGCACAGCCGCCGCACTCGTCGCGGCGGGCGCCCTCGTCGAGCGCGACTATCACAATGCGCTCAACGACTGGCGGTTTGCGATCAAGCAACGTGGGGCCGAGCTAGAGCGACAGGAGAGCGAATGGAGCCGGTTCAGGGACGATGCGGCCGAGGGACGTGAAGGCCTCGTAGGTGAACAGCGCGCGGAGCTGGAGGAGCAACTCGAACGGCATCGAAGCGTCGCTGCGGCAAGTGCCGAACAGCTCCGCCAGCTCGCGCATTTCGACACGCTTCTCGAGCTGGCGCGCTCCGCATCGGAACGGCTTAGGAGCAAGACCGGCCGCATAATCGACAACCTGGATTCGGGCGGCAAGGTAACCGCAGCGGATCGCAAAAATCAGGCGCACATCCGTGCGCGGCAAGCACTTGCCGCGATGCATCTAGACGAGATTGAAGCCGCGATCGCGCCTTACTTCCCAGCGATCGCGGCCGAGCGCATGGAGCTTGCGGCGCGGCTCGGCGAACTCGCAAGCATCGAAAGGAACGTGCTCGATAAGCGCGAAGCGACAAGGATCGTCGCTGCGGCATCAGTTCAACCGAACGCGACTGTCGTCGCCGCGCCAGACCAACCCGATCGGCCCGGCCCGGAGGCTCGGTTTGCCGCTCTTGTCGACCATGTGATGAAGCAGTTTGGCACAGCCGCCGCCGCGTCCGAGCGGGCAGTTGTGCACGTCTTCCATGATCCCGAAACGAGCAAGCTGACTGCCACCGGACTGCGCCCGGCGGACTTGGCGCTGGTCGGCGAGGATCGCTTCGCCAAGCGTTGGGCCAAGGTGTTGGCAGTAGCCGAGACACGCCAGCGGCAGGCGATCTTGAGGTTGGCGGCGTTCGTTGAGGTGAACGGCCGAAATCGCCTGATCCTTGGCCGCTCGTGGAACGGCAGTGAAGGTAGCGTCCGCGGTCGTGGTGTAATTTCCCGGTGTAGATGACGGTGTATGCCGGGGTGGGGCCGAGGCCCCACCCCGGCG
>NZ_JBIEOE010000043.1:0-2363 GCF_043498045.1 Sphingomonas sp. S6
AGAGCCGCTTGCGCAGACGCCAGGGCGGCGCGCAGCTGCGGTTCGGGCAGGCCGTCGAATAGGCTCATGGCCGTCCTCCTCTTGCCAGCCGGGCGCCCAGCGACAGTTTTTTGGCCGGTGCGGCGCTAGTGACTGACACAACCGGAGCAGCAGCGGTTGTCGCCGGTGGCGCTGGCGATGAGCTCGGCATCGCCGGTGTCGGCGGCGCTTCAGCGTCGGGGAGGTGGTCGCTTTCGTCGCGATCCCCATCGTCAGGATCGCCGACCACCTCGGTATGCGGCGTCACCTCCGCGCCGACCTTGTCCGCCTCACGGTTCAGCTTCAGGCCAGTGTGCATTAGGCCGCGAAGCGCGGCGAGCGCATAGACGCGGCAGTCGAGGCGTTCGTTCGCCCGTCCGGCGATCGGGACCCAACGGCGGATTTTCTGTGAACCTTCGCCTTTAATTTCGATCTGCTCGGACGTGAGCTGTTCGAAGGCGGGGAGGTCCCAATCCCCGTTGAAGTGCATGTACCCAGGCCCAGGAGTGGGCTTGGGCAGATAGCTCTGAAGAATGGTGTCCTTACCGGCGTTCACGCCGAGAATAATCGGCCGAAACGTCTTTTTTGATCGCGAGGACGGCCGTTTGGTCGGCCACAGCGGATTACGAAAACCCGTCCGCGCACTCTCGCCTTTGATCGCCCACCACTTACGTCGCAGGTTTTCCTTCGAAAATGCGTAGACAGCGTCCGTATGGTGGCCGCCGCTGTCCTGGCACGCTGCGGCGATCGTGAAAGGTCGCTCGTCGGCTCGATACCACGTCCGCGATAGGAACCGTTCCAGCTGGGCGCGAACATCGGGATCGCTCATCTCGCCGTCGATGACGTGATGTTCGATTGACCAGCTTTCCTCGTCGCGCCCCCATCCGACGACTTCGATCTCGATGCGGTAATCTTGCGTATCGATGCCGGCCGTCAGCATCGCGACGCCGTTGGGTACGAACCCTTCAGGCCAATTCTCGCGGCGGGCGAGCAGCGCATGCCCATCGACCTGCTTGGCCATGTGCTTGCGATAGGTCAGCGCCAACTGCGTATTATAGAAGGTGAGCTTGCCGTCCTCGTCCGTGATGGCGAGGAACTTCTCGGCCATCCGCGGCGGGGAATCGTTTTGCCACGGGCTATAGAGCTTGCCCGCCTGGAAACCGGCATGGATGTTCGGCACGGCCCAGGTGCCGCATTCGCTGCACTTTGCCCTATAAACGGCGTGCCGAGGGCCTTCCCACCAGTCCCAGATGCGATCAACCGCCGCCGACCCGGTCTCGCTATGCCACTCAGCCTCGTAGCGATCGAGCGGCTTTTGGAAGACGCCGCAGCATTCGAACGGACGCGTCTGATGCCAGCGGATCGTGCCGAGCGAGCGCAGGCGCTGACCTTCGGTCCAGCTTTCCTTGCAGCTTTCGCAGTAAACCTGCGCCGTTTCCGGGCGGTGCGTCTTGCCGTCTTTTCCCTTTTCCCAATGAACGTGACGGAAGAAGTCGAGAAACTGGCGATGACCGCAATGAGGGCAGGCGACCGACGCGCGACGCTGGTCGGACTGGTTGAAGCGAACCTCGATCTTGCTCTCGCCCGTGACCGTTGGCGAGCAGACCGCAACGTCGAGCGAGTTGGATTCGAACGTGGCGAGGCGCTCGGCACCAATGAGGAGCGGGTCGCCCTCCTTCAGTGGCGCGTACTTGTCGACCTCGTCGAAGAGGATGATCCGGATCGGCCGGCGTGCGAGGTTGTCGGGGCTACCCGCACCGACGATACCAAGGAAGCCGCCAGGGAAGGCTTTGTAATCGAGCGTGTCGCCGGCGTCGCGCGTCTTAGAAGCGCCGACCAGCCCCCGCAGGACCGGCGTCGCTTTGATGAAGGGCGCCACGCGCTCCTTCGAAAACTGAAGGGCCGCCGTGTCTTTCGGCTGTACGATCAGCATCGGACAGGGGTCGAGGTGGGCGTGATACCCGGTGATGTTCTCGATCAGCGTCGTCTTGAGCAACTGCGTCGCGACCATCGCCGAGATCTTGCGGCAGCCTGGCTCCGTCGCTGCCAGCATTGGCCCGCGGGCGATCTCCACACGCCCGGTGCGATATTTGCCCGAGGTGCTGCCCGCCTCCTTGGCGAGTACGCGATATCGATCTGCCCATTCGGGTAGGCTGATACGCGGCGGCGGCGTCCAACCGCGTCGGCTAGCCCGGCGGAGACGATCAGCTTTCGACGGCGGTGAAGTCGAGATCCGGCTCGCCGAGCTCGTCAAGCTGCTGGTGGACATACGGCTTCAGCGCCTCCGCCAGCGTGGCGCCATCGATATCGAGATCGGCGGCGAGCAGGGGCGCGAACCGCGAAGG
>NZ_JBIEOE010000044.1:0-1904 GCF_043498045.1 Sphingomonas sp. S6
CAGGGCGGCAAGGCTCTGGGCGACGACATGAAGGACGCGGGCAATACGGCCTATATCGCGTCCGATGACGACATTAAGCGCGGCCAGCGCATTCAGCGGAAAGGGGCGATGGTTGGGCAGCTGACCGACCGCGCGATGGCGATCGCCGGAAGCGCGGCGGCGGATGCGGCGGAGCCGGGTTATGACGCGACGCTCGCCGCAGGGCGCCAGATCGTCGGCGGCGCCACGACGTTCGGGGGGATCGTCAAGAATACGTTTGCGCCGGCGGCCGGGCTGGTGGAGCGCGGGGGACGTGCGATCGAACGCGGTGGCCGGGCCATCGAGCGTGCCGTTGCTGGGCTAACAGCGCGCGCAATCAGCGCCGCTCAGCAAACCCAGGCACGAACCGGTGTCCGGGCGTCGATTACGCTCGGACAATATGGGCTGGAAAGCTCGTATGGGAAACGCATGCCTGCCGGCAGCAATAACCCCTTCGGCATCAAGGCTCGCCGCGGCGAGCCTTTCGTAATGGCGCGCACCCGTGAAGAGGATCGTCTAGGTCGAAGCTATTATACCATGGCGAAATTCCGGAAGTTCGAATCCCTCGAAGAGGCGTTCGATGCTCACGCCAAGTTGCTATCCAGCAAGCGCTATCGCGCCTTTCAGCGTGCTCGCACGGTCGATGAAGCCGCAGACTCTCTTACCGGCGTGTACGCGACAGATCATAAGTACGGCGCCAAGTTGAAGGACGTAATCCGCCGTCAGGGGCTTGACCGCTACGACCGTGCTGGGCCCGCCCAGCCAACGCAAATCTCGTTGGAAGTCCATGGTCTTCCCCAAGGCGCGCGTGTGACGGCAAAGACGCGACACGGGTCTACGCCAGCAATAAGCCACGCCGTGGCGCATTGATCATCAGCCATTGGTGTTGGGCTTTGCGGTAGGACGGCAGCCCGCGTCGAGATACTCGGGCGCCACCCACCAAATGCCAGCGTAATTTGTTCGATAGACCGCAAGTTTAACGACCTGCCTCCAGCCGTCCTCCGTCGCAACACGTCCCTGCTTCATGACCTCGAGACGAAGGTCAGGGTATGAGCCGTCGTCCCTTAGTGATCCGCAGCTGTAGCGTCGCAAAATGGCCTTGGTGTAGTCGGCAGTGATTTTAGCTGCGTCAAACCCATACGAGTCGAACAAATCGATTGCATTTGTAGGCGCGTAGTACGGTCCATCGGGGCACCCGACCGCTACCTTTTTGATCAGGTGACACGGGGTGACCGCAGGATCAGGGGTACTTGCTGCCAGCTGAAGGCTCGCAAGCGTCATCGCAACCGCTGCTTTCATTTTGCTATCCCTCTAACCGCGTAGATCACGCCAGCCTGAGGAGGTCCGACATGTCCCTGCTCAACCTGCTGCCTGCGTCCTTCCGCGGCGTTCCCTTTGCCGTGACCGATCATGTCACGACTGCCGGCCGGCGCCTAGCTGTTCATGAATATCCCGGCCGTGAGGACGTATGGACTGAGGATATGGGTCGGGGCGCGACGCGCTATCGCATCCGCGGATTCGTCGTCGACAAGGATCCCATCCTCGGCGGTCTGCCGATCGACGCCCAGCGCCTCGCGCTGTTGACCGCGGCGCGGGCGGCTGGGCCTGGCGTGCTGATCCACCCCACGCTCGGCATCCTCACCGTCGTGCTCGATGCAATCAGCATGGGCGAGGCGCTAGATGGGGCGACGTACAGCACGGTGGAGTTCGCCTTCATCGAGGCGGGGCGCCAGACTTTCCCGAATATCTCCCTCGACGGCCTCACCGTATCGGCGGCGGTCATCACTGCCGCAGCGGGTGCCGCGACGGCAGTGCGCCTCCTGGGCCTCGGCAAGACGAGCGCTGCCGGCAGCGCCAGCGGCGCGCTCCCCGCCACAGTGAACCAA
>NZ_JBIEOE010000045.1:0-1894 GCF_043498045.1 Sphingomonas sp. S6
CATCGTCATCCCCGCAAAGGGGGCGACATCATCTCGGAATCAGGGGGCGAGTAATTCTCGGAACAGGGGGGCGGCATCATTTCGGAATGAGGGGGCGGCTTCCCTCGGAATCAGCACCGGCGATCCGGCATCCCGCCAGCCCGAGGTCAGCCAGCGGGCCTGCGGCGCATCGCCGCATCCCACGCGCCCCGCATCATGAAGAAGGCACAGGCGCGATCGTTCGAGTGCGCGCAGTCGCCGCTGAGCCGGCCGCATGTCCCAACCATCCGCCCCGTACACCGCGATTCGCGTGGCGGTATCGGGCTTCAACGTCAGCAGCCTCGGCCGTGGGACCAGGCACGAGACGTCCAACAGAACGCCCAGAAACCTGTCGAGCTCGCGCAGACAATTGCCCACATAGCGTGCGCGGACGACCGCCTGTGGTCCCTCCACCATGGAATCGGCCCATGGCGCGAGTCCGGCGATATGACGCGCGCCCTGCCGCAACGTCGCATGGGCAAGCGCCACCGGCGTTTCCGAGACGCCGGGATGACGGGGCGTTGAGCGTGCGACGACAGCCGACGCTTGGCCTGTCATGAAAGGGTGGTCGGAGGGATCGCTTCGCGCGCCAGTCGGTCGGCCCGCAGACGCTCGGTCCGCTCGGCGCGGCTTGCCATCGCATCCCAGCTCGCGGCGGCGCGCTCCGACTGGAGGCGGACATTGTCCAGTGTCGCTGCATCGGCGACACCACGCTGGATCATCGCCTGACGGCGGCAGAAGGCGGCATCGTTCGACATGATTCAACCCCAGACAAAAAACCAAATGCCGACGCCGCCCGTATCGGACGGCGTCGGATCGATGTCAGGCGGCGAGGATCAGTCGACGCTGTGCAAATTGACCGCGGCCATCTTGCCGCGACGATCCTCTTCCAGGTCATAGCCGACGCGCTGGTTCTGGGTCAGCGTCGCGAACCCAGCGCGCTCGACCGCCGAGATGTGGACGAACGCATCCGTGCCGCCGCTCTCAGGCGCAATGAAGCCATACCCCTTGTCGGCGTTGAAGAATTTAACGGTGCCGATCGTGCTCATGGGAAGTCCCTTCTTTCGTGACAGGCGTAACGCGTGTCGCTGCGCCTGATGCCGGGCTGCAGGGAAAGAGGGAGAAAGGGTCGCAGAGCGCCGATAAACCGTCGATGTGCGACTATAGCGGTATGGATATGGGCGTGGGGTGCGCGTTCTTCAAGGGGCGCTGGGTCGAGGGTGGTGTTTGCCTGCCCAGTCGGGGAACGACATCAAGGGCTTTCGGGGCTAGCGCGGTAGCAGACGAGCGTGCTTGCTAGTGCAGCCAATGACGTGCCCACGCCAAGGTACCGTAGGCAATCCGGCGGGGAGATCGCTGCGATCCGCCAGAGCCGACGCGTCAACATGGGCGCTCTGACGCCGTCAACTCAGCACCAAGCCTTCACCCCATCCATGCGAATAGAATGGAGCTCCCGCCTATTTCAAAACCATCGCCGCAGCCAAGGCTGGAACTCCGCGGGGCCATCGCCTCCCCATATGTGGAAATGCCAGCCTTCGAGAGGCCATAACAACAACGGCTTCACTCGCATCCGTCTGACCGCCCTCCAGACATGTCTAGGGAGCCACCGCGCCTTAACACCGACTGCTTCGGGACGTGCGGAGCAGCGGATGTCTAAACAAGTCGGGCATGACGGATCTGGCCTATGCACCGGTCTCAAGAAGGCTGGGATAGTGCCCGGCTACACGTGATCGGTCGAAGCACCCGTTCAGCGTACGTCGCCATCCGTCACACTGGCTCAGCGGCTCAGCGGCTCAGCGGCTCAGCGGCTCAGCGGCTCAGCGGCTCAGCGGCTCAGCGGCTCAGCGGCTCAGCGGCTCAGCGGCTCAGCGGCTCA
>NZ_JBIEOE010000046.1:0-1689 GCF_043498045.1 Sphingomonas sp. S6
GATCAGCTGATCGGGAACGAACACGTCCTGGGCGACGCCAGGCTGGAACGGGCTATTGCCCTGAAGGGTCGAGGAAAGAACCATTCGAGGTCTCCTGTGAGATGAGGGTCAGGCGGGCGCGCTGAGGATCAGCGGCGACCGGCCTTTTTCGAGGCGGCCAGCACCTGGTCGGCGAACGTCTTCTCGCCGCCGCCGCTGGCGCCCGCACCGGGACGAGGTTCGCGACGCGCGTTCATGCGCTCATCGAGGCTGCGGCCGCGTGTCGGCGCCGACGCACCGGCCATGCCGAGGACGCCGATTGCTTCGGCCGACGTCATGGTCGTCTCGAATGCCAGCTGCGCGGCGAGGTCGGGGCGGCCGGCGGCGGCGGGCGACGCGAAGATGGCACGCGCGCGCTTGTTGGCGGCGGCGTAACCGCGGTCGTAGCCGGAAGCCTTCTTGCCCTTCGGCTCCGGTGCTTCGTCCTCGGCGTCGGCATCATCGCCATCGTCCTCGGCGTCCGCGTCATCATCGCCGTCTTCCGCGTCGGCGTCGTCCTGCTCTTCTGCCTTGCGACCCTTCGCCTTGCGGCCCTTGGGTTCGGCGCCTTCGTCTTCGGCGTCGACATCGCTGTCATCGCTTTCGGCATCGGGTGCCTCGTCTTCGTTTTCGGCGCGGCTTCCGAGGGTACGGCCCGCAAGCGCCGCGGCACCGCTCAGCAAATGGGCGAACGGGGACGTCCCCGCCGCCAGGATGGTCTTCTTCGACATGGGAAGTCTCCGGTTGGTGGTCAGGCGGCAAGGAAGGCGGCGAATGCCGCGTCGGGCGCCATCACGGCGTCGGCGAGGCCGGCCGTGACGCCGTCGGCGCCCATGAACGTGCCCGCGCGCATGTCGCGCACGGCGGAGGTCGCGATGCCGCGGTTACGCGCCACGGTGTCGTGGAACAGCGCGCCCATGGTATCAATCTCGTGCTGGAATGCGGCGAGCGCTTCCTTGCTCAGCGGGATTTCCGAATGGCCATCCGTCTTGCGGTCGGCCCCGGTGTTGGTGATGAACGTGACCTTCAGGCCCGCCTTGGTCAGCGCCTCCGAAAGGTCGACGTGCATGCAGATTACGCCGATCGATCCGGTGCCACCGGTGCGGGGCACGTAAATCGTGTCCGCGGCGGAGGCGATCGCATAGGCCGCCGAATAGGCGCTTTCCGTCAGGATTGCCGCGATCGGCTTTTCGCCGCGCAGGCTATAGATGGTGTCAACGAGGTCGAAGCAACCCGCGACCTCACCGCCACCCGAATTGATGTCGAGCGCGATGCGGCGAACCTTTGGATCGGCGACCGATGTCAGCAGCGCTTGGCGGATGCCGTTATAGCCGGTCATCCCTGAATAGGGACGAAGCGACGACGTGCGCTGCACCAGCGTGCCCGAGATCGGAATGATCGCGCAGTCGCCCACGATGTCATATCCAGTGTCCGTGTCGCGCCCAGAATTGCGGCTCGTGAACAGCGGTTCGTCGTCATCATCGTCCCAGGCAGCGGGGACCGGCCGGCCATTCGCGCGCATAAGGTGCGCGATGCCCAGGCGGTCGGCCAGCGCGGCCATCGCGATTTCCGCCTTCCGCGGATGGATCGCGATCGGCGTGTTGAACATGCGCTGCGCCAGATGAGCGAATTCCATCACTGCGCCTCCGGATCTGCGATCGTCTTGTTGGC
>NZ_JBIEOE010000047.1:0-1425 GCF_043498045.1 Sphingomonas sp. S6
GGTAGCGTCCGCGGTCGTGGTGTAATTTCCCGGTGTAGATGACGGTGTATGCCGGGGTGGGGCCGAGGCCCCACCCCGGCGTCGGCGTCTCGGTGGCCACCGGGCTCATCGGTTAAGGTGGAAGTGTCGAGCTTCACCAACACCCGAGGAGTTTTTCCCGATGACCGACGACAGACTACCGCTTGCCGAACTGATGGCGAAGACCGGAGACGGCGATTTTCTGCGCAGCGTCGCCGAGAGCGTGTTGCAGATCATCATGGAGGCCGACGTCGACGGCCTCATCGGCGCCGGTCGCCACGAGCGCTCCGGCGAGCGCAGCACCTGGCGCAATGGCTACCGCGACCGCACCCTGGATACGCGACTGGGCACGCTCAACCTGAAGATCCCCAAGCTGCGCACCGGCGCCTATTTCCCCGGCTTCCTCGAACCCCGCAAGACGGTGGAGAAGGCGCTGGTCAGCGTCATCCAGGAGGCCTGGATCGCCGGCGTCAGCACGCGGCGCGTCGATGATCTGGTGCAGGCGATGGGGATGAGTGGCATCTCGAAGTCGAGCGTGTCGAAACTGTGCAAGGACATCGACGAGCGGGTGAACGCCTTCCTGAAGCGCCCGCTCGCCGGCGAGTGGCCGTATCTCTGGCTGGACGCGACCTACCTCAAGGTGCGCGAGGGCGGCCGCATCGTCAGCGTGGCAGCCATAATCGCCGTCGCCGTCACCACCGAAGGCAAGCGCGAGATCGTCGGCCTGCACATCGGCCCCAGCGAGGCCGAGCCGTTCTGGTCGACCTTCCTGCGCGACCTCGTCCGGCGCGGCCTGAAGGGTGTGAAGCTGGTCATCTCCGATGCGCATGAGGGCTTGAAGGCCGCCATCACCCGCGTCGTCGGCGCCACCTGGCAGCGTTGCCGCGTCCACTTCATGCGCAACGCGCTGGCTCATGTGCCCAAGGGCCAGAACACCATGGTGGCTGCCGCCATCCGGCAGGTCTTCCTCCAGCCCGATCATGCCGCAGCCACCCAGACCTGGCGTCACGTCGCCGACCAGCTGCGCGCCCGCTGGCCGAAACTCGGCGCCTGCATGGACAACGCCGAGCACGACGTGCTCGCCTACATGACCTTCCCCGAACAGCATCGCACGAAGTTGCACTCCACCAACCCATTGGAACGGCTGAACAAGGAGGTGAAGCGCCGCGCCGACGTGGTCGGCATCTTCCCCAACGAGGATAGCATCACCCGCCTCATCGGCGCCGTGCTCCTCGAGCAGAACGACGAATACCAGCTCCAGAACCGCTACATGCAGATCGAAGGCATGACCGCTCTCGCCACACCACAGATCGAGGAGGTACCGCCCCTACAGATTACACCCAAGGCCGCCTGAACGATGCGGCCCGGTGGCACACCTGAAATTACACCACGTTGACGGACACGACC
>NZ_JBIEOE010000048.1:0-1317 GCF_043498045.1 Sphingomonas sp. S6
TCACCGCGGGTAACCTGGCGGCCGACATCCGGTAACGGACCGAGGCTGCATGGCGGTGCGTCGCCTCGGCACGCAGCAGGTCGGTCAGGACCTCCATGGTCGTGCGCTTGCGCTGGAGACCGGTAGTTGTAGCGAACTGCAATGATGACCGCCCGGACGCGCAATGAAGGGCGGTTTCCGGCGCACATTGTTTGAGACGGATCGGCGCAGCGGGCGCACGATCGTTGAGACGCAGCGCACGGTCGGTGAGACGGGCGCACATTGTTGATCCGCTGGCGCGAGCAGCACGAGAATAGCCGAACCGGCACGGCCAAGCTGGTGCTGTTTGCCGCAACGGGTTTTCTGGTCACGCGGTGCGCCTCATGGGCCAGTATCGCCCGCCACCAGAAAACCGCTCGTTATTCTTGCGGTGCCAACATCGCCACAATTGGCAGCTATCGCCCAGTGTCGGGCGTTGCAGCGGACGAGCCAAGTTCCCGATAGCCGACATTGCATCGGCCGCGCTAAGAGGCGTTGATGCTCTATATCGTTGGAGGTTGCAGCCGAAGCGGCAAGTCGATTCTGGCTGGGCGTATGTGCGCTCGCCACGGCGTTCCTTGGTTCACGCTGGACGCCTTGAAGATGGGTCTTCATCTGGGTGCGCGCTCGCTTGGCGTTCTTCCCGGAGCCGACGACCTTGGCACCGCAGACCAGATGTGGCCTATCATCGAACCTATTCTCGATCATGCCATCTTCGATCGACGGGACTATCTGGTCGAAGGGGTGAACCTTCGCCCTCAAGCGGTAGCCCGTTTCATTCAGGAGGCTGACCAGCCGGTGAGGGCCTGCTTCCTTGGTTATCCTAATATCCCGATCGAGGACAAAGCTGTGGCAGTTGCAGGCCACACAAGGCCGCCAACCGACTGGCTTCATCGAACCGGGATTGAGAACGTCCGCCGATATCTCAAAGTCAGCCAGCAGCTAAGCCGCCAGCTACGCGATGATTGCTTGGTATTCGACATTCCGTTCGTGGATACCGGAGCTGATTTTTGGGCGGGTATCGATGAGGCAGAAAGCATTCTCGTTGAGGAAACGCGGGGGCTATAGCCGCGATCTGGACGGCCGCTTCTTGTGATCGCGTTACCGAAACCCGCCTGTCGCTTCTCCACCACTTTTTGCCGTTCGTGCGCCGGCGGATCAGCAATGTGCGTCCGTCTCACTGACCGTGCGCTATGTCTCACGGAATTTGCGTCTGGCGAGACTATCTGTCTCAAACAACGTGCGCCGGAAACCGCCCTTTATTGCGCGTCCGGGCGATCATCATTGCAGTTCGCTACA